>JAQVBD010000116.1 GCA_028690485.1 Endomicrobiaceae bacterium
AATCAAAAGTTCATATATTGCAAATAAAACCAAAACATGTAATAATATAGCTAGAACATCGCATACAAAATCTAAAAAATAATCTTTAAAGTCAAAGATATACTTCTTCAATTCTTTCATATTATATTAATAGATATAATACTATTTATACATATCTATAATTACAGTGATTATAAAATTGATAATAACATTTAAATATATAGAATACACATATGTAATATGTATGCCAATTTACAGATATAGCAAGACGATGAAAACTAAACGCCTCTATGATCCAGAAAAAGAAAAAAAGTATCCTTCGAAAATCACAGTAAACGAATTAAAAAAATTAGTTTCTGAAGGGAAAGTGGTTCAAGTCAAAGAATCATTAAACCGCGGTTATGAATCTAGAAAAGGAACTGGAACCGTCGTTCCATATAATGGGAAATACGGAATTGGTTACAAATGGCTTGTTCCAAATTACGATTCAACCTATTATGTAATTGTTAGATACTTCATTTTGACCCCAAAGGGCAAACAAACAATTTCATTAAAACCAAAATCTTATATCTAAACCATTAATTTTTTATAAAACATTTTTAATGAAATAAATGTTAATTTAAAATCATATGTTTAAAAATATGTGCAATGACATCCACAGTCCATCCATTTCCAATAATTTTATATCGTTTTGAATTACGCAATCCATTTGTATAATTGTCTGGTAAAGTTTGCAATCTTTCACATTCAATTGGGGTAAATTTACGTATAACTTGTAAATTTGTATTTTCATCAATACCCAGATATCGATAAAAATTTGGATCAACTGACATAAGACAATTTGCTTTTTCAATCATCGATCTACCACGACGTGTCTTTGAATTAACAATAGACAAATCTACGCATTCACCAGGTTTTACATGAAAATAACCTTTTTTAGTCGCTTCATATACCGTTAAATATTCACATACCATACTGTCTGTAGAAATTGTAGTCAATGCATTCGATTTTTCTTCATCTTTATTAATTTCCAATCGTTTATATTTACCAGTTTCATCTAATCTAGTTCTAAATGCACATCCTGCATATGGATATGGTTTAATTTTACGACGATTTTTATCATCAACTTCAATATAATAAAGCATATTCGACAAATCTTGGTCACATTCTAAAATATCGGATAATTTAATATTTTTATTTTCTGGAATAGTAATATTCGGAATATTCGTCCAATACAAACGTTTTCTATTTTGTGCAGATACGAGATTTGAATTAATAAAAATCGGTTCAACTCCAAGTGTTTTGCTGATAATATCGCGATTTTCAGCACTCATACTTGCAACATTTTCTAATAAAAAATACTTAGGTTTGATGGTAATAACAGCTTCCGCATATTTCCAAAATAAACCAGATTTACAACCATCCAAACCTTTACGATTATTATTTGCAATACTTAAATCCTGACAGGGACTTCCACCAATAACAATATCGATTTTGTCAATAAATTGTGTAAAATCAATATCAGATACATCTCCAAGTTGGATTGTATTTGGATAATTTTTCTGAGTAATGCCGATTGCAGATTTGTCAATTTCAGAAGCATAATAATTATCTACTGTAATATTTGCACGTTCAAATGCCAAATGACCACAAGAAATACCATCGAAAAGGGATAATACATTCATTATAATATCATTAGTTTCAAAAGTATATATAGTTGATCATTTCTCATGGATTGCAATTTATTTATTGTTTCTCAGTTATCTGTTTAATTTTATTAACTTGGTTTTAATTCGTTAATGATGCAAATTCTTTAACGGATCTAATTAATGCGAATTCAACATATGTCAAATCACTATCTTCTTTGGCGTCCCAGACTATATCGAGAAGTCCCTCTTTTACTTCTAAGTTGTTTTTTACTTCCTACATCGTATCAATCAAACTTTGCGTAATCTTTTGAATATCGACATCTGTCTAATGGGACGTCTTCGCAGTTACATATACTACCCAATAGGCAAGTATATCTATGAGATGCAATAAGCGGCCCTTTACGAATTTTATCACTACAATAATTACATGTTTTGCATTTATCTACATTCATTTTTATGCCTTTTTTTAATTTTAGAATACTATATATTGTATTGGATAACATATATAAGTTTCGATACATCATTTTGATATTTGTATATTGACTGACTGGTTCATACAATCTTTGATTTTATTAATTTCATTATTGTCACGCACCAAATCGAAATCGAGTTTGTTAGGGAGATGCAACTGATTCGTAATGATATCCTGAACCACAAATTTCAAGTTTTCATGATCCTGATTTTCACAAGAATACCGATATGAAACATAATGTTTCAAGTGGGTGCAAGTAAAAGGTTTCTTTAACATAACATCATCACGAATACGTATTAAGTTAATACCTGATGACATCAATACCGCATCTTTTTTATAATCACGTGATTTACGTTCAATTCCTTCTGGATGGTAAAAAGAACCGTCGTATTCAATAGCTAAATTATAAGCAGGAAGATACAAATCTACACTCATATTTTCCAACTGAGGAATAGAAGCATTACTTGCTTGCAGAATACAGGGTGTGTCCAGAGATTGTATGTAATAGGACACAATAGATTCAGGATAAGAGACTGTTGCTAATCTCGCACAAACGGGACAACCACTCTGCATATTTGTTCGACTAGCGACAGAAGCATACCATTCGTGACCGTGTTTGCATATCCACCAGACTTTTCTAT
>JAQVBD010000034.1 GCA_028690485.1 Endomicrobiaceae bacterium
TTTTTGCCCCCATCGTCTAGGGGTTAGGACACATGATTTTCAATCATGCAGCAGGAGTTCAATTCTCCTTGGGGGCGCTCAACTTTCTATTATGATTATAAAAATAGATTTTCTAACTATTGATTTTGCTGTTAAAAAGCCAAATAGTCTAGATGATTTTGTGTTTTTTTGGAAATCTGCAAAAAATAAGATATCTCAAAGAGTTAATCATTTTAACAATGTTTTTAAAACAGGTTCAGAAGAAGCTATTTTTGCTGAACTTGCTTTTTGTTTATTTACACCTCAATCAAAAGCAATTTCATGTTGGAAAGCTGTTAACATATTACATGATAAAAATTTACTCCTTAGAGGATCTGCAAAAGAAATATCAGATAATATAAATAATGTTCGTTTTCATAACAACAAAGCAAAATATTTAGTAGAAGCCAGAGATAAATTTACTGTAAATAACAAAATATCCATAAAGGAAAAAATATCTTCATTTAAAAGTTCCATTGAATTAAGGCAATGGTTGATAGAGAATATTAAAGGTATTGGCTATAAAGAAGCCAGCCATTTTTTAAGAAATATTGGACTTGGATTAGATTTAGCAATACTCGATAGACATATATTAAAAAACCTTAAATTTTTTGAAGCTATTGACGAAATTCCTCAAACTTTAACTCCAAAAAAATATTTAGAAATTGAAGAAAAAATGAAAATTTTTTGTAAAAAATTAAAAATTCCGATGTCTCATATGGATTTATTAATGTGGTGTATGCAAACAGGCGGAATATTCAAATAAGAGAGAACATCAATGGATAATTTAGCATTTGCAAAAATACCTTATGGAATGTTTATTGTAACTTCTTCTTTCAATGACAAAATTGGAGGGCAAATATCAAATACAGTTTTTCAAGTTACCTCTATTCCAGCAACAATCACTATCAGTATATCTAAACAAAATAACACTCATTTTCTATTAGAAAACAGTAAAAAAGCTGTTATTTCTTGTTTAACAGAAGATGCAACTTTTGAATTTATAGGAAAATTTGGATTTAGAAGTTCAAGAGACTTTGATAAATTCTCAGAAGTTAATGTTATAAAAAATGTAAATAAAATACCTATTGTAACAACATTTGCAAATGCTTATTTTGAAACAGATATTATATCTAGTTTAGATATAAACACACATACTTTATTTTTATGCAAAGTAAACAATTCTGTCGTATTAAATGATAATCAAACAATGACTTATGATTATTATCATAAGGTAAAAAAAGGTTTTACTCCAAAAAATGCTCCAACTTATATTTCTAAATAATATTTACTCAGCAATAAATTTTAGTAAAATGAATCCACCAATTAGCAATATTAAAAAGAGTATAGTAAGCAAATTAAAATATTTTTCTATAAAAGTTTGAATCTTTGCACCATAAATTCTAATAAGACCTGCTACTAAAAAAAATCTTGCAGATCTTCCGATAGCAGAACCAATAAACAAAGAAAGAATAGATATTTTAAAAAGTCCGGCAGTTATTGTTATTGCTTTAAAAGGAATTGGAGTAAAGGCTGCTGTAAAAACAGTTAAAAAAGCATGCTCTGAATACTTTTCACTAAGCATTGTGACAACTGCTTGTAAATTATACATTTCTACAATTTTTGCGCCAACAAGTTCAAACAATGCATAACCTATAAAGTATCCTAATAATGATCCTAAAACAGAAGCAATCGAACATATTAAAGCTATTCTAAACCATTTTTTTCTGTCAGCTATCACCATAGGAATAAGTAAAACATCTGGAGGTACAGGGAAAAAAGAACTTTCTGCAAAAGATATACAAAATAAAGCATACTCTGCATATTTCGTCTTTGACCAATTTATAGTCCAATCATAAATTTGCCTCATAAACTGTGCAGGATATCCGAAAATTTTTTTCATAAATTTAACCTTTTATAAAACAATAAAATAACAATAATAATACTCCAAAAATAATTCTATACCAACCAAATATTTTAAAGTTATTAGATGATATAAATTTAATAAACCATTTAATCACAACTAAAGCTGATATAAAAGCACTAACAAAGCCTACTGCTATAATTAAAATTGATTCCAAATTTAGTATATTAACATTTTTATATAAATCATAAAAAGATGCCGCAAACATTATCGGAATAGCAAGAAAAAAAGAAAATTCAGCAGATGCCTTTCTTGATAAGCCTGAACAAACTCCACCCATTATAGTTGCTCCTGCTCTTGAAACACCAGGAATAAGTGATAATACCTGGGACAACCCAACTATTAATGCAGATTTTTTATTAATATCAAATGCTTCCAATGTTGTTTCTTTAATTTTTTTATTTTCAATATATATTATTATAATTCCTCCGATAATAAGAGCAATAGCTACCGTTATAGGATTAAAGAGATATTGTTTTATAGCACTGTGAAAAAAGAAACCTATAATTGATGCAGGTAAAAATGCTATTAATAAATTTATTGCAAAAGAAAAAGATTTTTTATCAGAAAATATAGTATAAATTAAACTTAATATTTTTTCTCTATAAAGCCATACAACTGCCAATATTGCTCCAAGTTGTATAACTATCTCAAATAATGTTGCAACATCATTATTGAAATTGATAAGATCTGCAAAAACTATTAAATGACCGGTTGAAGATATTGGTAAAAACTCAGTTAAACCTTCAATTACTCCTAAAAAAACTAATTTAAAAATTAATAATATTTCCATAATACACCACTCTTTATTTTTTTATGCCTGTAAATACTGCAAAATTATAATATTTCCATATTATATCAACATTATGAAAGCCTATTTCTTTTAGCCATTCTATTTGATGTATAAGTTTTGATGGTCTGTCTTCTTGTTCATATGCTTTAAGCCATTTAGAAAATATCTCTTCATCTGAACAAGACTTTTGCATATATTTAATCCAAGAACTTATATTTATGTCTTGCAAAAATTTTGATGTACCAATGACCACATCAGCATTTACAAAAATACCATTTTCATTCAGCATATTAAAAATTCTTTTATAAAAGTTCTTTTTTCTATCATCAGTTACTAAATGGTGTAAAACTAATGACGAGACAACAAGGTCGTATTTATCTTTAAATTCGATTTCTTCTATATCACCGACAACAAATTCAACATTCTTATAGTCAGCTAACTTTTGTCGTGCTATGTTAATCATATTTTGTGAAATATCAACACATACAATATTGGCATTAGTATATTTATCTAAAATTCTTTTAGATAAATTCCCTGTTCCACATCCTAAATCTAATACATTAATTTTTTGGGTTTTATCAAAAGAAATAGCACTTAAAAGAGCATCTATCATTTCTATATAATACGGTATTATTTTGATAATAATATTATCAAATATTTCTGCTTCATTTTCAAAATGTTCTTTTACATTATCCATAATGCGTTGTATTATAGCAAATAAATGAAATAATATTTGATTTTTTCAATAAAAGGTTAATACCATAGTATATTTTAGTAACGATTTGTATTTAAATGACAAATTGCCATTGCAAGAGCATCAGCAGCATCATCTGGTTTGGGAATTTCTTTCAATCCTAAAATTGATTTTACCATATGTTGCATTTGATGTTTATCAGCTGAACCATAGCCGGTTAATGCTAGTTTAATACTTCTTGGATTGTACTCAAATACCGGAATATTATTCATAGCAACAGATGATATTAAAGCGCCTCTTGCTTGACCAACTGTTGCTATAACTTTTGAACCTTTTAAAAAAAATATTTCTTCTATTGCAACAACTTCCGGCTTATATTTAAAAATAATAGTTTGAATTTCAGTATAAAGAAATTTAAGCCTTTCTGCTAAACAAGTCGTTGGATATGTTTTAATACAACCATAATCTAAAGGTACTATTCTATCTTTTTGACCTTTAGATACCACCCCCCAACCTGCCATAGATAGACCCGGATCTATTCCTAAAACTATCATTATGCTCCAAACTTTTCCATATCTTCTTTAGAAATATCAAAATTAGCAAAAACATTTTTTACATCATCATATTCTTCTAATTCATCCATTAACTTTAACATATGTTCTGCATTAGCTCCTTCAAGTTTTACATAAGTTTGTGGTATCATCGATATTTCTGATTCAGCTATCTCCATATTTTTTGCTGTAAGAGCATTTTTAACAGTTTCCAAATCTTCAACTTTTGTATAAATTTCATAAACATCATCTTCAGCAATAAAATCATCTGCTCCATTTTCAAGAGCTAATGTCATTATTGTATCTTCATCACTAACAGATTTATCTAAAGAAATAAAACCTTTTCTTGTAAACATCCAACCTACACAACCTGTTTCGCCCATACTACCTGAATGCTTTGAAAATATTTTTCTTATATCCGATGCTGTTCTATTTTTATTATCTGTAGTTGTTTCTACTATTAAAGCAACTCCTGCCGGACCATAACCTTCATAAGTTATTTCTTCATAAACTGCACCCGGAATTTCACCAGTTCCTCTTTGGATAGCTTTTTTTATATTATCTTGAGGCATATTAGCTTCTCTTGCATCTGTAACAGCCTTTCTTAATCTTGCATTATTTTCAATAATGCCGCCGCCTTCTCTTGCAGCAACAACCATTTCTCTAATTATTTTTGTAAAAACTTTTCCTCTCTTTGAATCGGTTGCAGCTTTTTTGTGTTTAATACTGGCCCATTTATTATGCCCTGACATAAATAACCCCTTTTATTTTAATATCTTATTTTAAAAATTTGCTCGCCTTTGCCACTAAAAGCTCTTCTCATTATTTTTTTACCATTCGCATATGTATCAACATACATTGGTATTTCTGAATTATTATTACTATAAATTTTTGTGTCACCATTTAATTTATTATCTTTATATTTTTCAATTTTGTTTATAGATCCATCTTCATAATAAATTTTGGAGTCACCTTGCAGTAAACCTTGTGAATAATTATATTGATATTTCAATGTGCCGTTTGGATGATATTCTTTGCTATATCCTTCTTTTTTCCCTCTATAATATTCTATTTCTATTCTAGGTGCACCTGTAACATAATATTCCTTATATGTTCCATCTAGCTCTCCATCACTATATTGAGCAGAAGAGATATATGTTCCTGTAGCAGAATATTTTTTTAGTGTTCCATTTAAAAGTCCATCTTTATAAGATGCCTCTATTTTTTTGTTAGTGTTATCATAAAATTCTCTTACTTGACCATCTAAAAGACCATTTTTATAATTTTTTACAAAAGCTAATTGACCATTAGGATAATAAGATTTGTTTACACCTTCAAGTTTACCGGCATTATAGTTCATCTCTGCCATTAATTTTTTTTCCATATCATATTGTTTAACTAAACCGTTTGGCATTTCTCCAACAAAAGAAACAACTTCACTTTTATCATTTAAAGTTTCTTTAGCAATAATTTTATCATTCAATATATATTCATATTCCTTTGGCTTCCCATCAGAAACAGCAACCAATCTTTTTTCGACAAAAACCATAGTTTCACTAGCAACTTCATCTCCCTTTTCTGTAACTGTCATTGATGTATTTGACTCAACTATAACATCTTGTTTTTGTGCAGAAGAACAGGCTGACATAAAAATCGATATAATCAGAATTGAAAAATATATAGAAATGTTTTTCAATATTTTACCCCTTTGGATTTATTTTTTTTCCTATGTTCAAAAACTTTAAGTTCTAAAACTGCTTTTTGTAAATCATGTTCTGCAATTTCAGAAGAAATCTTATCTTTTTTCTTTAATTGATCTTCTGCATACTTTTTTGCTTCCTGAATTTTTTGTTCATCAATTTCATCAGATCTTATAGCAAAATCAGCAATAATACTAACTACATTTTCAGAAACTTCTAAGAACCCGCCCATAATTGCTATAAACTTTCTTTCCCCATCTTGCTCTATTTCAACTTCACCACTTGAAAGTTTTGTAATAAGAGAAGTATGACCGGCAAGTATTGTTATCTGCCCAGAAAGTGTCGGACAATTTGCAAGTGTAACTTGTCCGCTAAAAATAGAACCTTCCGGAGATAAAATGTCTAACTTGAAAGTATTTATCATTTAGAAGCCCTTTTAACAACCTCTTCTATTGTTCCTACCATATAAAAATTTTGTTCTGATATATTATCATATTTACCTTCAATTATTTCTTTAAAACCTTTGATAGTATCTTCTAATTTTACATATTTACCATCAAAACCGGTAAAAGTTTCAGCAACAAACATAGGTTGAGTCAGGAATTTTTGAATTTTTCTTGCTCTAGAAACAATTAATTTATCTTCATCTGATAATTCATCTATACCCAAAATTGCAATAATATCTTGCAAATCTTTATACTTCTGAAGAATTTTTTTAACATTCATCGCAACATCATAGTGTTCTTGACCAACATTATTTGGATCAAGCAATCTTGATGATGATGTCAGAGGGTTAACAGCCGGATAAAGACCTTGTTCAACGATTGCTCTGTCCAATGTAATAGTTGCATCTAAATGTGAAAATATTGTTACAGGGGCAGGATCAGTGTAATCATCTGCAGGAACATAAATAGCTTGTACCGATGTAACAGAACCTTTATTTGTTGAAGCTATTCTTTCTTGAAGTTCGCCCATATCTTGTGCAAGATTTGGTTGATAGCCTACAGCTGATGACATTCTTCCTAATAAAGCAGAAACTTCACTGCCAGCTTGGGCAAATCTATAAATATTATCTATAAAAAGAAGAACATCTTCGCCTTTTTGGTCTCTAAAATGCTCTGCCATTGTTAAACCTGTCAAAGCAACTCTCATTCTGCTTCCAGGAGGTTCGTTCATTTGTCCAAAAACAAGAACAGTCTTATCTAAAACATTTGATTCTTTCATCTCCATCCATAAATCCGTTCCTTCTCTAGTTCTTTCGCCTACGCCAGCAAACACTGAATGTCCGTCATGTTCCATAGCTATATTTCTGATAAGTTCCTTAACAATAACCGTTTTTCCT
The DNA here is from genome assembly GCA_028690485.1 of Endomicrobiaceae bacterium. Lineage (GTDB taxonomy): Bacteria > Elusimicrobiota > Endomicrobiia > Endomicrobiales > Endomicrobiaceae > Praeruminimicrobium. The sequence goes on from JAQVBD010000034.1 coordinate 7,023, forward strand.
ACACCTGCTCCGCCAAATATACCAATCTTCCCACCTTTTGTAAAAGGTGAAATTAAATCTATAACTTTTATACCTGTTTCTAATACTTCAGGTGTTGTTTTTTGTTCAGCAAGGGTTGGTGATGGCTTATGAATAGGAGAATACTCTTTAGTCTCAATTGGCCCTAATCCATCAATTGCATTACCTAAAACATTAAATATTCTGCCTAATGTTTTTTCGCCAACAGGAACAGAAATAGGAGCATTCGTTCTTAGAACTTTCTCTCCTCTTTTCAATCCATCTGTAGAGCCTAATGCAATTGTTCTTACTTCAAAATTATCCATTTGAAACATTGTTTCTAAAACAAGTTCTGAACCATCTTTATTTACAATAGTTAGAGCCTCATATATATCTGGTGTTTCATCTTTAAATCTTAAATCAACAACAGGACCTTGAACTCTAATAACAAAACCTTCACCTTTTTTAAAATTGTCTTTTACCATTTTCTATTCCTTTACAATTTTTAAATCATACTCTTAATTTGACCATTAGCTAAATCTAATATTTCATTCGTAATCTTTTCTTGTCTAGATTTATTATAAATCATAGTTAATGAAGATGATATTTCGTGAGCATTTTCTTTTGCATTACTCATAGAAGCCATTCTTGCAGCCTGCTCACTGGCATAAGCATTCATCAATATATCATAGAAAATAACTTCAAAATAATACGGAATTAAACTATCTAAAACTTCAGATGAAGATGGTTCAAAAACATGATCACCTTTATTTACAAAATTTTCATCCTTTTGTATAGGCGCTAACACCTTTAAAGTTGACTCTTGAACTAAACGATTTTTGAAGTAAGTATATATAACTTCAACAGAAGATATTTTATTACCTTGATAAAATTCTTGAATAATCTTTAACATAGGGAAAATATCTGCATACTTCGGGAAAAGAGTCCCCATATTAAAAGAAGCTACTACGTTAAAACCATTTTTAACACAAAACACCTGTGCTTTTTTCCCAATAGCAACAACATAATCTTGTTTTGAAACATTATGAAAAACTTGCTTGAAAATATTTGCTAAAAGACCGCCACACAAACCCTTATCAGGAGAAACAACGTAAACTAATTTGTTATTTATATTCTTCTTTTTCAATTCAACAAAAGAAGAATTTAAAGTATTGTTGTTATTTTCTGCTAGAATTTTCTGAACGATATATTTTACTCTTTCAGCATAAGGTCTGTTTTTTTCAACAGCATTTTGTGCTTTTTTGATTTTCGATGCAGCAATCATTTCCATAGCTTTTGATATCTGAGCTATGCTATCTGCACTCTTAATTCTTTTTTTTATTTGTTGTAAACTTTCAGCCATTATTAAGTTCCCGCTAAATTAATGTTTTTCTAAATTCTGATATAGCATTTTTTAATTCTGATAAAGTTATATCATCTAACTTTTTGTTACCGGAAATTTTTGCGACTAAATCTTTATTATTTAATTTTATAAATTCGATAATCTTACTTTCTACATCCATAACATTTTCTATTGCAACATCATCAAGACATCCGGAAGTTGCAGAATATATCGCTATTATTTCAGCTGCTTCATCATAAGGCCTATATTGAGGCTGTTTTAAAATTTCAGTCAAAACTCTACCTCTATTAATTTTCTTCAATGTTTCATCATCCAAATCACTTCCAAACTGTGCAAAACTTTGGAGTTCTCTAAATTGTGATAATTCAAGACGAACAGGACCTGCAAGTTGTTTCATTGGTTTAGTCTGTGCAGCTCCACCTACTCTTGAAACTGATAAACCTACATTTAATGCCGGTCTTACACCTGCATTAAATAAGTCCCCTTCAAGATAAATTTGTCCATCAGTAATAGATATAACATTTGTTGGAATATATGCAGATACATCATTACCTTGAGTTTCAATAATAGGTAACGCTGTAAGTGTTCCTCCACCATTTTTATCTGAAAGTCTTACTGCTCGTTCTAGCAATCTTGAATGCAAGTAAAAGATATCTCCAGGATATGCTTCTCTACCTGCCGGTTTTCTTAACAACAATGAAAGTTGTCTATATGCCCATGCATGTTTTGTTAAATCATCATAAACCACCAAAACATCTTCACCTTTTTCCATAAAATATTCACCAATTGCACAAGCTGCAAAAGGGGCAATATATTGCAATGATGCAGAATCAGAAGCTGTTGCAGAAACAACAATTGTATAATCCATAGCACCGGCATCTTTAAGTTTTGCAATTATTGATGCAATGTTTGATCTTTTTTGACCAATTGCACAATAAATACATATAACTCTTTTAAGACCTAAATCTAATTTCTTTTGATTAATTATTGTATCAATGGCAATAGCAGTTTTTCCTGTATTTCTGTCACCAATTATAAGTTCTCTCTGCCCTCTGCCAATAGGTATCATGGAATCAATTGCTTTAATACCTGTTTTTATTGGTCTATCAACCGGACTTCTTTCAATAATACCTGCTGCAATTTTTTCAAATGGATAAAGTTTCCCATCATCAATTTTTAATTCCTTTTCATCTAAAGGAGTACACATTGGATCGATTACTCTTCCGATTAATTTATCAGAAACATTTATACCTAAAATTTTCCCGGTAGTAGAAACTTTCATACCTCTTGTAATTTCTGCCTCTGATAATAAAACTATATAAACAGCATCTTCATCTAGATTTAAAACTAGACCTTTTGCTTTATTTTCAAATTCAACTTCTTCGCCGTAACCAACACTTGAAAGTCCGGTCGCTTTAATAATGCCATCACCTACTGTCTCAACAATACCATAATTGACAAGTTCTGGATTAATATTTACCGAATAAAGGGTTTCCTCTATTTGTTTTATAAGTTCTTCTGGTTTCATAAGCTCTCTTTTATACCTTTCATTATTTTTACAATCATAGCCGAGACTGTATAGTCAAGGATATAATCGCCAAATTCAAATTTTATTCCAGCACCAATTTCTTTATCATCTCTAACATAAACTATATTTTTATTTTGGAATATTTTCTGAATTTTATTCTTCACTATATCCGATGGTTGTCCTGCATATTTTGCAATAACAGTAACTTCTTTTATCTCTAATGCCAAATACTTAACAAACAGTTTCATATCAGCTTTTGTTAAATTATTAAGCAACCATGTAGCAACATCATTGGATATTTCACCACTTGCAACAATAGATTGTGCAAATTGTTTAATTTGTAGTTTTTTCATAACCACCATGTTCAATCTTATCTACAGCCTTAGATAAAACTATATTTTTTTCTTCTTCTGTAAAAATCTCTGACAAAATTTTTGAAATAATCTTCTTAGATAAATCAACAGAAATTTCACCAACTTGTCTGCTTGCTTTATTAAATTCATCTTTTGCAAGTCTTTTTGCATTATCTATAATATCTGTTGCTTGTTTCTTTGCATCTTCAGTAGTTTTTTGTTTAAGATTTTCAGCAGATATTTTTGTGTTTTCCAAAATTTTATCTGCATTAACTTTTGCTACTTTTAAAATACTGATTTTTTCATTATCAGCATTTAAAAGTGTTTTTTTAGCATTTTCAGCATCGTCAAGACCTTGCTTTATTTTTTTACTTCTTTCTTCTAACATCTGTGAAATTGGTTTATACAAAAGAATCTTTAAAATAAAAAACAGGATCACAAAGTTTACAATTTGTGCAACAAAAAGTTTTGTTTCTAATCCAAATAAATTTAATATTTCCATAAGTTTACTTTGTAAATGCCAAGATTAAAGAATAAATAGCAATAGCTTCTGCAAATGCCATAGCAATAAGCATATTAACCATTATTTTACCAGATGCTTCTGGATTTCTCCCAATCGCTTCAACTGCTTTTGCTCCAATCATACCGATTGCAAGACCAGGGCCTAAACCACCGATTGCAATAATAATACCACCAGTCAATGTAAATGTCATACTTCCTCCTAATGTTTTTCCGTCATTATATTCATAAATGCCATTGTAAGCATTGCAAAAACTACAGCCTGTATAAGAGCAACCATAACTTCCAACATCATAAATGGGACAGGAACACCAAATGCAACCATAGAAGACATTGTCCCCATTACAACTTCACCAGCCAAAATATTACCGAAAAGACGGAATGCCAAAGAAATAACTTTTGTAAATTCTCCAATAAACTCTAAAAAACCAACGAATAAGAATACAGGAAATATTTGAAAAGATACAAACCTTCCAATATATGATTTTACTCCTGTATATTTAATAGCATAAAAATGAGTCATAACTATAGAGATAACAGCAAAGGCTGCTGTTAAATTTAAATCACTAGTTGCTGTCCTAAATAAAGGAACTCCTTCATGGGAAGTATTTCCTATAGGGTGGAATCTAATTGTTTCAAAACCTGGCAATAAACCCATTAAATTAGATATAACTATAAAAATAAAGAATGTTAAAACCCATGGATAAATAAATTTAACCCTTGAACCTGCAACATCTTTTGTCGAATCATAAAAATATTCAACTACTGATTCCATGATATTTTGAAATATTTTTGGATATAACGAAATTGTAAACTTTAATATAAGTACCAAGGATATAATAACAATATCTGTAATGACTGTCGTCACTATTGTATTTGTTACAGGGAAACCAGCAATCTTGAATAATATTTCAGGTGCCAAATTCATTCTATACCTTAATGTAATAATTTGTAAATTTATATCAATGAATAATGTTTAGATTTTACCACTTATAATTAATAATTGTCAATGAAATAGCTATAGAAAATCACTGTATTTTAATTTCATATGAATTACAAAGTTAAATGTTTTTTGAACAATATATATCTATATCTTTTGAGTAATTTTGTTTTATAAAGTTTTTTTAACCAATTTGATGAAAATTTATAGGCAAAACAAGTAAGATACAAAATAAAACGAGGTATATCAGTAATATTTAATGACAATAAAGTTTTTGATCTTAGACAAGCTACGAAGTATAAAATTAGAAAAGGAAAGAAAAAATGGAGCTAAGGGGATTTGAACCCCTGACCCCTTGTATGCGATACAAGCGCTCTCCCAACTGAGCTATAGCCCCAGAAAATTAATTTTCAAAAAGTTTTCTTATAGACTCTTCTTCATATCCGATAATATAATTATCATCAAGTTTCAATATAGGGAAAGTATCTTTTGCTTTTAGATGAAACATTATTTTTTCCAATTCTTTCTCATCTAATAAATCAACATAAATTTCTTGAAATTCAACACTTAATTCTTGCAATAATTTCTTAATTTTAGCACACCAAAAGCATGTACTTAAAGAATACAAAACTATTTTATTATAACTTTTCATTTACACATCCTGTACATTTTTTCCCATTC
>JAQVBD010000035.1 GCA_028690485.1 Endomicrobiaceae bacterium
CCCTTAATTAAAAACACTAGTTTTTTCATTATATTCTCCATAATATTACTTCAAAGGCTTTGCACAATTTACACAAAATCTAAGTTTTTTACCCTTTGGTGCTGTATTAACATAACCACAATTCAAGCAAACAACAACTTGTTGTTCTCCGGATGTGTCTTCATCTATCTCTTCATTTTCTTTAGCTTGTTCTTTTTCTACAACAGGTTTTTTCACTTTCTGTTTAACAACAGGTTTTGTTGTATCAACATAACGCTGTTGTTGATCAGAAGATAATTGAGTTTCCATTAATGATGATGCCGTAGCTGTTGAAACAATTATATCAGGTTTATCAGCAACCATTATAATTTCTGTCGTATTTTTTCTACCAGATAATAAATCGATAGTAACAATCTGTTCTAAGTAATCTTTAGCTATTAATTTGAACTCATATTTACCTGGTTTAAATGTTTCTTTGAATAGACCTTTAGTATCAGTTTTACCAATTAATTTCTTATCCAGCCATACATAAGTATTTGGCAATACTTCATTTGTTTCTTTTGATTTTGTCTTTAATTGTAATGCAACTTTTAAATACTCTAATTCTCCAACAACAGCACTTGTATCATTTATATCAACATTTTGTAGTTTACAACTTTTATACTCGTTATCTCCCTGAAACACAACATTATATACACCTGTTGGTAAAGCAATTCTAATAGATTTTGATGTAGAAATATCTTTAGTTACACTATAATCTTTATTAGAAATGATTACTTTTGTTATAAATGTATCGTTTGGATTTTCCTTAGATTTAACACGAAAAGATATAATCTTATTCATTTTCACAAATAATCCTGACTGAGAACTTGAACTTACTTCTATTTCTTTTAGTGCCTCACCATACCTTGCACTTGGATCTAATAATCTTATATTATATTTACCAACTTTTAAAGAAGTATCTAAAGGAGTATTGCCTCTTGGTTGTGACTCTCCTTGGATATGAACCATCATTCCTTTTGGTTCAGATTCTATTTTAACCCTTTTAAATAAAGCACCGCTCACACTAAAAATATTTTCACCATCAATGTTTTTAAGTTCACAAGTCCAAAACTTTCTGTCAACACCAACAAACATATCTTCAACAGCGGTTTTAGTAAAATCAATACTACATTGCCCTTCTTTTGCTTCTTTTGCATTTGAACCTAAATCATCAAAACCTGCTAATGATAATTTTATAGTATGTGGACCAGCTAATAACTGAGCCTTGCACGGTGTTACACCGAATTTATTTCCATCAATATATACATCTGCTCCTGTAGGAGAAGAATCTACATTTAAAATAAAATCAAACATTATTTCTATTTTTTCTTTCCTAACTTTTCTTGATTTATCACTTTGTTCAATTTGTACAACTCTTTGAACAGGTCTAAAACCTTCCTTCAAAGCTGTAACAATATATGTTCTTGGAATAACTTTTCTTACAGGTATAGGCGTATTTGAAGCTATATTATTTAAAATAACTTCACCTTCTTTCGTTTTCATACTAACAACTGCACCTGCAGGAACCGTTGTTATCACAACATCTGGAGGATAAAGTTTAGAATACATACTTTTTCCAAATGGTGTAAGTTGCATAAAGAACACATCAATAGTACCAAAAAGCAAACATGCTAATACAATCGCTATAAAAAGTTTTATTACTATCTTTTTCAATTCATCAAATTTTTTAAATAACCAATCACCGACTTCTTCAAATACAGTTTTACCTTTTGCTTCAGATTGAGGTTTTGAAGCTTCAGAAGTTACTGATTGACGTACCTGCGATTGTGAAATATTTTGCGAAGAAGTAAATTGTTCATTATTATCGACTTGAGATATTTGAGATGAAGAAGAAGCATTTGATTGCCCAACAATAAAATCATTACATCTAACTTTTGGTATTCTATTATTTTTTTCAATATCTTGAATATTTAAATTTTTTACATTTTCTATCATTTTCTCAGATTTTAACATAACATCTCTCATGATCTTAAGTATAAAATCTGATAATTCTACTGTTAATTCATCCGTTTCAACACCTTTCAAAACTCTCCTGATATCTCTATACATTTCAATAGCTCTATCATATCTCTTATCTTTATCTTTTTCGAGAGCTTTTGCAATAATATCACCTATTTCCGCTGGCATTGTTGGGCTATACAATTGAGAAGGTTCGAATTTAGCACCTAATACTTGCGCTTTTATTTCTTCGTTTGAACCTTGATAGAGTTGTTGTCCTGTAAGCATTTCATAATATAAAACTGCTACAGAAAATATATCAGTTCTATGATCTATATCAGAAGCACCTTTTATCTGTTCTGGGGACATATATGGATATTTACCGGTAATTACTTTTTGAGGTATGGAATCTTTAATTTCATCGGCAGTCTTTGCAATACCAAAATCACTAAGTTTAACATTTCCGTCAAATGACAGAAGAACATTTCCTGGGGAAATATCTCTATAAACTATACCATATGAATTACCTGTGATTGAATCCCTTGCTATTCTGTTTGCATAATCTATTGCTTTTAAAACATTCATACAAATCAGAGTCGCTAATTTCCAAGGAATTACTATTTTCATGCCATTACATCTCTTAATTAAAGTCTCAAGGTCAACACCTCTAACATAATCAAGAACAACATAAAAAGAGCCATTGCTACCTTGCCAAAAATGCTGAACTCTAACAATATTATCATGAATAATATTCTTAGCGATAAGAGCTTCTTTATAGAACATTTCTACAAATTTTGACTCTGCATATTCCGGCAACAGTTCTTTTATTGCAATAAAATTTCTTAAACTAAAATCATAGGCCTGCCAAACGGTTCCAAAACCGCCGACACCTATTTTTTTTACAGTTACATATTGATTATTGACGAAAAGGCCTAAATCTAAACTATCTGGTTTGTTTTGTTCTAATTGTTCATTGTCCGCCATCAATATACCCTCTTGCAATATTGTGACTCATGCTTCTTGTAATACTGCGAATTATAACATATTAATTCAACAAAAACAATAATTTATTTTTAAATTATTCATTCTCATAAGTTGAAGCATCTTTTATTTGTAAAACATCTTCAAATTCATTTTTATCTTGTTCAATAATAGTCTCAGATATTGGTTCTTTTTTCTCATCTTCATTACTATCTATTAAATTATCTTCTTCTTTTTCTTTATCATTTTCTTCAAAAGGCAATTCCTGAACTGATTCTTCATCTCTTTTTAGTACATCATTTATATTTTCTATAATTGGCAATTCGCTTAAATGACTTAAGCCAAAATGCCTTAAAAACTCCTGTGTAGTACCATACAAAAGTGGTCTTCCTAAACTTTCTTTTCTTCCAACAATTTTTATAAATTTTCTATCAAGAAGGGTATCTATTACTCCACCGGAATCAACACCTCTTATATTGTCAATTTCAGCTCTAGTAATAGGCTGTTTATATGCTACTATAGCAAGAACTTCCATGGCCGATGCTGACAATTTTAAAATTGTTTTTTCTTTCAATAATTTTTTTATCCAAATAGAATATTCCGGCTTTGTAGCAAATGTCCAACCATCTGCAACAAACTTCAATTCATAAGCTCTATTTAATTGAATATATTCTTGTTGCATTTCTTGTAAAATATTTTCAATTTTATCATTTTCAGATAACTCATCTTTAATAACTGCTTTTATCTCTCTATTAAGTAAAGGCCTGTCTGAAACAAATAATAAAGATTCTATTATTTTTTTTATTTCATTAATTTCCATCATTAACCTCTTCTTCTATATCTATATTTTTATGTTCAACAATTTCATCAGTTTCTAATTGTAAATTTTCCGGCTTTTGTTCAAACACTTCCTCTTCTTTTTTATCTTGCAAATCAAATTCAATATCGTTATCATTTTTTGTTTCATCATTATAAACTCTATAAATTCTTATTTCTTCAAATACTTCTGATTGTTTAGCCATTATTTGTTTATTTTTTACTAGTTCCAAAATTGCCATAAATGAAACTATTAAGGATTGTCTTGTAGGTTGTAATTTCATTATCTCATTAAAAGAGATATATTGTCTTCCTTCTAATATATCAAGAATTTCCCTTATTTTTGTTTCGATTGGTATTTCTTTATACATTATTTCCCTTACTTCTTCAGGTAAGGTTCTTAATGCTTCTTGAAAACTTTTTATAAGATCAAAAATCGTAACTTCTATTTCATAATCTTGTTCTGCTATAATAGGTTGTGGTCGGTAATATGTCTGTGAATACTGCTGTTCTTTATTTGAAAGTATCTTAGATACTTCTTTATATTTTTGATATTCTAAAAGTTTTACTCTTATCTGGTCTAATTCAAAATCTGCATCAGAAGAATCTTTTTCATTATCTGGATGAAGCATTCTAGCCTTAATTTGCATAAGTGTGGAAGCCATAACTAAAAAATCACCTGCAACATCAAGGTTTAAATTTGAAATAACTTCCAAATATGACAAATATTCTGAAGTTATCTCTGATATTTGAATTTCTTGAACTTCTAAATCTGTCTTCCTTACTAAATGTAAAAGCAAATCTAGCGGACCTTCAAATGTATCTAAATGGACATCATATTCCATATATTCACCTTATAATTTTATAGCTTTTTTTATTTCTACCATTGTTTGATGAGCAGCTTCTCTTGCCTTCTGACAACCAATTTCTAACACCTTTTCAACTGCAGCTTTGTCAGACATTATATCTTTTCTTTTCTGCATCATTGGTCTTGTAAACTCAGATATCATATCTATAAGTTCTTTTTTACAAGCTACGCATCCAATACACCCTTGCATACATTGTTGTTTTCTATTTTCTGATTCTTTATTAAAAATCTCATGAAAAGCAAATACAACACAACCTTCCGGATGACCGACATCAGTTGCTTTAATTCTCAATGGGTCCGTAAACATTGTTTTAACTTTCTTTACAATCTCGTCTTCTGTTTCCGCAATTAAAATAGAATTACCATAAGATTTTGACATCTTTCTTTTATCAAGACCCGGAACTCTTGCAGATTTAGTAAGTAATGCTTGAGGCTCCAACAAAACATTACCATAAAAATTATTAAATCTTCTAGCTATTTCTCTTGTTAACTCTAAATGTGCTAATTGATCTTCTCCAACCGGAACAGATTGTGCTTTATAAAGTAAAATATCAGCAGCCTGTAAAACAGGATACCCCAAAAAGCCATAATTATTTAAATCTTTTGATTGTATCTCTTTAAGCTGTTCTTTGTATGTTGGACATCTAAACAACCATCCCAAAGGAGTTATCATAGACAAAATCAAAAATAATTCTGAATGTTCCGGAACTTCAGATTGTTTAAAAATTACACTTTTCTCAGGATTTATTCCAACTGTTAACCAATCTATTACCATATCAATTGAATTATTTTTTAGCTCTTTAGTATCTGCATAATCACTGGTCAATGCATGCCAATCTGCAACCATATAAAAACAATCATATTGTTCTTGGATAGAAACCCAATTTTTTAATGCTCCAAAATAATGTCCAAGGTGCAATCTTCCTGTAGGTCTCATTCCTGATAAAACTCTTTTGTTTGGCATAACTATTTCCTTTATAATCTATTAACTTTAGCTTAAAACTGATATCAAAAAATATGCTACCGGACTAATTATTGACCACAATATCCCAGTAGATAAAAGTGCAAATATTATTAAAAAACCATATGGCTCTATCTTCATATATTTTATTGCGAGTTCTCTCGGCAATAAATAGACAAAAACCCTAGACCCATCTAGAGGAGGTATTGGTATTAAATTGAGCAAAGGTAAAATAATATTTATAACTAAAACTATTTTCAAAATAGAATACAGAGATATAAACATTGACATATCTGCAGAAGCAAAATTTCTAATCAAAAACATAAAAAATCCAGCTATGATTGCAAGCAAAAAATTAGCGAAACAACCTGCTAAAGAAACCCATATCATATCAGTTTGAGGATTGTTTAATTTATAAGAATTAACAGGAACAGGCTTAGCCCAGCCAAAAATAGGAGCATGCACAATCATCAATAAAAGAGGTAATATAATACTCCCAAAAATATCAATATGTGCAATAGGATTCAGAGTTAACCTTCCCATTACTTTTGCAGTATCATCCCCTCTTTTATAAGCAACAAAGCCATGAGCAACTTCATGAACAATAACAGAAAATAAAAGCACTGAAAGTTGTAATATATATTCCATTTTAATTTAGTCATTAACAAAACAATATTGTTAAATTTTATCCTTTTTATATTTTGATACAAACAAATAATAAATTCTTCTACGAAAGTTTTTTAAGAACTTCCGTAACAGCCATCCCCATTTCAACACCAAGTTTTTGTGCATTGGATGTTAAAGCAACTATTTTAGAATTTAAAATATCTTCAATAGTTTTAACACCTGTTACAATACAAGCAACATCACCCATTTTTTGTGCAGTATTAATATTTAAATAGCCACACATAATATACCCCTTAGAACCTATTATCATTAACAAATTACTACTATCACTCAATTCTATATGTACCGCTTTAAAAATAGATTTGTTAATTTCTATATCTTTTACAATCATTTTACACTGTCCATGAAATCATATTAAAATCTTCTGTCGGCTTTGGAATTATTATAGATGATTGATATGGCCATCTTTCTATTTCCATATTATCTTTATCAACGCTAATTGTAAATTCAATATTTTTATAATCATCCGGCAGCTGTAATAAATCTATTGGTATTGCCATTTCAATAATTGAATCAATAGCAATATTTTCTACAGGAACAGAGATTTTATCTTTAATTTGTTCAGAATAAATAGAAAATTCAACAACCTTGCCATTTATATCAAATATAGCATAAACATTTTTCTGCACAGGATTGATAAAATTTATATTAAAACATAAATTTTCTATTTCTTTAGAATCATGAGCAATATTTAAAGATATATTTAAATAAATTTTATTCAGATCAAAACCATACATAAAAGATTTAAGCAAAGTTGAAACTTGATGCATAGAACCACCACTATGTCCGACAGAATACAAACCTGCTTTTTTCCATTCAAAATAATTAGTAATTTTACCATCTATTTTTGGAGAAATTAAAGCTGTAGGATTTATAAAACTAGAATCCGATGATAACTGTTTTGACCTTTTTATTGTCTTATAAAAATAATCTGGGATTTTCTGTCCAAGCAGCTCATATATTGCCATTAAATGTTGTCTAAATAATTTATCAAAGATTTCATCATTACTTGAAGAATGATCATCTCCATACCACCAATTCCAATCAGAACCTTCAGCCGCATAAAATATTTCCCAAACTTTTTTCTCTCTTTCACTTCCGATAAAGTCAATATTTTGTTTAGTATATTCAACTAAAAAATCTCTTACTTGAGAAAGATATTGCCATGCAGTATTATCTTCCTCATGCCCAATCCAAATACCAAAATTACCATTAATCCAAGAACCTGCTCTTAAATTAGTTATTGTATCTTTCGGTGGAAATCTTTTTAAATAATCACTAATTCTAACCGTTTCTATCATTTCTTCTTTTTCAAGAGTACTGTAAAGTTTCGATAAAAAATCCCATCCGTCATTTTGGTAATATTCCCAACAATTTTCACCGTCAAGAATAACAGAAACTAATGGATAGTCATAAGTATCACCAACATAATCACCTATATTTTTTATTTTAGTAACAAAATCGTTTACAGCATCATCTGGGTTCCATTTTGAATATACAAAACCGATAGAATCAGATAAGCCATGATCTCTAAATATCATATTAACTTTTTTACCATCAACACTGATATTATATGGCCTAAACAGATATTTTCTATTAACACTATTATTTGGATAACTATTAAAAAGTATAGATTCATCTGTAGCAAGCCACTCAATATTATTATCTGCAACAATTTTTACAACTTCATTTGCTACTGAACCTTCTGAAGGCCACATACCTATTGGCTTTCTTCCAAAAGCAGATTCATAATATTTAATTGCATTTTCAACATGCCATATGGCATCTTCTTTATGTGAAAATCTTTTTTTAGGTAAATTTATATTTGGTATTGCATCTAATGCATTATTGGTATCACATAACAAAGGCAATATAGGATGATAAAACGGTGTTACAGAAACATCTATTTGCCCTCTATCTTGCAATTCTTTATGTTTCCCTACTATCATTCCGCAAATCTGCAATTGTTTTTCAATAAGTTTATGTTTTTCATCTTCAGTAAAAGCTCTACCCTTAATATAAAGATTATTTATAAATTCATCATGTTTTCTCCAGTATGGATCAAACCAAGATAAATTAAACCATACTTGTAAATCTCTGATATCTTCAATTTTAAAATAATTTAATATTCTTCTTAAATCAGATTCGTTTGTTTGTTTCCCTCTTTTTTCAAGCAACTGATGATATCTATTATAAGGAAAAACCATTGTCTCCCAATTTGCCATAAAAAAATTCATTAAAATAAAAATTTTATCATCTTCAGAGAGTTCTAATGCCGGCTTTAAAGTTAAATCTAAAAATTTATCTTTTGCTACTCCTTTTGCATATTCATCAAGTTGTATTAAAAGAGATGGCACCAGATTTATATTTGATTTAATCTTTGGATAATCATCCAAAATTGCAACCATATCATAATAATCTTTAGTTGCATGAAGCCTTACCCAAGGTAACTCATAAATATTATTTAAAGGGTTTTTATAAATAGGCTGATGCTGATGCCATAGAAATGCAAGATATACTTTTTTCATTTTATATAAAATACCTCATAATAATAAACTTATTGTAATTTACTTTTTGCTTTCAAAGCATAATTCGTATTTGGATAAATATCTAATATTTCTTTATAAAGTTTTTTTGCATCATCAATATTGCCAGATAATTCATATAATCTTGCCATATTATCCATTATGGATGGTATTAAAAAATTTGTTTTATATTTTGATAGAAATTCCTGTGAAGTTGCTATAGCTTTTTCTATATTACCTTTATAATCATAAACTGCAATTAATATAGGATATGCTAATGGTTTTATTGTATCAGGTCTTGCTTGGTCAATAACAGTTTTTAGTAATATTTCAGCATCTTCGTATTTTTTCTGAGTAATTAAATAATTGGCTTTCATAAGCCTTGCTCTATAAGAAGATGGGGTTCTTGAATATTTTAAAATTACATCATCAATTACTGCCAAACCCTGTTCCAATTGTCCATTAGAAATATATTTAGTAGCCATTGTTAATTTAGTAGATGAGGTATTATTTAACATTTGAAATCTTGTATAAGTAAATATCGTAAATATTGCAATTATAACGACAAAACCAACTATTGTAAAAAATGTTGTCTTATTTGTTTTTATCATATTCACAATCTTTATTATTTTATTTTCTTTTTTCATCTTAATCCTCTAATTTTTATAATATCTAATGCATTTTGTTGCATAATATCAAAATATTTCAAATCTAAACCTGCATTTGCAAGTGTTTTTTCTATTTTTGTTTTATCCATTAAATCTTCCGGAGAATGAGAATCTGTATCAAAAACAAATTTAGCTCCACATTCTAATGTAAGAGTTGCGACTTCTTTATTTGTTGCATTATGTCCATTTCTTGTTGTGATTTCAAGACAGACATTATTTTCTTTTGCGAGCAAAACATCTTCTTTTTTTATATGTCCGGGATGGGCTAATATATCAATACCTGCCTGAACAGCATAATGATTGGTTCCTTCCGGAACAGTTTCAGCAACTGTTTCGCCATGAACAACAATAAGTTGTGAACCTAATTGTCGGCATCTAGATACCATATCTTTTATTAATTTCGGAGGAACATATGTAATTTCAACACCTGCTATTACCTGTATATCATAATTATTTTGCAAAACATCTGCAACTTTTAATATTCTAGGAATAACATAGTCATAAGTTGAATAATCAACATGGTCTGTTATAGCAATTATCTTGTATCCTTTAAACTTTGCCCTATATACAAGTTCACTAGGTAATAAAACCCCGTCAGAAAACAATGTGTGGGTATGTAAATCTATCATTAATATCCTCTATATAAAGTTTTTTTATTATACCATATTAAAAGATATTTTTATTACTTTCTAATAATAGTACCTTTCATCTTTTTTATACCTAAAATACCATCTATAATTAAAACTTCTTTAACCCCTTTTTCAACAGCATGTTTGCAACTATTTATTTTAGGAATCATTCCACCAGTTATAATATTTGATTTAATAAGCCCATCTACATTTTTTATTTTAACTTCTTTTATAGTTTTCTTATCCCCATCCAAAACACCAGCAACATCTGTTAAAAATATAAGTTTTGAAGCTTTAAATGCAATCGCAATATCCATTGCGAGTGTATCTGCATTTACATTAACAGAATGAGCTTTGTTATCTATCCCAACAGAAGATAAAACCGGAAAAAAACCATTTCTTATTAATATTTCCAACAATTTTGTATTTATTTTTACAGGATTACCAACAAATCCTAATTTTTTTATAGTTTTACATAATGCTATTGACCCATCTTTTGCTGATATTCCGACTGCATTAACACCACATTTAATAAGTTCTGACGTTAACATTTTATTAACTTTACCACTTAACGCCATTTCAACAACCTCAAGGGTTTGTTCATTTGTATATCTTAATCCATCAACAAATTTAGATTTTATATTGAACTTCAACAATAAATTATTAATTTCCGGGCCCCCGCCATGAACAAGAATTATCTTTTCTTTTTTAGAAAGTTCTGCTAAGTCTTTAATAAATTTTTTTTGTGCATCTTTATTTTTTGTAAGACTACCACCAAATTTAACAACTATAATGTTTTTCATTTTAGCTCCTCAAATTTCTTTGCAATAGAATATTGGCATGTTTTTTTAAAATCGCAAAATTCACATTTTGAAGTATTTGGGACAAATTCATTATTATTTATTTTATTTGCGACATCAAGAGAAATATCAATTGCTTGCTGTATTTTTTGTTCATCTCTTGTCGTATATATTTTTTGATTATGTGATAAAAAATATATTGCTATTTTTTCAGGAATAAAACCCAATGCTTTTTTACATGCATAACAATATAAACTCAATTGTAAATCATTATCTATTGTTTGTTGATCCCAAATTTCTCTATGTGTTTTATAATCAACAAGTTCTCTTGTTCCATCTTCATTTTCATCTATTCTATCTATGATGCCTATAAAAGGATACTGTCCTATTTCTGCTTGAAAACTTTTTTCAGTCAAAATATTTTTTGCTTTATATTTACCATATGTTTGCCAATAATCTTTTAATATATTTTGAGCTCTCAAATAATTAACATATGCTTCCTGCGGTGTTTCATATCCTGAACTTTCCCAACAAAAATTTAAACTGTCTTGCATAGATTCGTAAGTATTTAAATCCAATTTATAATACTGTTCTAATGTCTTATGTATTGAAACTCCAAAAGAAATAGCAGCATTCAAAGGAATGTATTTATTTTCTATATAAATTAATTTATATTTTTCCGGACAAAACGAATATGTATTAATTCTTGAATAACTTATTTTAAAAGTATTATCTCTCACTTTTCCATCCTATAAAAACAAATTACTGTATCACCATATTTTTCTGTCCTGAAATTCGAAAGACCGGCAACTGTACCGACAGGTTCTTTCATATGTCTTTGCGAAATAACTACACCATCATCTTTCAACATTGAATAAAGAACAATATTCTTCAATGTTGGATAAGTTAATGCTAAAGCATTTTTTGCTCCATCTTTATAAGGAGGACCTAAAAATATTATGTCATATTTATTTTGAAATTTAGGAAAACCTTTTATTACATCACATTTAATAATATCTGCATTATCTGCAAAACCTAACATTTCTAAATTATATTTAACTAAAGATATTGATTTATCACTAATCTCAGCAAAAACAACTCTTTCCGCTCCTCTGGACAATGCTTCAATACCGACAGAACCAACTCCTGCATATAAATCTAAAAACAAACTGCCTTGAAGTCTAGGTGTAATAATATCAAAAACAGATTTTTTCATCATACCCAACATAGGTCTAATAGAAGCATCTTCTTTCGGAAGTGTTTTTAATTGTCTGCCTCTAGCTGTTCCACCAATTATTTTTAACATAGATATTCTCTAATATTATATATTTTGATATTTTATCAAAAAATGAGTTTTTTTTATAGTAATATATTATCAAATGAACAATTCTGTTTTGCCTTTAGACAAGATCTGAACGAGTGAGAATTTGGGTT
>JAQVBD010000036.1 GCA_028690485.1 Endomicrobiaceae bacterium
TATCAAAATCTATATAATATTTAATTGAATCAGGAATATCAAAACATTCATCTACATATTCTTCGGCAACTTGTGCCATAGACATACCTGAATAAAGAGTCCATTTATCAACTGTATTATCATTAATTATTTCAATAATATCATTAACACTGTTTATAGTGTAATAATCTGCTTCAAGTATAGAATCTAATACTTCCTGTTCATAGCCATGCATAAAAGTATAAGCATCCTGTAATTCTACATAATCTTCTATTGTATCATCTTCATCAAAAAAATCTACTTTTATTGTATCAAAATCAGCTTTTAAAATAGTATAATTAACATCTTCGATATCTTCTTCAGTGATACCAATTTCCTTTAATACCTCAAAATCTTCTCTGAACAAATTAACACTTACCCAACGTTCCTCATCATTAGTGTTATTTTTAATTAGGACTTGAATTTCCATTATTTTTATCTCCTTTAAATTGTTTTAAATAAATGGCATATAAATTTCATCTTTGAACTCATCGACAATCTTTTTTGCAAGTTTACAAGTCTGTTCATTTCTCAGGTCATACCAACCTTTATCGTACATTTCAGCCCAAAGCTTCATACACTCCATCATTACTGTCATAGAACTCTGCTGAAGTGTTCTGTGTGTATTATAACAAAGCTTTTCAGCAAATTCCTTATGTCTACTAGTATCAAAACTATTTACAAAATCTGAAAAACTTTTTGCCATTTCTTCGCCTGTCATTTTAGTCATTTTTATTCCCCCTGATTTTTATGTTGTGTATTGTGTTTCACTCACTATATATATTATATCACACTTTAGAGATAAATACAAGTCTTTTATTTGTAACAATAAAAAAAAGATGTAAACTTATTGTCTACATCTTTTTATTGAACTTCTATTCATTTTTTAGAAGGAACTTATTAGATATTGATTTAAAACTTATTCTAACTTTATTATTTTCTGGTACAGCAAGTCTCCAGACTATTCCTTCACGTTCAATATTACTGTTGTTGACTACACTTTTACCTTCTGCTAGTTTAAGTATTTCATTAATATTATTAGATAGTACAAAGTCTCTATAAATAATTGGTACAGATTTCAAACCGATTTCTTTAGTAATTCTTTCTACTTCATATTGATTATAATATTCTTGTTTATCTATATCAAAAATATCAAATATATAAATATCTATACCTTTTATCTTATATTTATTACCTTGAATACCTTCACCACACAGTTCACCTTGTAGTGCTATATTTCTGTTTTTAAAGTATTTCCTAATTTTACTTTCTATATCTTGTTCTTTAACTACTTGCCAATATTTGCTACCGTCATCTTTATCTATATGATTATTTCGTGAACAAACGTAAAATTTATTGTCTTTAAGATATATTGTTTCAGAAGAACCATCTATCTTTTCAGTACCAACAAATTTCATACCAGCAACTTCGTTAATTAGATTTTTAAGATTTTGTATACGTTCTTCGTCTGTCTTATAAATAAAATCAGGAAAACCTTTTTTAATTACAGTATTAGTAAATAGTTTCTTAGACAGTTTAGGAAAATGACTAAACATAAAGCTAAGTACAACATCAGGTATATATTTTTTAACCCATTTCTTATTAGTAATTACTTTTTTATTAGCGTCATTATCTTCATCTGGTTCATATTTAGTAATACCAATGATTTCAGTAACATCATCATCAATATTATAATTACCTTTAGGAAGATAACTAATCGGCAACACTAGCCCCTGACTTATTTGACCACGTAGCTTAATTGTTCTAACTCTATATTTTCTATCTTTAAGAAATTCAAACTCCGGTGCTGGGGGAAGGATACTATCTATTTCAACCATGACAATTTTATCCCCAACTTTAAAATTGTCATTCTTATTTACAACACACTGCCAACCATTGATAATAGCTAATTCTATTGCATCAGCATTTTCGATTGACTTAATATCTATTATTTCTTGTATACTTGCTAATTTTCTCATTTCTCATTTCTCCTAACTAACCACGAATTAATTTTATCATCTAATAAACAATATATTAATATAATCATAAAAATTAACATAGGTAACCAATAAGATGCTAATACCAGTATCCATGAGCATTTTATATATCCTAAAAGTTTAAAAAAAGACATTATTACAGCAATAATAAATCCTATTGACAATATAAGTGGCAGATTATATTCTTTTTTCATATAATATCACTTCTTTTTCTTCTTGTTGTTTTTCTTTTTTTCTGTTTTGTTCTTTGTTTCCATATATCTCAAATATAGATTACCACTATTAATATTATTAACAAAATAAATATTATTAAAATCATCAGTAATATTCATATAACTAAAATGATTTAAATCATATTCATTTTTATTATGAAAATGTTTTACAATTGTAATTAATTCATTTTCTTTTAAATAAACAAAATCTTTAGAATTCTTTATAAAATTAGCTTCCACTTTATATTCTTTATCATTTAGTTTAAAATTCAAGTTCATTTTAATTAGCCTAACTTTTCTACTTTAAAATTTGAAGTTTTACATTTCTTACATGTACATCTTGAAAGAATATCAAGAGTTTTGCATTTACGATAAAAATAAGTCTTGGCGCCACAATTTTCACATGTAACTACATATTTAGGCTTTTTTATATTAGCTATATTTTCTGTTTCATCTGAATCAGGAGTGTAATAAGTAGATACATTATATTTAGGATAATGTCTATTGATTAGTCCGGCATATTTCTTGAAGTTAGGACCATGATTATTACACCCTGGGATCGTGTGTATAAGTTCGTGAACCATAGTCTTTTCTATTTCAAAATTATCTTCAATTAGTTTTTTGTTAATGCCTATATAATTAGTTTTATCAATATTAATATTATTATATGTAATTCTTTTGAAAGTATAAGTAACACCTCGTACTCTTTTAGACCTGGTCTTTAGTTCCCCAACTTTTTTGATATCTTTGACAGGAATAGGTACGCCAATTTTAATAAGTTCTTTACTTACTGTATTAAATATTCTAGTAATTGAACTATCTTTAATTATATTCTTTTCTATATTTTCTTTAGATTTTTTAACTTTAGCCATATTTTATATCCCCCAAAAAATAATTTGTAATATCAACTAAATATATTATATCACTATTTGGAGATAAAGTCAACAAAAATATTTATTATTTTTAAAATTTAATTTTTTGGTTTATAATCTGGGCAACCAATTAATACTGCATGAGGTAGAGATTCAACTTTACATTTATTAATACAATTTTTACATTTATCCAATACCACTAGAGTTGTCGATGCTTCTATATTACTTTTTTCTTTTTTAATAATCTTTTTACGACCCAACATTATCACTCCATAACTGATATAAATTTACAATCTATTTTATGAGGTTTAACTGTAGATTTAAACTCAGATAAACTCATATTTTTTGAATAAGTATCAGATTCAACTATAACTTGTTTATCTAAATCCCAACTATAGGTAAATTTAAATATTACTGGACTACCATTAGATTCTCCAGCAAACCAATCATATATTCTAGTTTTCTCTTTTTTTGTTGATTTATTATTCTTCATTATAATCCCCCTAAAATTATAATTACTTAATGAGTATATTATAATACTAATTAACTTAGTTGTCAACCATTTGATTTAAAATTATATACAGGTTTGATAATATTGATTATATCAACAGTGTCAACTATTGAATCCTGTATCTCATCTAATCCCCTATATGCCATTGGGGCCTCATCTACAGTATGATTATTAACTGAAGTAGTGTATACGTCTTTCATTGATTTAATATATTCTATCATATTAATTGTTTCTTTAGCTTCACTTCTTGACATTATTCTACCTGCCCCATGTGGGGCTGAACAATTCCAGTCTTCATTTCCTTTACCTATGCCTATTATTGAACCAGTTGCCATGTTTATTGGTATTACTACTCTTTCACTTTTTTTAGCTGATATAGCCCCTTTACGAACTATTTTAGATTCAATATCGATATAATTATGTATTGATTCAAACTGCTCCAATACGTATCCAGATAACTTAAATTCGGATATAATCTTATTAGCTATAACATGACGATTACCTACTGCATATTCCTGGGCTATAGCTATATCATGTAAATAATCATTAAAATCATCGCCAGTAATATACTTTGATTTTAAAGCTATTTTGTTATACTTAGCTTTTATTTTTTCTAATTCTGATGATATCATTGAATAATTATCTTCTTTTTTAAGTTTATCTACAGTTTTATTTATTTCTTTAATCATCTTTTCTTTCATTTTATCTACGTTACCATTAATCATGATATTATAATAATGTTTGGCAATCTGTACTCCCAAGTTTCTAGAGCCAGTGTGTATAACTAAATACTTATAATTATCCTCATCAACAGCTATTTCAATAAAATGGTTGCCTCCTCCTAAAGTACCAAAGGACTTAACTATTCTATCTATATTGCCTATTTTATAAAAACATTTCAAATTAGACAACATTGACATAACTTTATCTTTTATTTCATTTTCAACTTTAGTATATATTCCATTACCATTTGGTATAGAATTACGTATAAACTCGTCTATATCATGATAATTTAATTCTATTGTTTTATCTATTTTAGTTACGTTGACACCACAACCTAAATCAACACCAACTATATTTGGGTCAATTTTATCCTCTATTTCGCCAGTAAAGCCTATGACACAACCAACACCAACATGTACATCACTCATGATACGCACTTTTTTGTTATCAAATATGCCAGTATCAAGCATAGTTTCTATCTGCTCTATTACTTTATTATCATAAGTTTTTGCAAATATTTTTACGTCATAATCTTTAAACATGTAATCACCTGATTTTCTTTCTTGAATATAGCTATTATATCATACTTTTTGTTTATTGTCAAATGATAATAAAAAAATAACTGTAAACATTAAGTCTACAGTTATTTATTAAGTTCACATTAAATTAATTAATTATTTAAACAATGTTTTAAACTCAGAACTCGTTAATACTTCGTTATCTCTTATTATTTCAAATATATGATCGGAACCATCGCCATCCCATCCACTGTTAATTGGATTATCACCATCAGGGTCAAGAATTATAGCATATGAATGACCTACATTTCCTAAATAACCTATAGCCGCAATATTTTTAACAAGTGGGTCTTCTTTCATATTTTTAACATATGTCGAATATTTAATTATTAAAGTGTGTTCTTTCTTATGTTCATCATTGTTAATCAACACATCTAAATCATCAGGCTTAAAATCTTCCCCAGACTTTTCTAATTCAGCTTCCATAGCATCTAATCCTGTATAATAATTAGGGAACTCATCTAGATGATCCTTAGCAATTATCTTAGATATTACTTCATTTAAAGTATGTTCTTTCTCTACTTCAATACCTCTTTTTAATTGTTCTTTGTCATAATCATCATCAGATCTAGTATCTTCACCATCTAAAACATATTTATAGCCATGCTTATTCTCCAATTATATCACCGCACTTTTAAATTTTATCTCCTATAATATTACCATTATTATTAAGTTTATATCTAGGGTCATTTAATTGTCTGTCTATATTTAATTTTCTTTTTTGATTATAAACAGCATATATAAATTTATATACATCATCACTATTATTTTCATTTAATTTCTTATCAAGTAAATCACTTAAAGCACCTAAATTATAACTAATACCCTGTATACAATAATAGTACATATCTCTGTTAATATTAGACAGATTTGCAAATTTAATTGGGTCAAAATAATTATTTGGATATTGTTTCCAGTCTTTAAAATTAGTCTCTCTTATAAATTCTCTATTCAATCTCTGTAATGTTCTCATTGCTTGTTTCCCAGATTCTATAAAAGCTTTATGCTCATAAGTACGTATATCTATAAATTGTGGAAATATACTTGGTAGATAAGAATTTATTTCTTCTGCAATATGCCAACCTTCAGCTTGTACTAAATATTTAACTCCATCAGAAAAATCATTTTCTTCTGTAAAATAATATTCTAATAATTCTTTAGTAGACTTAATTTTATCTGGCTGTAAAGTCATCATAAAATGTTCTTTTAAAGTACTAGTTAATTCGGTTATGAAATGATAAGCATCTATCCATTCTTCTAATATCAATAGTTTAGTCATCATTATTTTTTCATCATCAGTATTTAATGACAAATTTTCATATTTTTTATAAGCATCTAATACTTCATACAATTCATCTTCCATACCAATATGATTATGCATATAAATATGTTGATATAAATTATCCAATAATTCATAACCAGATATATTATCAGCTAATTTCCTTTTTTTAAGCATATTAATATTAAGATAATTTCTTTTCATTTCATATTGCTTTACTGCA
The DNA here is from genome assembly GCA_028690485.1 of Endomicrobiaceae bacterium. GTDB lineage: Bacteria > Elusimicrobiota > Endomicrobiia > Endomicrobiales > Endomicrobiaceae > Praeruminimicrobium. The sequence goes on from JAQVBD010000036.1 coordinate 6,414, forward strand.
CAACTACTAATAACAAATCCGGGTAATTGATTTTCTTCTTTCTCATTAATTAACTCAGTTACATTGTTAATATCATCTAAATATTTCTTTACTATATCTCTATTAGTATATACTGATACTAAACTCATTTCGATTTCACCTTCTTTGTAACTTTTTCATCTTTTTCTAAAGTATCATCTTCATCACTAAATTCATTCTCTACTTCAGATAATTTTTTTAATTCGGATTCAATATTGATTTCATTATCTAACATTATCTTAGACACCATTGATATATTCTTATTTACATATTCTTCTGAATCACGTAACATTTGTTCGTAGTAATCTGGTTCTTCTAATAGTCTGGTTGTAAAGTCTTTTAGATAAAACTTTTTAACTTCTTTCTTTGCTTCATCTTCTGACATTCCTTCTGACATCATCTTATTTACATCTGTCTGTAAGAAACACCAAGCACCTGATTGTCCTAGTATACCTATTTCTTTTATAAACTCACAGAACGATTTAACTATATTTTCTTTTGTGAAACCTAATGCATAGTTAAATTGTACAACTGTACTCTGAAATGGATTAAACAATCTATTCTTTGATGGTGTAGATATTTTAATACCCTGTTCTGTTTCGTTTGGTTTAAGTTTATTAACTCTTAGTATAATATCACAACTATGCATTAACGCTTTACCACCTGGCATCTTATATAAATCACCAAATCTATCTTGATTCTCTCTAGCTTGGTTTATAAATACTAACCCAGTAGTTTTACATCTATGTACATAAGGTTTAATTCTTCTAAGACCTCTAGTTAATACTGCTGATTGACTGCCAATTTCTTTATCAAATGCTGTACGATTCATTTCATCTGATGTTGCTGTCTGAGCGATTGAATCCCATATAATAATTAAATGTCTATCATCATTTTCTTTAATTTTATATCTACATACTCTTTCAATAATATCAAATACTTGTTCCATATTGTCAGGTACTATATAATTTAATTCATCAATATTAACTCCAAATTGTTTAAGTCTAGGTCTAGTAACACTACATTCAGAATCAATATAAACAATATCATAATCTTTTTTCTGAGCAATTGCTATTAGATGATTAACATAACTTGTCTTGCCACATCCTTCTGGGCCATACATACATACCATTTTACCGCTTAAAGGAATACCACCAGTCAAAGGTCTACCTGACAATACATAATTCATTGTTGGTATACCAGTATCTAGATATTCAACCTCACTTATTATCTCGCTATCAATATTGTCTGGATATTCTTTCTTTAGCATCGAACTTAAATTTTTTGCCATTATATTTTAATGCACTCCTTATATTTGTTAATTCTATTCATTGTATATATTATAACACAAAGTAAACACCTTGTCAACATACAATTTAATATCATTAATAATAAAATTAAGAATGTAATTATAGTAGGAAGAGGTGCTACTGCCTATGGATTTATGGAGCCTACTTACCAAGATATTAGGTAAGAAATTGTCTGATGGTAAAAATTATCTAATAATGCTAATAGTTTTAGTAGTTATAAGTTTAAATTTATTAGGTTTTGATATCGCTAAATTATCAAATACACCATATATAATTATAATATTGTTTTTACTTAATTACATTATTAATATATTAACAGATACATATACAATGAATAAATTAAGTGATATACAAAGATCCTTAGATGAAAACAATGAAATAATTGAGTTAATAGAAAATAATATAGAAAAAACTGATATAATTAACGCTAATATTAATAAAATAAAAGAAAATAATACTGAATTAGCAATTAAAATAAAAGATGTATTAGTTGAAGTAAGTGGTAAACCTAGTCTACCAACAATATTAATTATAACAAAAGCTGATACTAGAACCTTATTACATGACTTATTTAATGAATGTTTAAATTATACTTTAATTTGTAATGAAAATAATGTTAATATTGCCAATGAAAATTTAAAAAATAATTTAGAAGAATATATAAACGATTACTTAAATACTATACATAAAACTCTGAGTATATATGATAATAAAGAGATATTAACAGTTGAATTAAAAAACAAATTAAATAGTGTAATTGAAATCATTTTAAAAGAGATTCAAACAAATAAAAATATCAATGAAAAATTGTATATACTATCAGTTATATTAAGAAATAATAAGATTGAAATTGATCAATTAATAACTGATTATTTAAGAACTATGCAAACAAAATACATTGATTAAAGAAGGGTAGTTAATTTCGAATGTACACTTTTATTGATGTTTTAAAAATTGAAAATATAATTATACTAACTCTGTTAACTTTAACTGTTATTTATTTATTATTATCATTAATTAAAAATTATCAATGTAAATATAAAATAATAATGAATAAATTATTAGAGTTACCAATACCTTTATGTATAATTAATCTTTCTAATAATAAAATAGTAGACGGTAATCAACCCTTAAAAGATATTTTTAATGTAAACAAAATAAAAAATACAGATATATCAGGATTAAATATATTTAGTAAATTTGAAACTTATCTAGACATTAAAAACATATGTAAACATAGTGAAAGTAAAAATCATTCTAGAATAATATCGATAGATAATAATAATAGTAGATTATTTTTTAGAGTTGATTTTACTTATATTACTATAGGATATAAGAAATTTATGTTATTAACTTTAATTAATAATACAGATATGATTAATTATATAAAAAAAATTGGTGTTTTAGCTAATGTTGTTGATAAATCATCTGAAGGTATTATTGTTTCAAGATATGAGAATGAAGCAGATGAGTATCCTAAAATTTTATATGCTAACAGTACATTAAAAGATATTACTGGTTATAATGCAGATGAAGCAATAAATAAACCTATATCAGTATTGTTTGAAACTAATATAGATGAAAATACACTTATACAATTAAAAACAAATTTAAGAGTATTAAAGCCAACAACTTTAGAATATCAATATACAAAAAAGAATGGTCAAATTTGTTGGATAATTTCTGAAATAGTACCAATAACAAAAAGAAATATTTTTAGTTCTTTAGTGTGTTTAGATGATAATAGATGTCTAGATAATTTATATGAAGATGATATATCAGACATAGATATTTACATTACACTATATCAAAAAGACATCACAATAATGAAAGATATGGGTTCTATACCTAAAGTATATTCTGAAAAATTAAGTAATATGTTAAAATGCAAAGAAACATATGTTGAAATGATAGGTAGTATATTAAATTTATATAATGAATATTTTAAATATATTCCAACTAGTAGAGACGATGTTTTAGAAATGTTAATTCCTCTTTTAGGTAAAGCTTTAAATTCAGATAGATGTTATATATCCAGCATTTATGATAAAGATGGTAAAAAATATATACATAATTTAAGTGTTTGGTATAAAGATGAAAACATGAAAAATAAATTAGAGAGTAATTTTAAATTAATGGATAACACTACATTTGAAGATATATCAGCATATCAGACTTATTCTCATATGATATCAAATAAAGTTTTTAAACTCAATACAAAAAAGATAAAAGTAGGTAGTTCTTTACAAGTACTTGAAGCAAATGGAATTAAATCCAGTTTAAGATGTCCTATATATAAAGATAATAATTTAATCGGTATGATAAGTGCAGATGATTTTAATGATAATAACAGAGAATGGAATAATTCGGAAAAGTTAATTAGAACAGTAGCAGATAATATAACTAATATAATTTAGCAGTTTGTATATCTATTATTATAATAAAAAGAGATACTCTAATTATTCTAGAGTATCTTTTTATATATTAAATATTATTTAGAATCGTTGCTATAGCAACGATTAATTGATGCAAAGCATCAATTTTCTGTTAATTTGGAATGTATTGACCCACTCTCTTAAACTCAACTTTATTTATCTTATATTATATATTTTCAAATCTTTTTATATTTCTATAATCTTTATATATTTATATTTTTATTATTGATCTAACTGATCTTTAATTTATCAGTTTTTAAAATTTTCATAAAACAATCTATGAACAAAAGTAATCAAAATTAAGTCTAGAGACTCATTTTTAATAGAATCTCTAGACTTAGTTATACTCTGCATATTTAAATTCAGTAATAAATATTACTGCTTTTATTCTAACTCAGTAATATATTTTTCTAGTTCATTTTTTAATTTAATATTTTCTTCTTCTAACTCTTTATTTCTTTGCATCAATTCACAATCAGAACATAAATCTACTAAATTAAAAAACATTTATTTAATCCCCAATCTTCACCAATCTAGAAATATAATACTAGCTCCTATAGCACCAACAGCCGCTTGTGCTGAAGAATCGTCTATATTACTTATAGCATATGCTGTTAATCCAGTTACCAATATCTTTTCTATTAAACTCATAGTCTTTAATTTATTTACTTTGTTATGTTCAACATTATATATTTTTTCCCAGTTTTTAATATTATCATCTTTATATACTATTATTTGATCTTTTAATTCAATAGTATCTTTTAATACTGTAACTCTTTGTTCTTGTATATTATCACTGGTTTTATATAGTGCTTTTAATTCTTCAATTGATTTTTTTAGATAATCAACTTCATCTTTATATACTTCCATTTTCTTTTCATTTGTTACTAGTTGATTAAATACATCTTCGTCAACTGATATTCTTCCATTAGGTAGCTTATATGCGGCTGGTTCTGCACCATAAGCAAACATAGGACAGAATATAATAAAAAAAATTATTATAGTTGTTAATATTTTTTTCATTTCATCACCATTATTATTCTTATATTATTTCTTTTTCTTATATTTATTATTTATGTAGGCTAAATTACTGTCAGTATCGTCTTTTTTTGATTCAATTTCTTCAATTTTTGAATCATATTCATCAGTTTTTGCATCAATTTCTTCTTCTTTTTCATCAATTTTTCCCTGTACTACTTGATGTTCGTTTGCTAATTGTTGTTCATGTTGTAGAGCATCCTGAACCTGATTCTCTAATTCATCTATCTTAGCATCGTTTTCAGCTATATCTTCTTTTATTTCTGTAACAACTTCATCTTCACCAAAAAAGAAATAATATACTACAGCACCAACTAATACTACAATACCAATTATCCAACCTATAAATTTTTTAATTGATTCCCATATTGTATTCATTATATTTCGCCTACTTAATTATCAGTATATTTACGTACTGAATTAATTCTATTGATTAATCCTTTTTTAAATATAGGGTTAATTTTTTTAGATGTTACTATTAAATTTTCTCTATAGTTGTTATATATCTTTGCTATCTCTGTTATTTCATTATTAGCTAATACTATTGCTAGAGCATTTAAAGTTACGGGTCCTATTCCACCATCAACTGTTAATTTTTTATGATTGTAAGGTAATAATTTATTAATCGTTGATTGTAAAAATCTAGCACCACCACCAATACCAGAATTAACACAAGCATCAAAGTGAGCAAAAGCTAGAGTGTGTGGTAATAAATTAGCTTTACTTCTTCTATAATAATTAACTTCATATATTTTTCTAACTGATTCTAAATCTGTTGTTAAAGATTCAATTGTTACATCTCTACCAACTAAACCTTCTTTTTGAGCCTTAGCTAATGCTCCCATTGTAATTCCTCTGTTAGTACCATATAATTTCCCACCATACCAATTACCAGAATCTTTCGGATTTTTAGTCATTCCACCTTCATAATTTAATGTTCGTTTTAAATAATCTAAAGGTAAATCATTATATTTTTCATTTTTATTTAACATTTAATATCTCCTTTAATAATTTAATCTATATTTTTAAAGTCCTCTGTTATATCATCTTCGTTATAATGATTGCAATCATCAGTACTAAATTCTTCTTC
>JAQVBD010000117.1 GCA_028690485.1 Endomicrobiaceae bacterium
AATTGTTCTCAAAATTATTTAAATTAACTTCTAAGCAAGTCTCTCTTTTCACAAATTACACCCTCTTTCATTTTTTATATTATTATAGCACAACAATAATCAAAATACCATAATATATAAAATAATAGGCAAAAAAATAAGATAAGTTAATTAACTTATCAATTCATTGAGTAAATACTAAATTAGTATTTGTGAAAACGAGTATTTACTCGTTAGTCATCGGTACCTTTATCCTACTAGCACATTTGTTATGTACATTAATAACATAGTTATTAATGTTGCGGAAAGTAAAACAAATCCTATTATTACCTCCATAACAACAATGGTGAATCTACGCTTTTTGTTTTTTGTCGACTGTTTAATTTGCTCTCGGATACTTGTTTGTTGTTGCATTAAAAACCTCTATAAAAATGGTTTACTAAAATAAATTTAATTACATATTAATTTTAGCACTTGTATATATTATTGTCAAGGGAATAAAATAGTTTGATATTTTACTCGAACAAAAAATAATTTTCCTCTTTTAAATTATTTTTATATTTTTTATTTTAATGACTGCAAAATAACATAAAAAATAACATATTGCATTTTTCGTTATTCTTTCATTGTTAATAAAATAATAACAATCTTAGTGATTTCGTTATACAAAATACCTATTTCATATATAAAATTTTATTTTTAATAATTTCATATACTATCTATTTACTTTTTTAAATTTTGTGTATTGACTTAAAACTCATTTTTTCTCGCTGTTTTCTTGCTATTTTTATACTTGTTATTATTGCTATTTTAAATTGGTTATGATATATTAAAAATGTTAGGAGGGATTTTATGATAAACGATTTTAAAAAGAAATTCGCTTTAATTATGATTATAGAGGGATTACTTATGATACTATCTATTTCAACTAACCATTGGGGATGGCTCTTCTTGATGACGTTAGCCTTTATAATAACAAGGGCTTATTATCAAATTAAATTAAGGTTTATGAGAGATGACCTTGAAGAACAGAAATTAAAAAACTTAAAGGAAATAAATGAAAATACTAAAAATAATCAACTTTAAGAATAACAAATTAAATACAGCAGAATAAAAAATAAAGTAGGATAATTTCCTACTTTTTATTTTGGTTTTATAAGATTTATTTTTCTTGCTTCTTTGTATTTTTTAATTTTTATCGCAAATATTATTATCATTAGTAACAATAACTGTAATGTAACTAAGAATCAAAAATAGATACTAATTTACTATTTCATAAAACTTAAAAAGTTCATCCAATACTTTTTCTAAACTTTTTAATTTAATTTTTGTATATTCAGCAATAACAGCATTTTGATGTATAATATTTTGATCATTATAATTATTTACATTTAATGTTAATTTGCTATTTTCGCTTAAAATAATTTTATTAACATAAAGATATAATAAATAATCATATTTCTTTTTAGTATCAGACTCCTTTTCTAAATACAATTCAAATTTTTCAGAAAACGAAATATATTTATCTAATAAATCTTCAATATATTCTTTATTATATTCTTTTTTTCCATAATAGTAAATTATAGCTTGTGCAAATCTTTTGCCAACTTCTTCAGAACTATCAAATAAATTGAATTTATTCATAATATAATAACCACAATAATCGAAGGAAGCAAATAATAGTTTTTGGTCTATTTCTTCACTAATTATATCATACAATCCATCAACCTGTTTATTAATGATATTTTCGACTTGAATTATTTCTTGATAAATAAACTGATCTAATGTGACTTTTTCTTTCTTTTTAAATAATGACAAATAACCATCTCCTTATAAATTATATTGTATCATAAAACTTATCTAATTGTTAAAATATTTAAATTAATATCAATTGCTCATATTATTCAAGTAAAATTTTTCCCTTCGTTATTTTAATCATCGTCATCAAAATCTTCCTCTTTTTTAAGCTTTATTTCGATGTTTTCATTTTCAATAATTCGTTTGTTTATTATTTTTATGAGAAAACAACCCGCTATAAAAAAAATAACATTTTCAAAACACATACATATAGCAAAAGCGTTTATTAAAGGAACATTAAAGTAAAACAATACAAAAGTAGCAAATAACGTTCCCCAAAAAGGAAAAAGTGATTTGCATTCTCCAGTAACAAAGCCTACAAAATATTCTATAATAATAGCACTCAAGGCAACATATAGAAAAAAACTGCAATCATTAAAAAAATCATAAATTCCCAGAATTGATAATGCAAAAACAATTATACCTAATATCATATAACATCTCCTTTTCAAATTATTCATAGCTTTACTCTTTTATTTACTTATATTTGCAAGATTTTTCATACTTATTTCATCAAATTTTTAATTCTTTCCTAATTAGTATAGCATATCAAGTATATAAATGTCTATAATAGTATAAAATCCACTTTTAATTTTATATTCTAATATTCTATAAATACTAATTATTGCTATCAAATATATATTAAATTTCAATCTCGAAAAAACTTTTGCAACTTTTCTACCTTTTTCTCCAGAAATACAAAATAGAACCCTTACTATTGTAAGAGTTCCTTAATTTTTTGGTTGCGGGAACAAGACTTGAACTTGTGACCTTCGGGTTATGAGCCCGACGAGCTGCCAACTGCTCTACCCCGCGATGTATTTTTATTACCTTTCTAGTATAAAGGTTTTAATCTCAT
>JAQVBD010000118.1 GCA_028690485.1 Endomicrobiaceae bacterium
GAAATGCCATTTCATCTTGGCGAAATGCCATTTCGTTTCACTAAAACAAAGATTAATCGTCATAAAAACCTTATTAAAATTCACGCAAACCACATTAAAATTCTCCTTTTTATCTTCCAGTTTTCAAATTATAAGTAATATTTTTACTAGTATTTAAAAAAGTAGTATATTTGTAGAAGTAAAATATTTGCAGCAATTATTTAATCTGTATTACAATAGAAAAACCAGTGAGAATTTATACCAAAAAGAATTTATGAAAAAGATACTTCGTTTTATTACTCTGAAAAAGCTAATATGGTTGTTTTTTAGCTTAATTATTCTAATTCTCGCTTGTTTATTCCTTTCAGATTATATAACTAATAAATCAACTAATACTTTTGTATTTAAAGATTTGAATAGCATTCCAAAGAATAAAGTAGGTTTACTTTTAGGAACTTCAAAATATTTAAGTAATGGACAAGAAAATGAGTATTTTAAGAATAGAATTGATGCAACAATTGAATTATATAAAGCTGGAAAAATTGAATCTGTGGTAATTAGTGGAGATAATAGCAAAAGCACCTATAATGAACCTTTAGATATGAAGAAAGAGTTGATGAAAAAAGGAATACCAGAAGAGAAAATATATTTAGATTATGCTGGTTTCAGAACTTATGATTCAATGGTGAGGATGAATAAAGTATTTGGACAAAGTAGTTTTACTATAATTTCTCAGGAATTCCATAATCGAAGAGCAATTTACATTGCAAGAAAATTGGATTTGGATGTTGTCGGTTATAACGCAAAAGATGTTACAGCATATAATGGATTTAAGACAAAGCTAAGAGAAAAGTTTGCAAGAGTAAATATGTTTATTGATTTAGCAATTAATAAAGAACCTAAATTCTTAGGTGAACCAATAATAATTAAATAAATGATATATGAATAAACTTTGGAAAAATGTAAAAGAAAGTGATGTCAAGAAAGCAATTAAAAAATTTGACACACAAAAAGAAAAATATCCAGAACCGAAGAATACATTTTTAATTTATAATGAGAAAAGATATCCAGCAAAACATATAAGAGGTATTGCATATAAAATTGCAAATAAAAAAGAAATATTAAAAAGCGAATATAGTGGAGGAAAGGAAACTGCTGATTTTTTTATCAAGCTTGGTTTTGAAATAGAATATAATGATAAAAATACAACATCAAATAAAAAAGATAACTCTAAGTTAGAAAAGAAAACGCCACAAAAAAAATTAAATAAAGTAAGTCAAAAAAATGCACTTCAATTACTTTTACAGCAATGTTTTGGATATATTGAAGTAGAAAAGAAATTTGAATGGCTAAAAACACCAGAGAAAAATAATATACCAAATGAATATAAATCAATAAAATCTTCTCTTGAAAAATACAGAAACTACACTGAATTTTATAAATCAAATTATCAGCTTAGTTGTGATATTGTTGTGGAAAACTTAAAGCTCATTATTGAATACGATGAAAATCAGCATTTTTCTTTTGCAAGAAAAATATCATTAGAGAATTATCCAAAGGATATTAATTTATTTTATTCTAAAGAATCTTGGATTGAATCTTGTAAAATAATAAATGCTAAAGATAACGACCCTAAAGATAGAGATGAAAAAAGAGCTTTTTATGATTCTGTTAGGGATATTGAAGCATATAAACATGGATATAAGCTTTTGAGAATAAAACACGGAGATGTAGATTGGGAAAACCCAGATGCAATTAATATATTGAAAAAAATAATTTCAGCATTAAAAATTAATAACCATAAAATTGCAAGAATAATTGTTTCAGATAAACATTATCCTAAAAATAGAAGTTTATTAAAACTAAATAAATCTATCGAGAAGTTTGTGAAATCAAATTATCTAATAAATCATTTTGAATTTATTGTAACACCAGGAGGTTTTCTTAAATTTGATTTTCCTGAAGAATTACAAATAAAATTAGAGATTCCTAAAGCAGAGAAGAATAATGTAAAAAAACTACAAAGCCAAGCTGAAATAACAATTATTGAATTTTTTAATCAATTACCTGAAGGATTGTATGATAAATTAACTATGATTGCCAATTATATAACAATAGGTATTGATGGATATAATGGAAATGATCAAGAAATTCAATTAGTCACTATATATGATTTTAAAAAGCATAAAGTTATTCGATGGACTGGGAAATTTTATCCAATTGAAAAAGAAAAAAGAAGATTGATAAAAATTAATGATTTAGATACTCACTTTATAAGATTGAATAATCAAAATATTTTAATACTTGGTTGCCATGATTTAAATGTTTTTAGTCCCAGAGGTCAAGCTGTGGCAAATAAAGATGGATGGAGAATAAATATAGCAGAAGACTTTAAACAAAAATGTATAGATTTTAAACCAAGTATAGTATTACAACATCCCCATCATACAGATAGTTCAAAAATATGGAATTTAGCATGGAAACAATTAGAAAAAGTTCTTCCATTTGTAACACATTATGCAAGTGGAATAAGTTATTATAATAAAAAAACAGGTATTCCAAGATCAAGTATTGAAAAAGTCTTAGATAAAACAAAAAAAGGAGATGTAGTTGACTTTAATTATGTGAGTAAATAAAATATTACTATGAGAAAGATAGTTTTAATTTGTTTGTGCCTTATTTTTAGTCTTTCTTCTTTTGCTCA
>JAQVBD010000119.1 GCA_028690485.1 Endomicrobiaceae bacterium
CTTTAATAGCATTGTATGAAGATATGGTTACGACATTGGGTATTGTTTGGGATATTAATACATTTGATCAGATGGGTGTGGAATTAGGAAAAGTAAATGCAAAAGGACTTTTTAGTGCATTACAAGGTAATCAATTTGATACAGATAGTTCAACACAAAACTTAATTAATTCAATTATACAACAAAACAAATTAACACTTCCTTTTGTAACAGCACTACTTAAAGCAATAGCTAAACCTTTGGCTATAATTCTGTTTTATAAAGATTATAAAAGTGGTAAATATTCTTATGTTAGAAAGAAATATACATTAGAAGCAACGATAGCTGCTGTATTAGAAGCTCCTTTAATGATGCTTTTGAGTACAGACTATTTTGTGCTTTTACATTACTCATCCAGATTTGTTCATCCAAGTTATGCACAAGCATATAGGACAAGATATCAAGGTGTTGATGAAATAAAAACAAAAACGAAAGAAACTTTTGTTAAGACATTGAAAATATCAACAGCAATATTATTACCAATTGCTAGTATTGCTTTTCTTGCATCTGTTATCATAGGAGTAGCAAGTCCTTTCATTTTCTTAATCCCAGGGATAGTTACACCATTAGCTATAACAATAATTGCTTCATTTGTTACAAATATAAAAAATCATATTATTTATAATTTACAAAATAATGATAACCGATTAAGTATTATAGATTCTAAATTAACAAATGCAATAAATAAATTATTAGATTCTTCAGATGATACACAGCTTAAAGAAGATGTCTTAAGAATGATAGAAGCAGGTTTTTCTGAAGATAGTATTGAAAAATTATTAAAACAATATTTTGCCCTTAGAAATGCAGAAATACCTTTAAGTCTATACGATAAAAAGCAAGAAATAAAATTTGGTACAGCAGGTATTAGAGGAATATTGTCAGAAGAATTTAATTTTCTTGATGTATCAATAATAATCCAAGCTATATCAAATGCAATAAATGATATTGCCTCTAGACAAGGTATAAAAGAAAAAGATATTAAAGTTGTTGTAGGTTGGGATTCCAGATTTTTATCAAAACAATTTGCTGAAATTGTATCTAATATTTTTGCAGCAAATGGTATAGAAGTTATTATAAGTTCTGACGATGTTCCAACTCCAACAATTTCTTATTTTACAAGAAAGAATAAATTAACATTGTCTGTTAATATTACAGCTAGTCATAATACTAAAGAATATAATGGATTTAAAATTACACTTGGTGACGGCGGTTTGGCTGGGACAGATGTCACTTCATCAATAGAATCAGAAATTAAAAACATACAAAATCAATTATCTGAAGGAATTCCTTTAAATAAAATTATAAAGATAACTAAAGATTCTTCCAATATAAAATCTGTTGATATGCAAGAAGAATTTATTGATGCATTTATTGGGATGATAACTAAAATATCAGGGATTGCTAATTTTAAAGATTTGGAATCTTTTAAGGAAAAATCTTCTAAATGGACAGTTATAGTTGATCCTAAAAATGGTACAACAAAAAAATATTATCCTAAAATTTTAGAATATCTTGGATTTAATGTCGTTATGATTAATGATACAAGAGATGTAACTTTTGCCGGTCAAAAACCGGAACCATCTGCAGCTAATGTAAAACAATTAATCAAAATGGTACAGGATAAAGCCAACGGTGGGGTTATAAATTTATTAGGAATATCAACTGATGTTGACGGGGATAGATTTGGAGTAGTTGCACAAGATGGCAAATATATAACTGCAAATGAGATAGGATTGATATTAGAACAATCCCGCATAGAAAGAGAATTGAATTTATTAATAGATAAAGTCGTAAATGGAGAGTTACCATTAGCAGATTTTCTAAATAAAAAAATAATAATAGCAAGAAATTTAGCAACTACACATATAGTTGATTATTTAGCCAAATATATGGCAACTGAAATTTTTACAAAGAGATTTTCTGAATTACAAAAAATTGCTTCTAAACAAAATATAGATTTAAATATTGATAATTTAGTAAATAATGTTGAAGTTCAAGAGATAAATGTCGGCTTTAAGTATATGTCTGCATTAAAACATGAAGCTGAAAATGACGGAGATTTATTCTTGTTGGCAATAGAATCTTCAGGCGGAATTTCTATTGCAGAATGGATATATGATAAATGCGGTTTTTTAGCAAATATTATGTTATTAATCAGTCTTGTAAATGAAGATAAACAACCTCAAGATATTTTAGATAATATTTATAATGAACTCGGATATTTTCCTGCATATAAAGAATCTGCTGTAAGATTTAGAACAATAGTAGAAAAAGAACAGCCAAATTTATCAATTAATGAAATTAAACAAGAAGCTCAGAGAAGAGAAGATGTATTCAAAAACTGGGTAGAAACAGCAACAGTTGAAGATATAAATAAATTGATTAACGGAGCCGGTGAAAATATTATAGTGACAGATATTGAAAAAACAGGTGAAGATACATTAGAAAATTTAAAAGTTAAATTTTCAGATAATTCATGGCTTGTATTAAGATTATCAGGGACTGAACCATTAGTTAGAGTTATTGTAGAAACGAAAGATAAACAATTATGTGAGAAACTTTCAAAAATTGGTGAAGAAATAGTCAAAGGTAAATTTAAAGAAAT
>JAQVBD010000037.1 GCA_028690485.1 Endomicrobiaceae bacterium
CCTATTTCTATCCCTTTACATTTTAATTTACTTTTTTTGAATTCATTTAAACATCTCTCAGATAAATCAAATAAATTACCATTTACTTTCATTTTGACATAACTAAATTCCACAACTGCACAAGCATATTCATTAATACCTTTTTCACCAATCAAAGTACTCTCTACCAAATTAATATAAGCATTATCTTTAATATTTATTAAATATCCGCTTATATTTCCCAAATTACTTTTCTTAATAAAAATTTTCGACAACATATTACTTTCTATTAAATTTTTAAAACTTGAAATATTTGAATTTTCTATATTTAATTGGCTTTTATCTTTTACTATGCAAAAACGTTCTTTACTATAAATAATGCTGTTGCTTATATCCATTTTTGCTTTATCAATTAAACTGCAAAATACACCACTGTCTGACATTATATTTGAATCTGACACATATACTTCAGAATTGCCATATGAAGAAATAGCATTACTTTCAGCAGCTAATAATGTTCCGAATAAAAACAATTTTGCATTATCTAACAAATTGGCAAATATGCTTGTTTTAACTCTAGTTTTTTTATGATAGAGTTCCGAAAACAACTCAATATGATAAGATAAATCTCTTGAATCAATATCACAATCATATATATTTATATTTGTACTGCTTCCAAAACTTAATATACTTCTTTGATCTGCTATAAAATTAACTTTGTTTGCGAATAGTAACGACTCTTGATGAATTATTACATTGGCATGTAATGAATGACAAAATGAATTGGTTATTGTAAGTATACTACTGTTAACAGATGTTATATTTACACTATTACCAAAAAAATCCAAATCTTCTGCAACTATCTTAGCGGCATTCTGATTAATTATTCCATAATCTGCCACTACAATATGTGCTTCTTTTATAAAAACTTCACTAAAATCTTTTACATTTATTCCTATATTACTTACCATAGCTCCTCTAACATTAATATTTGTTGAACATTGCTCAACAACAATATTAATATTATTGCTATAACTAATAATATTATTTAACAATAAATTACATGATGATTTAACTTGAATACCTATAATATTTTTATTAATATAATTTTTTTTTATTAACAAACTATCACTTTCATCACACAAAATACCAACATCATTTAATGTAATAAAGTTTTTTACAATATAACCTTTAATTGATTTGACAATTATACCCTGACCTAGATTACTATAAATCTGGTTTGATGCAATCAAACTTTTCCCATAACATATAATACCGATATTGTTGAATCGTATTATTGTGTTTTTTATTATTATTTTTGCTAAAGATAATACAGAAAAATAACATTGCTCTATCAAACAATTATTTATTTTTGCAATTTTTGCACCATTGTAAATAAATATGCCAAAAGAATATCTTAAATTCAGATATTCAAATTTTATTTTCCCTTTAGGCATTACAAATATGCTTCCATCCCAGTTATTATTACCTATAACAACTTTATTTTCTTTATTGCCACAAATAAAAAAAGAACCATATACAATAATTGAATTTTTATTTGTATATGATTCTTTATTTACATTAAATTCTGTAAATAAATGATTTAAACCACTAATATTTTTTTGATTATCTTTGCTTGATTTTTTATTACTAAACCTTATTTTTGTTCCAGGTAAAACAACAACTGACACTCCATGCAAAATAGTGACATCATCTTCAATAAGGATATCACCAAACCATTTTTCATTTTCCGAAATTATTCCGAATTTTGATGTAACATGATTTTCTATTTGCACTATATTCCCATTTAAAAACTAAAATCAAATTCTCCCCATTTATTACATAAATAACTTTTATCTTTTTTAAACAACGAAATCGGTTGTTTTGCGGCGGATGTTTTAAATACAGGAATATCTTTCATTACAAAGAAATATGCACCTACCCTGTATAATCTAACTATAAAATCGAATAATGCATAATTTATTGTTTCAAATTTATTATCAAGATAACCTATCTTTTTTACAAATTCTTTCTTCAATATAAAACATTCTGAAAAAAACAAAGGCTGACATTCTTCCCAATTTGTAAAATTATTATATCTTTGTTCATCGAATGAAGATTGTAACTGTAATAACGAAAAACCTTGTGCATATGTTATAGATGGTGAAATTAGCGCAATATTATCATTAACTGCAAAATATTTAGATATTATTTCATTAGTCTTTGGCAAAATTTTTAATTTTTCATTATAAAAACAAAAATAATCAGCATCATTTTTTGATATAACATCATTTATATTATTTATTAAATTTGAGTTTTTTGAGTAATTAATTATGTATTCTTTATTTTTTTTCACCATTTCTATTTCTTGATGTATATTAGATTTGGAATTAAAATTACTATTATTAATCTTTATTTCGACAATTTTTTGTTCTTGCTTGGCTTTTATTTGTTTTTGCAAAGAATTAGAAACTTGGTCTATCGTAATGATATTTTTTATTTTATTTTTGCTTAATAAAGTAATGTCATTTTCTTTATCAAGTATACAAAAATCACTTTTTGCGAAAATTGCCATAGTTTGTAAGAAATTTATTTTAAAATCCTTATAAATCGGATGACAATTTGAATAATTCTTTTGTTTTTCTTCTTGATATTGTTGTAAAACATGTTCTATTCTAGACAACCTAAAATCAACAATAATATTTATGTTATCACTAATTTCATCTATGTATGGCATTATTAATTGTGCCATATAATAAGACATAAATACTATTGAATCATACCCTTTTTCCATAATCAATTTTGTTATATTTTTTTTAAGGGAATTTTTTTGCATCATATCACGAAGACAGAACTTTTTTATATCATCAAATTTACTATCATAAACAACTTCATTTTCAGCATTTTTTACAATTTTATGTAAATATATATGCTCTACTTCGTTTTCTTTCATCAAAATATCAAGCATCTCTATTAAATTCTTATCTTGTCTAAAAACTGGTTCCTGAACTAATTCTTTTTGACTAATTACAAGAATCTTTTTCATAAAATATCCTTTTGACTATATTTATTTTCTAATAAAAAACATTTATTATGACACTCTATTGTGTTTTCTAAAAATCTAAAAGTATTATCAAAAATATTACCTAGTTTTTCTCGTCTTACACTACAAACAAAAGCATCACCGCTGTCATTTACACAAGCATAACATTTCCCAGCATCACAGTAATTAAAAGTACTATTTATTATACTATCTTTTTTGACATCATCACAAGTAATATCATCAGACATAATAAAATGTTTAACGGCATTATTACTATTGTTATTGCCATTATATACTGATGGTGTTATATTAATACCATACGAATCAAATACTTTTTTATAGTTTAACAATTCTGACATTTGTAAATCATCACACATATAACTTACAGAAGATTGATACCCACTCTTTTGCAACTCAATAAACTTTGATAGAAACGTATCTAATGAAACATAAAAAGGATGAAATGTCGTATTAATGAAAATATTTTTATTACTTATTTTATTTGAAACTAACATATCTATTTCAAAAGATAAGTTTGTAGTTATATGAACATCATGTAATGCATCTATTTTCTTAATAATTTCAAAGATGTTTGGATATAAAAAAGGTTCCCCACCTGTAATATATATCTTACATCTTCCATACCTTTCATGAATATTTTGCCATGCATTTAATATTTCACTTATGCTTTTTATCTTATCAGGAAGAATTTTAGTTTTTGTATTACAAAATTTGCAGTCATAATTACAATAAAGCCATATATCCCAAGCTATTGATTTCATAATTTATTTAGTTTATCAGAATAAAAATTATTTAAAGTTTGTGCTATGATTTTCCAATCATAGTTTTTCTCTACAATAATTCTAGCATTTTTAGAAATTGTATTATATAATTTCTTGTCTTTTACCAATTTAACTATGTTATCAGCAAATATGTCTGCATCATCGCTTGATAAAACAGCTTCTGTCATATTATGATCTATACCGTCAACTGCTTCATTTGTTGCAATTACCGGTAACCCTGCCGCCATAGCTTCAAGTACTTTTCCCTTTATCCCGCCGCCAAGTCTGATAGGAGCAATAAAAATATTAGGTCTTTTCAAATATTTTCTGATATCGTCAATTTCACCTGTAATAACTATATTTTTATTTATCTTAGCTAAATTTTCAACATCTTTTGTAAGTCCAGAACCGACTATATATAATTTGATATCCGGTAAAATCCGAAGAACTTTATCATATATGTTATTTACAAAATACATGATAGCATCAGCATTAGGATAATGTTTATAATGCCCGACAAAAACAAGACTTTGTTCATAGTCATCGGCAATATCATCATTCGGCTTAAAAAAATCAACATCAACGCCTGTCGGTATAATAGTTGCTTTTACTTTAGGATTAAATTTTTCTATTAATTGTTTATCTCTTTGTGTCAAAACTATCACCGATTTGAATTTTTCTACAATTTGTCTTTCATAATCAACTAATTTATTCCATTCGATAAATCTCAAAGTTTCAGACAAATCCCTATCATGAAAAGACTGTTTAAAATCCAAAACGCTCATATCATGTTCTGTATAAAAAATCGGGACATTATGAATATGATTAACATACTGTGTCATAATTAAAAAATCAAGCTGGACTACATCCGGCTTTACTAAATTCATTACTCTTGAAAGTTCATCTATCATGGCTTGTGTATAAAAAAAACTTGCACTCCTAGGTATATCATCTCTTATAATTCGTTTATTTTCGTCTCTTATAACAGGAAATACATCTTTGCATACCTGCTTTGCCAAATTGACACTATCCATAGATGCTTCAGGTTCAATATATGCAAGTAAATATACATCATTTGTTTTAGCTAAATATTTAATAAGGTTATATAACCTTACTTTTCCGCCATCTCTTGGCGGATACGGAAAATATGGTGAGATTATAAGAATTTTTTTCATGATTTTAAATTATATCCTTTACTAATAACGAATACTTCTCTTTATTATCTGTTATGTATTTTAACATTTTTTTATGTACTGAATTTCTAAAACTTATATGAGATGATATTTTATCAACATTATTAGGATTATACTCCATACATTTTTTACAAACATTATTAGCAGTACCGGATATAATATTGCCCCTTAAATTTTGATATTTTTCCGAATTCCAAAGTTTAGAAAATGTTGTATTATTTAAATTACCAATATTTTTATCTGCAAAACAACATGGGTTTACTGTACCTTGTGTTTCAATATAGCAATAATTCCAAGGCTGCATACAAGGCATATGTATTTTATAATTATCAGAATTAAAGAACATACTTGGTACTTGTACTAAAATTCCAAGTTTTTTTGATAATTGCAAAGCTTTACTGATATTTTTATTAGCATTTTCTCTATCTGTAAAAACAGTCAAATCAAAATGTCTCGGTTCAAATATTGTTAAATATTTAAACACAACATTATTCACTTTTAACTTATCAGCAAGCCTTATAAAATCACACATATCATTTATATTTAATGTATTTATAACGCTATATAGTGTTATATTAACATTCTTTTGTTTTTGAATTATTTTTATATAAGAAATAATATCATCAAAACTATCAACACCAACTATTTGTTTATGCAACTCTCTATTGGATGCATGCAAAGAAACAATGATGTTATATTTACCATCAATAAATTTTTTATTTTTTAATGCTATCCCATTAGTAAAGAATGTTTTTACTTGATCCGGTAAAGTTTTATTAATATATTTTAAAAATTGATTTATATCAGGCATCAGCAATAATTCACCATAACCATGAAAATCTACGCTCTCAGTTTTATTTAATATATCTTTTAATTTTTCTTCAAAAAAAGCTTTATATCTATCAATTGTAAAATTTGGATAATTCCCGCCTAAACAAAAAGTACATTTTGCATTGCAAAAAAAATGAGCCCCTATTCCTATATTCCTCGGAACTGAGCTCAACGATATCGTTTTTTTATTTATTTCAAAAGCATTTAGCAAATTGTTGAAATTAATATTACTATTTTTTATTATTGGCATAATCTAAAGAAAATTTACATGTTCAACTGTTCTTTGCATATCAGATAATATAGTGTTAAAACTGTCACATCTGCATAATAGCGGACAATCTTTAAAATCAATATTATTATATATCTTTTTTCGTTTAGCTGAGAGCCATATTTCCTTTAATGTATTTTTTTTCAAATCCCCTATACAATATTTGTCCATGCCCCTCATATGGCAACATAAATACATTTTTTGGTCAGCAGCTACTACTGTAGCAAAATTATGTCCATAACAAATATCATACTGTCTTTTATATGTTTTTGTCGAAATCATTTCATACTTATGTACAGAACTAACAACAGCAAATTTTTTATCAGAATACTGTTTTGCTTTTGCAATATTACTTATTACTTTATCTTGCTCTTTTACATTAAATTCTTTTTCTGTAAACCTTTTAAGCAATGGTCTATATTGCGCATAATCAACACCTAGTTTTTTGCTTAGTTCTGCAAAAGATATTATTTCATCTATTGTTCTATCATATGTCAAAAAACCAACACCAATTGTTATTGAACTTTTTTGTTCTTTTTTTTCTTTAACTAATAATTTTATATTCTTTAAGATTAAATCAAAAGTTGAAGAATTCATCCCGTGAGTTAATTTATAAGTTTCTTTTGTTGCAGCATCTAAACTAATTCTTACCCAAGTACATGCTTTTACTATTTCTTTTGCTATTTCTGAATTTAATAAAATCCCATTTGAAATAAAACCAACATCCAAACCTATTTTTTTTGAATATTTTACAGCTTCAATTGTATACTTATTACAAAGAGGATCTCCTCCACCTGTAAATGTTACAGCTTTACCGCCAAATTGTTTTATTTGATTTAGAATATTTTTTGCATCTTGAAAAGTCATACTTACTTGATGTTGTTTTTGTTCAAAAAAGCCAAAACAAAAATGACACTTGCAATTACAAACATTAGTCATATCAAGTTCATAAGTTACAGGCCTGGAAATACCTTCCTGTTTCCATTCACTAATTCTATCAATATGTTGTAATATTTTTGAAGAAGAAAATTGATTGACACTTATCATTTTATAATCTTTACTATATCCCGTCTGGAAGCTTTTCCATTATTTCTAAAGAATTTCTAGTCCATTTATCAATTAAAAGTTCTATATTCTTACTTCTTAAATTTGAATAATTCATATTATTAGACGAATATCCTTTACCGCCTATATGAAAAACAAAAACATCTGTAGCTACAACGATATCATAACCTTCCTGTTTTACTCTCATACAATAGTCATAATCCTCATAGCCGCCAGGTCCGAACATTTCATCTAAAACACCAACTTTAAATAAAACTTCTCTTTTTATAAGCATACAGAAACCTATTACTCTTTTTACAGAAATCCAACAACCGGCATTTTTAGAAAGAGTAGTCTTTGCAAACTTTTGTATTTCTTCATCTTCATCAGCTGTTGCATCAAAAACTACAACTTGTCTGCCTGAAGCATGATTTGTAGCCGGAGCAACTAACCCTGTTCTCTTGTCACTCTCTGCCACTTGCAACATTCTATCAAGCCATCCATCTGTAAGTATAACATCATTATTCAGGAGCAAAACATATTCTCCCTCAGAAATTTCTATGCCTTGATTATTAGCACATGCAAAACCTAAATTTTCATCATTGTATATAACTTTAATATTTGAATGTGTTGTTTTTAGTGTTTCTAAATATGTTTTTGTATCATCTTTGGTTGAACCATTATCTACAAAAATTAATTCATAATTAACATCTGTTGTATGTTTAAACAAAGATTCTACACATATCTTAGTATCTTCTAATTGATTGTAAGTAAGCATAACAATACTTACCATACATTTAGATTTTTCTTTTGGACTAACCCCTTTACTTAATACATTTTTTGATGTTTCAACAACAACTTTTGACAATTCGCTTTTCAATATTTCTTTATCTTCATCTGATGAGACAATAACAACATCTGATAATTGACAATTAGAAATTTCCATAGAACTAGACTGAGATAGTAATTGATAAATAGGATCATAAACATTATGTTCAATAGATTTAAATGCTTTGATATTTGATATTTGAGGATACAACAAAATTAATTTTGTTTTTAAATTTAAAGATTTTATAACTCTTATAAATTTATAATCTCTGACTAAATTTGAATAAGCATAGACGACTAAATCAAAAACATTTTCGGAAATATATTTTTTTAAGACATCGTATGAATTTTCTTCAACATAAAAAATATCATATTCGCTTAAAATTTTATTTACAACATTTTGATCGTCTTGACTGATGTTATCTTTATAAGTTATTGGAAGGATTAACAGTTGCTTACTCATATTATCTCCTTGAAGAAAAAAAATCGGGAAGGCGGGATTTGAACCCGCGACCTCCTGCTCCCAAAGCAGGCGCGATAGCCAGCTACGCTACTTCCCGACAACAATCTAAAATAAACATATGTTTTTTATGTTATTTATGCCGTTGATTATATCACTTTTTTCTTTTTATTACAAGAGAATATTATATTATTTATTCAATAAATAAACAATAATTGATTTCTGTATATGCAACCTGTTTTCTGCTTGGTCAAAAATATTATTTTCTTGTTTACTCATAACACTTGCTGTAATTTCTTCGCCTCTAACAGCCGGCAAACAATGTAAAACTATACAATTTTTATTTGCCTTTTTTAGTAATTCATCATTTACCTGATAAGGTAAAAAAGCTTTATGTCTTGCTTTTGACTGGCTTTCTTCACCCATAGAAGTCCAAACATCTGTATATATCACATCTGCATTTATTATATTATTTATATCGTCAGAAACTATTATTTTTGCATTTGTTTTTTTTGCAATATCCAAAGCTTTATTAAGAAACTCTTTTGTTGGAGGATATTTCTTTGAACCTAAAAGGAGAAAATTTAATCCTAACACTGCAGAAACTGCTAACCATGAATTGGCAACATTATTAGCATCCCCTACAAAAGCAATTTTCAACTTTGACAATTGTTTCACTGATTTAATTTTATATTTTTCAACTATCGTCATTAAATCTGCTAAAATTTGACAAGGATGCTCTAAGTCTGTAAGCCCATTAATTACAGGAATACTGGACGCATTTGCAAACTCTTCAACATGTTCATGTTTGAATGCTCTAATAACTATAGCATCTAAATATCTTGACAACACTTTTGATGTATCATATATAGATTCTCCTCTATTTGTTTGAAGTTTTTGAGAATCTAAAATCAGAGGAGTCCCACCTTCTTGAGTCATTGCTGTTGCAAATGATACCATTGTTCTTGTTGATGGTTTTTCAAATATAAGTCCAAGAGTTTTACCACTTAATTTAGAAGAAGACTTCTTTGATTTTTTTAGTTTTATGGCATTTGTTATAAGTGTCCATATAAGATCCGGTGTTAAATCGTAAATTGATAATAAATCTTTTTTATTTTTTTTCATAATATTCTCTTACCACTCTTTATTGTGCTTCTAAAAATCGTAAAAACAAGAAGCCTATATTTACAAAGGACCCCTTGTTTTTACATAAAACATTTTCTATTAAACTTATATTACATCTTTTGGTTATGATCTATATAAATACCAGGTCCCATTGTTGAAGAAATTGAAATACTCTTAATATATTGACCTTTAGCTGTAGAAGGTTTTGATTTCTGTATAGCCTCAACTAGAGATATTATATTTTCAGCTATTTTTTCTTGTTCAAAAGAAGCTTTACCAACAGAACAGTGAATAATTCCATAAGAATCATTTTTATATTCAACTCTTCCTTTTTTCAATGCTTTAACAGTTTCCTTTATATCAAATGTAACTGTTCCGGATTTTGGATTTGGCATTAAACCTTTTGGTCCTAATATTTTTGCAACTTTGCTTAAATCTTTCATTGAATCCGGTGTTGCAACTAAAACATCAAAATCAAGCCATCCCTTCGCTATATCATCAATAATATCTGTTGAACCATAATTATCTGCACCTGCATCTTTTGCTTCTATTTGTTTTTCACCTTTTGCTATGACAGCTACTTTTCTTGTTTTACCAATACCATTTGGCAACAAAATTGTTCCTCTAACGGTCTGATCACTCTGTTTAGGGTCAATACCTAAACGAACATGTATTTCAATTGATTCATCAAATTTTGCTTTTGCTGTTTGTTTTACAAGCCCTGTAGCTTCTTTGACTGAATACAGTTTATTTGAATCTACTAACTTTGATGCTTCGTTAAATCTTTTTACCATTTTATTCTCCTGTGGTACGAATGCTGTAATTATTTACAGCTCCCACTATTTGTATTATTTATTTCTTTACTTCTATTCCCATACTTCTTGCTGTACCTTCAACCATTAACTTTGCACCTTTTAAATCTACTGCATTTAAATCAGGCATTTTTTGTTTTGCAATTTCTTCAACTTGCGCATCTGTAATTGAACCAACTTTTGTTTTATTTGGTGTTCCAGAAGCCTTTGCAACACCTGCAGCTTTTTTAACTAATGCAGGAACAGGAGGCATCTTTGTTATAAAAGTAAAAGATCTATCTTCATATACAGTAATGACAACCGGTGTTGCCATACCTTGTTCCATTTTTTTTGTTCTTTCATTGAATTGCTTACAAAAATCCATTATATTAACACCTTGTTGGCCCAATGCTGGACCTACTGGTGGTGCAGGATTTGCTGCTCCGGCAGGAATCTGCAATTTAATTTGCGTTTTAACTTTCTTTGGTGGCATTTTGTTACTCCTAACTATTTTTATATTTTTTCAACTTGTAAAAAATCAAGTTCTACCGGTGTTGGTCTTCCAAAAATTGTGACCATCACTTTCAATTTACCTTTTTCTTGATTTATATCTTCAACTATTCCAATAAAATGTTTGAAAGGACCTTCTGTTATTCTTACATTTTCTTCTTTTTCAAATGATATTGCAGGTCTTGGCTTTGCACCATCCGGATTTACTACAGCATTTATTAGATTTGCAACTTCATTTTCTGCCATAGGAATAGGTTTTACTCCGCCTAAAAATCCTGTAACACCTGTTGTATTTCTGACTAACCAATATGTTTCATTATTTATTGTCATTTCAATAAAGACATAACCAGGATAGAATTTTTTCTTTCTTATTTTTCTCTTATTATTTTTAACTGAAACAACTTCTTCAGTAGGAACTAAAACTTGAGAAATAAAACTTTGCATCCCCAAATTTTCAACAGTTCTTTCTATACTATTTTTAACTTTATCTTCATGTCCTGAATATGTATGGACAACATACCATTGATTAGCCATTTTTTACCTCAGATTTAAGATCGTGCCAAGAATTCCTGACAAAATAACGTCAACAAAGCTTACAAAAAGAGCAAGTATTATAATAAAGACAACTACAACAATAGTCGTAGCAATAACTTCTTTTTTCCCAAGCCAAGTAACCTTTGTTAATTCAACATAAGCTTCTTTAAAAAACTGTATTGCATTATTTATAGCAGCCATTTTTCACCTTCAAAATTTTATAATCCAACATACTTAAACCGGGGGCAGCTGGATTTGAACCAACAAAGCTGGTTTTGGAGACCAGAAGTTTACCGTTAGCCTATGCCCCCTGGCTTTTATAAACTATTTTGTTTCTTTATGCAAAACATGTTTACCACATGCTCTACAAAACTTTTTAACTTCTAACTTACCTTCTTGTTTTTTACCTCTTGCAAAATAGTAATTCCTATTTTTACATTCTGTGCAAGCCATCGTTATAATTACTCTGTCACCCATTTTTCAATTCTCCAATATATTACGCTACAATTATTAACTATTCAACAATTTCAGTAACAACACCGGAACCAACTGTTCTTCCACCTTCTCTGATTGCAAATCTTAACTGTGTTTCCATTGCTACCGGCATTATTAATTCTATATCCATCGTTACATTGTCGCCTG
>JAQVBD010000120.1 GCA_028690485.1 Endomicrobiaceae bacterium
TTATTGTGATGATGATATTTTATTTGAATATTATATGCCTATGTCTGAATTCAGATTAAATAATATTAAGATGAATAATAACAATATAATATATGATAATTATAACAATTATGAAGCTGATAAACTTGATTCTGATTTCAATATACATAATTATGCTGGTATTAAATATAACAGAAGATATTTACCATATCATGATGTATGTATGGAAGCAAAGGGTAAATTATTGTTTGAATTTTTATATTATAATAAATATGTTTATTATAATTCTGTACCGAAACAAGATAATGATGGATTAACTGATTATCTTAATTATTTTAATATAGATGATAATATTTCGCAGGAATTAAAAATATCTAAAGAAGAAATATATGATAAGTTAATAAAATTTGATTCAGATAATAAAATTTTTAATTTATTGAATGATATTTAATTTAGATAGAAATAATGAGGTAATGAATAATAATATGAAAACAATATTAGTAACTGGGTGTTTAGGTACAATAGGAATTAAAACAATTAATTATTTACTTGAAAATACTGATTATAATATTATTGGTATTGACAATTGTATTAGCAATCCCAAAGAAAGAGTATTTGAAATTATTAATCATGATAGATTTAAATGTTATTCAAGTGTTTTATTTACTGATCCTTTAGATAATAAATTAAAACCTTTATTTGAGTTTATGAATGTAGATTGTATACTACATTTAGCTAGTCTTATAGGTTCAATGGCTAACAGTGTTGAAAGTAATAGTAAGTACTTTGATAATAATGAAAAACTAACGTTAGACTTATTAAATTATTGTGTAGAGTATAAAATACCTAAATTTATATTTGCAAGTAGTTCATCTGTCTATGGTAATCAAAGTTGTAAATTAACTGAAGATTCTGACTTACAACCTTTAGCTATGTATGGTATTACTAAAGTAAATAGTGAAAAATATATTAATTACTATCATGAATTTTTTGGATTAAATACTGTTATACTTAGATATACTAATGTTGTAGCTGATATTAAATACTATGGATACAAAGGTTTTATTCCTTTAATGGTTGATAAAATTGTAAATGATGAACCAATCAAACTGTTCAATAATGGTCAAAGTAAGAGACAATATATTTTCATAGATAATATTGCAAAAGCTAACTATTTAGCAATTGAAAATGATAATGTTAGTGGCGAGACATTTAATATTACTGTAGATGAAGAACCAATTAGTCTGATTACCGCTTGTAATTATATATATAGTAAGCTAAATAAAAATCCTAATTATACATTATATTCAGATAAACAGTTTGGGGATATTGATTGTAACTGGATGAGTAATAGTAAAGCTAAAGAGAAATTAGGATTTGAAGTAATTACTGACATGTACAGTGGTATAGATAAATATATAGATTATGCAACTAAAAAATAAATGCTTAGGTATACACGAACTAAATAATACAGTAATAGACTTAATCAACAATAGTTATGATGAAAATATATTATTGACATTTGATGATGGTCTTTATAGTCAGTTTAAATACAAAGACAGAATAAAAAATAAAAATAGAATATATTTTATTTGCCCTAATCTGATTAATACTAAAGAAATTAATGATGAAGATGTTACTTGTTATGTTGCTATGTCTAAACATTTTTATGATAATAGTAATGAATATTATATGAAATTAGAACATGTTCAAACTTTAATTAATGAGGGTTATACTATAGGAGCACATTCTTTTTATCATGAAAATATTAAATACTGTTCAAAAATTAAAGTAAATAATAAATTAATTAACAATTCTAGAAGTTATTTATCAATTAAAAACGAGAACTATATTAGAGAAGATACAGAGTTGATGTTAAATTGGTTTGATAAATATTTAAATATTAGACCTTTATATTATTGCTTTCCTTTTAACAACAGTACTAATAAATTAAAAGATACACTGAAAACATATGATTTTACTGAATTTTTTGATGATAGTAATAGAATCATGATTTAACAATTATCAGCTGAATATTAAAATTAATAACAGATTATAGTAAGAACAAATTAACTATAGTCTGTTATTTTTGTTATAAGAGGTGATATATTAATGATTCATGATAAAGTTAAACCATTCATGTCAAAAATTGTTATAATTAAAAAATTTATAAACGGAACAAAAAAAAGTTTAGCTAATATATCAAAAAAATCTGGTACTATATTAATAGATTCTTTAGAAAAATATAAATTAATACGCAGATTAATATTATTATTTATATTATATTTGTGTTATGATATACATAAACTAACAACATTAATGTATAAAGAAACAGGTCAAGTTGATATGCAATGGGTGATCTATGCTACAGCTTATACCGCTATGCTTACTTTATTTATTACTTTTTACACAACAAGCAGAGTTAAAGAAGTAGATAATGAGCATAAAAGAGGATTACAACAGCAGTGGATAGATAAGAATAATAACGGCATTAATGATTTAGAGGAAGGCTATGTTGAAGAAGAATTTAGTACTGATGATTGCAATCATTATAACGAAGATGATATAACAGAGGACTTTAAAAATATAGATTAAATTATTAAAGGAGATATTAAATGTTAAATAAAAATGAAAAATATAATGA
>JAQVBD010000121.1 GCA_028690485.1 Endomicrobiaceae bacterium
TAACTGATATTGCATCTTTTTCTTTTTGCCAATGAACTTTCATTGTACTTGAAGAATCTTTAAGTTTTTCAATTTCAGATTCAATTACTGCTAATCTTTCTTTTGAAACAGCATCAGTATCTTTTTTTACTGCTTGTTTTTCAATTTCTAACTGTCTGATTTTTCTTTCAACAGTATCTAATTCTGCCGGCATTGAATCAATTTCTATTCTTAATTTGCTGGCAGCTTCATCTATTAAGTCTATAGCTTTGTCAGGTAAAAATCTGCCTGTAATATATCTGGAACTTAATGTTGCTGCTGCAACCAGAGCAGAATCTTTAATTTTTACACCGTGATGAACTTCATATTTTTCTTTAAGTCCTCTTAATATTGCAATTGTATCTTCTATAGAAGGTTCTCCTGTATATACAGTTTGAAATCTTCTTTCCAATGCTTTATCTTTTTCAATATATTTTCTGTATTCATCAAGCGTTGTTGCACCGATAAGTTTTAGTTCTCCTCTTGCAAGTAATGGCTTTAACATATTGCCTGCATCCATTGCGCCTTCAGTTGCACCGGCTCCGACAATTGTATGTATTTCATCAATAAACAAAATTATTTTACCTTGAGCAGATTGAATTTCTTTAAGCACGGCTTTTAATCTGTCTTCAAATTCGCCTCTGTATTTTGCGCCTGCTATTAAAGAACCTAAATCTAAAGCGATAACTTTTTTGTCTTTTAATGACTCAGGCACATCACCTGATACTATTCTTTGAGCAAGTCCTTCAACTATTGCTGTTTTACCTACTCCGGGTTCACCTATAAGAACAGGATTGTTTTTTGTTCTTCTTGATAATACTTGAATACTTCTTCTTATTTCTTCATCTCTGCCGATAACAGGGTCAAGTTTTCCTCTTTTTGCAAGGTCGGTTAAATCTTTCCCGTATTTTTCCAATGCCTGATATTTATCGTCAGGGTTTTGGTCAACAACTCTGTTAGACCCTCTGATTTCTACCAATGCTCTCAGTACAGAATCTTTAGTTATTCCATATTTTTTTAATAGTTTATATACATCGGAATTATGAAATTCTAAAATTGCTAATAATAAATGTTCTGTTGAAACAAATTCGTCTTTTAAATCTTTTGCAATTTTTTCTGCAGTTGTAAAAAATTTATTCAAATCCTGAGAGATATAAGTTTGTGCACCGGAAACTTTTGGCTTTGATTCAATCAATTTTAAAACATCTTGTTCTATTAATGGTTTTAAGTTTTGTTCTTCTGCCGATAGTTTAGAGACAATAGTCCCAACAATTCCTTGCTCTTGTTTTAATAATGCATATAATAAATGTTCCTGAGTAATTTCTTGGTTACCGTATTGTGTAGCAATATCCTGCATATCTGCAAGAGCTTCTTGTGATTTAATAGTAAATTTAGCTATATTCATTTTCTTCCTCCTAAATTTAGCACTCTTTATATTTGAGTGCCAGTATAACAAAAGAAAGCTAATTTGTCAATATATTACTAATCAAATATCAATATTGTATTTTTTATAAAAATTTTATATAACAAAACAGTGAAATCATTGTATTATTTATTATCTTTATTTTTGTTTTTGAGTGCATGTTCTTCAGTTCCTATAACAGGAAGAAATCAGTTGCTTTTAAGTAATGAAAGTGAAGAAGTAGCTGCCGGGGCAGCTAGTTATCAAACCTTTTTATCGGAAGCTAAAATATCTAAAGATGCTGTTAACAGTGCCCTTGTAAAAAAAGTTGGCAATAAAATAGCAAAAATTTCAGGTTTTAATTACGATTGGGAATTTACTCTTGTAGAAAATCCTGAAGCAAATGCATTTTGTTTGCCGGGTGGAAAAGTAGCAGTTTATACCGGAATTTTACCATATACAAAAACTGAAGCAGGGCTTGCTACAGTAATGTCTCATGAAATTGCTCATGCAATGGCAAGACATGGTGCAGAAAGAGCATCTCAAGCTCAAATACTGCAGCTTGGTTTGTCTGTCGGAGATTCAACTTTAACAGATAACCCAAATAAAGATTTAATTTTGCAAGGTATAAATGTTGCCGGAAATGTCGGGATCATTCTTCCTTACAGCAGAAAACATGAATCTGAAGCAGATTATATGGGACTTATTTTGATGTCAAAAGCAGGATACAATCCAAATGAAGCAGTTTCTTTCTGGCAAAGAATGTCTGCAAATAGTTCCGGTTCAAAAAGTTCAATATCTAATTTTTTATCAACACATCCTACAGATGAAAAAAGAATAAAAGATTTACAATCTCATTTACAAGAAGCTCTGTCTTATTATAATAAAAAATAAGGACTTAAATATATAAACTTATTCTATATGCAAGTATAAGGATAGTTTATTTTTTATTTTATAAACTGAACAGTTATAATCTTTCAATTTGACAAAATATTTTTTTATAGATATAATTTTATCTATAAAAAATTATCTATATGTGCTTATTTTGGATAAATCATTGAAAAATCAATTAGTTTTAAAAAATACAAAAGATGTTCCTGAAGCTACAATAAGAAGATTGCCGGTATATCATCATTATCTAAAACAATTAGAAAATGATGGTGTTGTTTCTGTT
>JAQVBD010000122.1 GCA_028690485.1 Endomicrobiaceae bacterium
GAGACTGGTGCTGTCAGTAAGGGATTCAAAACAGAGAAAGAGGCAAAAGACAGCATCCCTAAAATGGCGGTCGGAGGCACTATTATAGGGAGTGGCTCTATCATAGGCCACGCAGGAGAAGAAGTATCTCCCGCTTCGGCGGTGGTGGGTGCTAAGACAACACTTGAGCGCATGTCTGAAGCTGCTGAGGGTGGCCAGGCTGGCTCTATCACCGTGGGCGGCACGACCATCAATCTGCATGTCGACCGAATAGATTCGGATATCGACCTGGAGAGGGCTCTGGCAAAAGCAGGAGACGAGTTCGACAGGCAGCTAATGTTCAAGCTCCGGAATCTGTTAGACTCCGGAAGCTTGCGAGGAATAGGGTATCTGCGGGGATGATCCGCCTCATCGTTGCTCAATCCATTTCTTAAGATCGGCGTCCTCGGTATAGTTTATAGCGGACGACATCGGGTACTGCAGGATCGTATCATACTCAGATCCAATCAGAGTTATCTCGACGGTATCGATGCCCAGGCAGCCGGGTGTTTGTCTTGCGGCATCGTAGATAATCTCCTTAGCAGCGAAGGGATCAGAAAGGCCCGCTGTCGAGGGCTCGACCTTGATTTCCAGAGTGTCCTTGTAGCAAAGAGAATCCACCGACTTGAACGCGCCTGTCTGCATCATCGAATTGTCCAGCCGGACAGCAAACTCCGCTGGATCAACGCAATTGTTTTCGCCTGGAATGAGAGCAACAAGCACAACCAAACCGATAATGGCGGCGGTAATATAGACAAGAAGCTTCTGGTTCATGATATTAAACAGACACTCAACATATAAATCCTTTTACTAGGAGTTGATCTTCATCAGCATTTCAGAGATTGTCAGATCCATTGGCAGCGTATCGGAGGGAGCTATCGCCGTCGTCTCGATGGCAGACACGGCCTTTCACGTCAAGATTCACGGCATTGAGCTGGGAGTGCGCGACTTGGATGACCCCGACACCTCTCAGCCCAATCCTCTGGAGATCCGATATACCCAGGAGTTCGAGGTCGTAATTCACAAGACCGTGGGCCAGAAGCCTATCACCCAGTGCACCATCCCGGACGGCCTGTGGA
This sequence comes from Endomicrobiaceae bacterium, assembly GCA_028690485.1. Taxonomy (GTDB): domain Bacteria; phylum Elusimicrobiota; class Endomicrobiia; order Endomicrobiales; family Endomicrobiaceae; genus Praeruminimicrobium. The sequence continues at coordinate 1,098 of JAQVBD010000122.1, forward strand.
ACATCATGATCAAGTTCAATGTCTTGAAGGGACCGGACGGGGGGCTGAGCAACGTACTCACCAAGATCCGCGACCTCACGGCTGGGCCTAGAAAGCTCTACACAGCGCTATTCGATGGCGGACTCTGCACATATATTTTGAAGAAGGAGATTACCCAGGTTAAGGGCAGCTCCGACTGGTATCACTCTTGCGAAATTACACTCATCGAAAGTAATGGGGGGGATTAGTTTCGCTACACACCCCAAAAGTATATAACCTACCACTACATACTACATACTATGACCGATGGGATTGAGCTGAAGTGCAAACGCTGCGAGCATGTGTGGAGATACAAAGGCAAATCAAAGTATTACGCCACCTGCCCACAGTGCTTGAACAAAGTTCGAGTCCCAGAGGTTGAAAAAAATAAAAAGTAGGCGATGTATAGATGGTAGACAATGGCATAAAAGCCTTTCGTGTTTGTCTCAAGGGGACTAAGCCCCTTCTGATGCATAGCACCAGGATCATGAGCGAAGGCCCAAAGAACGCGAGGGGCGGCAAGATACCACCAGCAGATGAGGCCGAACTGGGGCTATACCGAGATAAGGCCGGCAAGATAATCATCCCTGGCGACATCCTCTTGGGGGCGATCAAAGAAGCGTCCAGCGACTTCAAGGTTCCTGGAAAAGGCAAGAAGACCTTCAAGGGCTATGTCGATAGCGGCCTGGAGATCTCAGATGCTATCATAAGCCCGCAGGAGTGGACAATTGACACCAGGACAGCGGTGATCAAGCGCTCACGTATCCTCCGCAGCCGCCCAAAGTTCGAGGATTGGTGCGCAGAGTTCACCATAACTACCCTCGATCCTGAGACCTGGATTGATGCCTTCGACAAAGAGTATGGCGGAGGGGCCAATATCAGGGACATCCTAGAGGCAGCAGGCAAGTTTAAGGGGCTCTGCGACTATCGCCCACGGTTTGGCCGGTTCGAGGTCACTGCCTTTGAAGTGGTGGCATGAACAATCCTGCTCCCGAAAGGGAGCGGATTATTGCGTGGCACGGCCCGGCCAGGCAGGGCATGGCATGGCTAGGCGGGGCTCGGCCCGGCGCGGCATGGCGAGGCAAGGCATGGATTACACAAATCTTGAACAAATAGTAATCGAGGCACTTCAAGCTCGTGAAGTGATATTTCGGAGCCAGGTTCCCACAAGAACCGGCTTCGTGCTCGATTTCCTCATTGCCCCCAATATCGTGCTTGAGGCGGATGGCCCGTGTCATGATGGGAGCAAGAACCGCAAGAGAGACCGAGCGAGAGACCGAATACTGAAGAAAAGCGGTTATGTGGTTCACCGATTGCCTTATACTCTGATCGAGGACCGCGAAAAGCTAGACACTCGACTCGATGAGATCCTGCTCCGATAAGGAGCGGATACGGCTCGGCAAGGCTTGGATATCCTGCTCTTAAAAGAGAGCGGATT
>JAQVBD010000038.1:0-7710 GCA_028690485.1 Endomicrobiaceae bacterium
TGTTGGAATCTTGTAGGATTTGTTGAATTTCCTGTAATAGAAACGTCAACACCTTCTGCAATCATTATAGCAACACCTTCTGAAACATCATCTGAACCATAAACTTTAACTTTTGCTTTATCTCCGTCTGAAAAAGCAATTTCTTTTACAATATTTAATTTACCTGTTTTATAATCGTAATCTGTTTCAACGTGTGTAAATCCGTTAATTCTTGAAATGATATATCCTGCATCTTTTCCTAATCCGCTAAGAATAACTCTTAAAGGTTCTTTTCTAACTTTGTTTGCTGTTCTTGCAATACCAATTGCACCTTCAGCAGCAGCAAAAGATTCATGACCTGCCAAGAAACAGAAACATTTTGTTTCTTCTTTTAGTAACATAGCAGCCAAATTACCATGACCGATACCGACTAATCTTTGATCAGCAACAGAACCCGGTATACAGAAAGCCTGTAAACCAATACCAATTAATTCTGCAGCTTGAGATGCTGTTTTTGCACCTTTTTTTATTGCAATTGCTGCACCTAAAGTATATGCCCATACAGCATTATCAAATGCTATTTGTTGTACACCTTTAACAATTTCTTCAACATTGATTCCTTTAGCATCACAAATTGCTTTTGCATCTTCTAAATCTTTTATAGCATATTCTTTTAAACAAACATTTATTTTATCTATTCTTCTTTCATATCCTTCAAATTTAACCATTTTTTTAAACTCCTTATTTATGTCTTGGATCTATTTTTGTTACTGCTTCAGCAAATCTTCCATAGGTTCCGGTATTTTTTTCAAAAGCTTCTTGAGCATTTACACCTTTCTTGATGGCTTCCATCATTTTACCTACATGCACATATTTATAACCGATAACTTCGGCATTTTTATCTAAACCTATTTCTAATATATAGCCCTCTGCCATTTCCAAATATCTAACACCTTTTTCTTTAGTTCCGTACATTGTACCGACTTGAGATCTTAAACCTTTACCTAAGTCTTCAAGACCTGCACCGATAGGAAGTCCGCCTTCAGAAAATGCAGTCTGGGTTCTTCCATAAACTATTTGTAAAAATAATTCTCTCATTGCTGTATTGATAGCATCACAGACTAAATCTGAATTTAATGCTTCAAGAATAGTTTTCCCAGGTAAAACTTCTGATGCCATAGCAGCAGAATGTGTCATACCGGAACAACCTAAAGTTTCAACAAGAGCTTCTTCAATAATACCGTTTTTAACATTAAGTGTAAGTTTGCAGGCTCCTTGTTGAGGTGCACACCATCCTACTCCGTGTGTTAAACCGCTGATGTCTGATACTTCTTTAGCTTTTACCCATTTTCCTTCTTCTGGGATTGGAGCCGGACCATGTTTTGCGCCTTTAGCAACAGAACACATGTTTTTTACTTCTTCTGAACAAAGACAACTCATTTTTGTCACCTCTTATACTATTATCAATAATGTACTACTTCTATCTTAATAAAAGTCTTTTGATTTTACTAAAAAGAGACTGTGTTTGCAAATGAAATTTGATAGTTGTATAATAGAAATGTTAAAAAATAAATTTAAAATTATTTATTTAGAGATAAAAAAATGAATGAAAAAGTATTAGAATACAGAAACAAAATAGATGCTATAGACCAGAAAATTTTAAAATTACTTAACGAAAGGGCAGAATCTGCCATTGAAATTGGTAATTTGAAAAGTATTGCATCAAGAACAGTATATGTTCCAAGCAGAGAAGTTGAAGTAATAAATAATCTTGTAAGAAATAATAAAGGTCCTTTGGAAAAAGAAGACATACTAAATATTTACAAAGAAATTATGAGTGTATGCCGGTCTAAAGAAGCAAAATTAAAAGTTTCTTATCTTGGTCCGGAAGCTACATTTTCTCATCAGGCAGCATTAAGACAATTCGGTTCAAAAGCTGATTTTATTCCATTACCAAGGTTTGAAGATGTCGTTTATGAAGTAGAGAAAGGAAGAGCGGATTTTGCTGTTGTTCCAATTGAAAATTCAAATGAAGGAGCTGTAAGTACAACCCTCGATCTTTTAGTTGATACAAAACTAAATGTAATAAACGAAATTAATATGAGAGTTGCTCCTTGTTTGTTATCTAATACAAAACTTGAAAATATAAAAATTGTTTATTCTCACCAGCAGCCTCTTGCTCAATGTAGCAATTGGTTAAATAAAAATTTGCCTAATGCAGAAATTTCTTCTTTAAGTTCAACAGCAGAAGCGGCAAAAATGGTGTCAAAAAATTCAAATTCTGCTGCCATAGCTTCAGAAATTGCGGCAAAAATTTACAATTTAAATATTTTGGCAAAATCAATAGAAGACAGCAGGGATAATTGGACAAGGTTTTTTGTTTTAGGTAAAAATAAAGCATTAAGAACAGGCAATGATAAAACAACTATAATTTTTTCAATTAAAGACAGAGTTAGCGCTTTATATAATATTTTAGCTTCATTTAGTAAAAACAAAATAAATTTAACAAAGATAGAATCAAGACCTACTAAAAAGAAAGCATGGCAATATCTGTTTTTCGTAGATTTTGCCGGACATATGGAAGATAAAAAAGTCAAAGATGCTTTAGAAAAAGTAGAAAATAATTGTGTATTTTTAAAGGTATTAGGCTCATACCCAAAAGCCGATTAAATTAGGAGATGTTAAAAATGGAAAAGTTTGATGCTCGTAAAATAGTTAGAAAAAATTGTTTATCATTTGAACCTTATGTAGCAGGAAAACCGATAGAAACTTTAAAGAGAGAATTAGGCTTAAAACATATTATAAAAATAGCTTCAAATGAAAATCCTTTAGGACCTTCAAAAAAAGCTGTTAAAGCAATGAAAGATATTGCAAATAAAGTTTATTTCTATCCTGATTTTAATTCTACAGAACTCAAGATGGCAATAGCAAAAAAATTTAAATTAGATATTAAAAATATTTTGGTTGGTGCAGGTTCTGATGAATTAATAGAAATTATCGGCAGATTGTTTTTTACAAATCAAGATGAAATTGTTATCTCAAAACATGCATTTATCAGATATCAAATGGCTGTTAGATTAATGGATGCTAAAAGCATAATAGTTCCAATGAGAGAAGGTTTATATCACGATTTAAAAGCAATGTCAAAAGCTTGTAATAAAAATACAAAAGCTGTTTTTATTGCTAACCCTAATAATCCGACAGGAACATATAATACAATAAAAGAATTTGAAAATTTTATGGAATCTTTGCCGACAAACAGATACGGATTAAAACCTGTTGTTATTTTGGACGAAGCTTATCATGAATTTGCAAGTTATAAAAAAGATTATCCTGATACATTAAAGTTTTTGAATAAATATCCTAATATGATAATACTGAGAACTTTCTCGAAAATTTATGCTCTTGCAGGCGCAAGAGTAGGTTACGGATTTTCAAGCGACTCTATTGTGGATTATATTGAAAGAATAAGACCTCCTTTCAATCTTAATATGTTTGCCCAAGTAGGAGCTGCGGCAAGCTTACAGGATAAAGCACAGGTTACAAAGAGCCTTGCACATGTAAGAAAAGAAATGAAATATATTTGCGACGGATTCAAAAAACTCGGCATCAAATATGTGGATTCTGTCGGCAATTTTATTTTGTTTTCGGTTGCTCCTCTTGCAGGCAAAGATGTTTTTAAACAAATGCTACAAGAAGGTGTTATCATTAGAGCTATGGACGAATATGACTTGCCAAATTGGTTAAGAGTTACAATCGGAACAAGAAAAGAAAACGAACTCTTTTTAAAGAAAATAAAAAAAGTTTTAGCTAAAAATTAATTAGTAAAAATAAATTATTAAAAATATAAAAACAGGTAAATATTATTGTTTACCTGTTTTTTATTTAGTTAATATGTCGCTATAAAAAAGTAAATTTGATAAAATAATAATGATAATTAATATGCCCGTAGCTCAACTGGATAGAGCGCTGGTTTCCGGAGCCAGTAATTCCGGTTCAACTCCGGACGGGCATAAAGAGAAGAAAGTGAATTATAGTATAAACAAACTTTATAAGTTAATGGAAAAATGCTGTTTGTGTCCCAGAAAGTGTGGCATAAATCGTTTAAAAGGTGAAATCGGACTGTGCAAAACCGGCAAAGATGTTAAGGTTGCAAGTATTAATTTGCATTATGGAGAAGAACCTCCGATATCATCAGAAAAAGGTTCAGGAACAATATTTTTTACAAATTGTAATTTGTCTTGTGTCTTTTGCCAAAACTATCCTATAAGCCAATTATCGAATGGAAATGTTATAACTGCCGAACAACTTGCAGATAAAATGATAGAACTCCAAAATCAAGGTGCAAACAATATAAACTTAGTAACTCCTACGCATGTCTATCCTTTTGTTGCCGAAACAATCTTTATTGCAAAACAAAAAGGATTAACTATTCCGATATTATCTAATTGCGGCGGGTATGAAAGTGTAGAAGTTTTAGAACTTATGGAAGAATTTATTGATATTTATATGCCGGATATGAAATATTCATCAAATGAATCAGCAAAGAAATTTTCTAAAGTTGATAATTATGTTGAAAATAATAGATTGGCAATAAAAGAAATGTTCAGACAGAAAGGGCATCTAAAAATTAATTACAAAGAAGTGGCTGAAAAAGGTTTATTAATAAGACACTTGGTTCTGCCGAATAATGTATCAGGTTCAAAAGAAACTTTTGATTTTATTGCTAATGAAATATCTACAGACACTTATGTAAGTGTTATGGCACAATATCATATGGCAAACATATCTGATAAGTTTGGAGAAATAAACAGAAAAATAAATCAGAAAGAATATGATGAAGTTGTTGAATATTTTGAGTATGTCGGACTTCATAACGGTTGGGTGCAGGAACTATAATTTGATATAATAATTCTTTAATATACTGAGGGAAAAATGAATAGGAACAGGATAATATTATTACTTGCCAGTATGACAACATTGATTTTAGGTCCGGGAGCAGGTCATCTAATAATAAAAGAATGGAAAAGAGCAATATTTTTTATTGTTTTGGCAGCAGGATTATTTGCGATACTGGGTATTGCTTTTATTTCAGAAGTAGGACAAGAAACTTTAGCTGCAGTTGCAAATTATGAAAATTTGGAAAAATTTAAAAATATATACAATAAATTTCAAGACAATAATCCAAAGATGATGTTGTTTTTCGATATTTTTTTTGCAGCTTTATGGGCTTATTCAGTAGTTGATATATTTATTGTAGCTAAAAATAAAGGTATGTTGAAAAAATAAAAATGAGAAAAATTTTAATTTCAATTATATTGTTGTTTTCAATAACATTGATATATGCTGATGTATATAAAGGAGCTAAATTTATGAAGTTTTCAAACGGTCTTAATGCAGTTATAAAAAAAGACACTTCTGTTCCTGTAGTGTCTGTAAATATTTGGGTAAGAGTCGGTTCTATTAATGAAAAACAGGATCAAGCCGGCTTATCTCATTTTATAGAACATTTATTATTTAAAGGCAGTAAAAATTATGAAGGTGACTTAATGACAAGAAATGTCGAAAAAATGGGCGGAGTAATAAATGCTGCTACTTCTAAAGAATACACTTGTTATTATATAGATATACAAAAAGACGGATATATAGAAGCAATAAAAATGCTGGCTGATACAGTTTCTAATCCTCTGTTTCCGGAAGATGAAATCACACAAGAAAGAAAAGTAGTTATTGAAGAAATTCAAAGACATCTTGATAATCCTCATTCACAATTATTTGAATATTTTATGCAGACTATTTACAAAGATTCATCATATAAAAACAGCATTATAGGTAACGAAAATGTAATTGCAAATGTATCAAGAAACAATATCATCAACTATTTTAAAACACATTATATACCGGCAAAAATGGTGATATCTGTAGTCGGTGATATTGATGTAGAACAGACAAAACAAGCAATAGAAGAAACACTTGGCAAACTCAAAAAAGTTGATTTACCGACAGAACCGGTTATTATAGAATCATTAAAAAACGGGGATACTTTTACAATCAAAGATAAAACAGTTCATACTTATTTACTTGCAGGTTTTCTTGGGCCGGATATGGCTTCAGATGATATGTATGCTGCAGATATCGCTTTGAATATTTTAGGTTCCGGAAAATCTTCAAGATTATACAGAACTTTAAAAGAAGATAAAAAATTAGTTTTTGCAATAAGTTCATCATTTATGACTTTGAAAGGTACAGGTGCAGCTTTTATATCAGCTGTATTTGAACAACAAAAATATGATGAAGTTATGACAAACTTAATTGCAGAAATTGATAAATTTGCAAAAGATGGTCCGACAGAAGAAGAGTTAACAAAAATTAAGATGAATATAAAAGCAGATTGGCTTTTTAGTCTTCAAACATTTAATGAACAAGCAGGGCAGTTTGGGTATTGGCAGTTACAGGGACATTTAGAAAAATTTCAAGATTATTTAAAAAACATAGATAAAGTAACAGCTAAAGATATAAAAGATTTTATGAATAAATATTATTCTAAAGAAAGATTATCTAAGGCGGTAATATTCCCAAAATGAAATATTTTTATTTAATTACAATCTGTCTTATGTTTTGTAGTCAGATATTATTCGGAGGCACTGTGGAAACTTTCAATTTAAAAAATGGTATTAAAGTTATATATAAAAAAACAGATACTATTGCTATCGTATCATTAAAAATTTATTCGCCGGTATCAGTATTACAGGAAAATATAAACCAAGCAGGTGTAACATCATTACTTCATGATGTTATGAATAAATCTACAAAAAACAGAAATTCACAAATTCTATCTCAGGATATTGAAAATCTAGGTTCTTCTATTTCAAGTGATGTTGAATATGATTTTTCAGGTTTTACTTTAAATTGCATGAGTCAGTATTTTGATAAGTCTTGTGAAATTTTATCAGATATTATTGTAAATCCGATATTTGATGAAGAAGAAATATCTAAAGAAAAAACTGTAATGATAGAACTTCTTAAAAGCCGGACAGACAGCATAGGTCAAACTGCTAATGATAAATTTATTGCAGATTTTTATGGAAGTAATCATCCGTATTCTTATGTAAAGTATGGAAAAATTGAAACTTTAAAAAATATAACTCAAAAAGATTTGATAGATACTTATAATCAAATATATTCATCAAAAGGGATAGTTATTACTGTTGTAGGCAGTATAAAAAAATCACAATTACAAAAATCTCTTGAAAAATATTTTTCATCTTTAAAATTAGTCAATTATAAAATAAAAAATACTTTTAGTGATAATTTGGGAATAAATAAAGAAGATGTTATCGTTGATTCTAAATTTAATCAAGCATTTGTTTTATATGCTTATCCTTCAGCTAATGTTTCCAGTAAAGATTTTGCTACATTAAAATTGATAAATACAATTTTAGGCGGAAGAATGACAGGCAGATTATTTGTAGAATTAAGAGAAAAACTCGGGCTTGCTTATGAGGTTAATTCTGTATATCCGACAAGAAAAGATAAAAGCTATTTCGAAATTTATCTTGGTTTAGATAAAAAAAACATTGATGTAGCAAAAAAAGGCATAGAAAAGATAGTCAGTGATTTATGTACTGCTAAAGTTGATGATACTGAACTGCAGGATACTAAAAATTTTATCAAAGGTGTATATCTTTTAGATCATCAGGCAATAGAAAGACAAACATATTATCTGGCTTT
>JAQVBD010000038.1:7810-11376 GCA_028690485.1 Endomicrobiaceae bacterium
TTTTTTGTCTCGTGAAAAAAGTAAAAATACTTTTAATAAAAAGAATTTTCTTAAAAAAAAATATAATAAAAAAAGACGGGTTTTTTAATTTGTCCCCGTCTTTTTATTTGTTAATTCTTATAATCTGAATTTTATTTAAATACCAATTCTTGCTTCTCTTTATCCAAATCAACTTTGATATTACTTCCCTCAGTAAATTCTCCTGCTATTAATTTTGCAGATAAAGGATTTAAAATGTATGTCTGTAAAGCTCTTTTTAATGGTCTTGCTCCAAAAGCAGGTTCATATCCCTGAGTTGAAATAAAATCTTTTGCTTTATCTGTGAGAGTTAACGATATCTTTCTAGCAGCTAACCTTTTTATAATAGCATTTAATTGAATATCTATAATTTGTTTTAAATCATCTTTTTCCAGTCTTCTGAATATTATTATTTCATCAATTCTGTTTAAAAATTCAGGTTTAAATTGAGAATGTAATGTTTCATTAACTTTCTTTTTTATTTCATTATAATCAGAACTTTCCTGAATCCATTGAGAACCGATATTTGATGTCATAATAATTACTGTATTTTTAAAATCTATAGTTCTTCCCTGACTGTCTGTAAGTCTGCCGTCATCTAACAATTGAAGCATTATATTAAATACTTCAGGATGAGCTTTTTCTATTTCATCAAACAAAACAACAGAATAAGGTCTTCTTCTGACAGCTTCAGTTAACTGTCCTCCTTCTTCAAAACCGATATATCCCGGAGGAGCTCCTATTAATTTAGATACAGAATGTTTTTCCATATATTCTGACATATCTATTCTGACTATATTCTTTTCATCGTCAAATAAAAGTTCTGCTAATGCTTTTGCAAGTTCGGTTTTGCCAACTCCTGTAGGACCGAGAAATATAAAAGAACCCATAGGTTTATTAGGATCTGATATTCCTGATCTTGACCTTCTTACCGCATTTGAAATTGCAATTACCGCATCATTTTGACCGATTACTCTTTCGTGCAGTCTGTCTTCCATTTTTAACAGTTTATGCATTTCGCCTTCAAGCATTCTTGAAATGGGAATGCCTGTCCACTTGCTTATAACTGATGCTATATCATCATCATCAACTTCTTCTTTCAACATTTTTTTATCAGTTTGTATTTTTGCAAGTTTTTTACTTTCTTTTTCCAAATCTTCCTGAACTTTTGGAATTTTTCCATAACGGATTTCAGCAACAGTATTTAATTCTCCGTTTCTTTCAGCTTTTTGCTCGTCAATTTTTAATTGTTCAATATTTTGTTTTAATTTTCTGATAACTGATATTGCATCTTTTTCTTTTTGCCAATGAACTTTCATTGTACTTGAAGAATCTTTAAGTTTTTCAATTTCAGATTCAATTACTGCTAATCTTTCTTTTGAAACAGCATCAGTATCTTTTTTCACTGCTTGTTTTTCAATTTCTAACTGTCTGATTTTCCTTTCAACAGTATCTAATTCTGTTGGCATTGAATCAATTTCTATTCTTAATTTGCTGGCGGCTTCATCTATTAAATCTATAGCTTTATCAGGTAAAAATCTTCCTGTAATATATCTGGAACTTAATGTCGCCGCTGCAATTAAAGCAGAATCTTTTATTTTTACGCCGTGATGAACTTCATATTTTTCTTTAAGTCCTCTTAATATTGCAATTGTATCTTCTATAGAAGGTTCACCTGTATATACAGTTTGAAATCTTCTTTCCAATGCTTTATCTTTTTCAATATATTTTCTGTATTCATCAAGTGTTGTTGCGCCGATAAGTTTAAGTTCTCCTCTTGCAAGTAATGGTTTTAACATATTGCCTGCATCCATTGCACCTTCAGTTGCACCGGCTCCGACAATTGTATGTATTTCATCAATAAATAAAATTATTTTACCCTGTGCTGCCTGAATTTCTTTTAATACAGCTTTTAATCTGTCTTCGAATTCGCCTCTGTATTTTGCGCCGGCTATTAAAGAACCTAAGTCCAAAGCGATAACTTTTTTATCCTTTAATGATTCAGGGACATCTCCTGATACTATTCTTTGCGCAAGTCCTTCAACTATTGCTGTTTTTCCTACTCCCGGTTCACCTATAAGAACAGGATTGTTTTTTGTTCTTCTGGACAAAACCTGTATGCTTCTTCTTATTTCTTCATCTCTGCCGATAACAGGGTCAAGTTTTCCTCTTTTTGCAAGGTCTGTTAAATCTTTTCCGTATTTTTCCAGCGCTTGATATTTATCATCAGGATTTTGGTCAACAACTCTGTTAGAACCTCTGATTTCTACCAATGCTTTTAGTACAGAATCTTTTGTTATCCCATATTTTTTTAATAATTTGTATACATCAGAAGTATGAAACTCTAAAATTGCCAGCAATAAATGTTCAGTTGAAACAAATTCATCTTTTAAATCTTTTGCAATTTTTTCTGCAGTTGTAAAAAGTTTATTTAAATCCTGCGAAATATAAGTCTGAGCGCCTGAAACTTTTGGCTTTGACTCAATCATTTTTAAAACATCTTGTTCTATTAACGGCTTTAAGTTTTGTTCTTCAGCCGATAATTTAGATACAATAGTTCCGACAATACCTTGTTCTTGTTTTAACAAAGCATATAAAAGATGTTCGGATGTAAGTTCCTGGTTGCCGTATTGTGTTGCAATATCCTGCATATCTGCAAGAGCTTCCTGTGATTTAATAGTAAATTTAGATAAATTCATTTTCTTCCTCCTAAATTTAGCACTCTTTATATTTGAGTGCCAGTATAACAAAAGAAAGTCAAATTGTCAATATATTATTAATCAAATAGCAATATTGTATTTTTTATAAAAATTTTATATAACAAAACTATGAAATCATTCTATTATTTATTAATCTTATTTTTATTTTTGAGTGCATGTTCTTCAGTTCCTCTGACTGGAAGAAGCCAGTTGCTTTTAAGTAACGAAAGTGAAGAAGTAGCTGCCGGAGCAGCCAGTTATACAACATTTTTATCGGAAGCTAAAATCTCTAAAGATGCTGTTAACAGTGCGCTTGTAAAAAAAGTTGGCAATAAGATAGCAAAAATTTCAGGTTTCAATTATGACTGGGAATTTACTCTTGTAGAAAATGATGAAGCAAATGCATTTTGTTTACCTGGCGGGAAAGTCGCAGTTTATACCGGCATTTTGCCATATACAAAAACAGAAGCAGGGCTTGCTACAGTAATGTCCCATGAAATTGCTCATGCAATGGCAAGACATGGCGCAGAAAGAGCATCTCAAGCTCAAATACTGCAGCTTGGTTTATCTGTCGGCGATTCAACTTTAACTGATAATCCTAATAAAGATTTAATTTTGCAAGGGATAAATGTTGCAGGAAATGTCGGGATCATTCTTCCTTACAGTAGAAAACACGAATCTGAGGCAGATTATATGGGGCTTATTTTAATGTCCAAAGCCGGATATAATCCAAATGAAGCAATTTCTTTCTGGCAAAGAATGTCTGCAAATAAATCAGGTTCACAAAGTTCAATATCAAACTTTTTATCAACACATCCTACGGATGAAAAAAGAATAAAAGATTTACAA
>JAQVBD010000039.1 GCA_028690485.1 Endomicrobiaceae bacterium
TAAATATATTTTAATAATTTATTACAATCTAAACAGCCTTTACGAATTACAACATATGGAAATTTTACCATATCTATAACTGTAGATTCAAAAGAAAATTTACAAATGCCATCATCTACAATAACATCTATTTCATTAAGAAAATATTCAGCAGCAAGATCTGCATTAATGGCACTCTTTTTTCCGGATACATTTGCAGATGTACTCATTAATGGGATATTATACTCTGACATAATATCTAATAAAACTTTGCAATTAGGAATTCTTACCCCTAAATTATCTCTTCCGCCTGTAAGAAGTTTTCCTAATTCCGTTGTAGGCAGTATCAATGTCAATTGACCCGGCCAAAAATCTTTAACTATCTTATTAATTTTTTTAGGGAAAACTACAAATTGTTCTAAAGTTCCAATTTTATCGGATAGCATTATTAATGGTTTTCTGTCATTTCTGTTTTTCAATTTATAAATCTGTTTTTGTCCCATTGGATTAAATACACTAGTCATAAGTCCATAAACAGTATCTGTCGGCAATATCACAATCCCATTTTCTTTTAGAATTTCAGTGATTTTTTTTATAATTATTTCTTTTTTATGCTTTTTTGTATTTAAAATTTTACTTTCCATTTTCTATTTCTTCCTTTATTAATAACACAAGTTCATCGGCAGTTTTTTTTATATCTTTAGATATATCAGTCCCAAATTCAAGAGTTCTTGGCTGAATCCCAACTATCAAAGTTCTGCAATCAAAATCTTTAAAAAGATAATCTAAAAAAACATTTATAGGCATCATATGTGTAGAAAAAGATGCCCCAACAACAGAACTCACATCAATAATATCAATTTCCCCAGGTTTTTTTCCGGTATCAGCAGCATCAATAATAAGCATATCTGTTGGTTTATATTTTTTTATTTCACCTGTAAAATTTTCAGGAGCTGTTGCTCCTTTTATGATAGAGAACTTTTTTTTATCGAAGTTTTGTTTTATTAATTCATCAGCAATATACATACCTACAGCATCGTCATTTCTTAACTCTGAGCCTATCGCCAAAATAAGTAATTTATCTGATTGTTTTAAAAATTTTCTAATTTGTTTTATTGTCATTTTCATCTTCTTTTATATTTTCTTTTGGTACTTTATTTTGATACTCTGCTAATTCTGCAATTATTGAACCAACCGGGATTTTGGTTTTCATTTTAACCGGGATTTTTTTGTCATCATCTGTAACCCATACTTGAAGTCTTCCTTTTGCCTGAAAAATACCTGCATTTTCTCTAAGGACTGGTTCTAAAATTAAACAATTAAAAGTACCTGCTTTTGTTTCTATGGTTTCTTTGCCTGTAACTTTTGTTTTAAGTGCCCAAAACTTATCTCCGGAATGTGCATCAAAAATATACTCTTTACCAACTTCTAAATCTAATGTTCTAAAGAAATATAATGCAGATATAACATCTTGCACCCATAATGCAGTATTTCCTTCTTTTATTGAACCATTATCATTTAATATGAATTTTTGATTAACATGATCAAAATCTACCTGTTCTTTCTTTTTCCATCCACCTTCTGATATATTTGCAGAATATCTTAAAGAGCATAAGCTTTCAACGTCTAGCCATGATTGGTTGATATCCCTGACTTCAAAAAAAGTATCAAAAAAAGGCGAAGATTTTGCCTGAGAATATAAGTGATATGCTATTCTGTCATTTATATTTTCAAAACCTCTAATCTCAAGTGTTCCCTGCCCAACTTTAATAAATTGCCAATAAACATTAAATACAAGACTTTCTTCTGTAGGTAAATTCCCTCTTAAAATTCTCCATTTAAAACTATCTGTTGAAGTTTTGACATTATCTACAACTACACCTTTTCTAGATGCCTCTTGGGCATAAATAGGTATAGAAAGTATTAATAACATCAAAATAATTTTAAACTTTTTTATGATCATTTATAATAACCTCTGTTGCTAGATATAGATTTTTTACAACAGCTAAAGGTTTTTGTTTTTCTTTTGCAATTTTATTAACTTGCTTCTTGCCATGACCTGTCAACACTAAAATACCTTTCCCGCCAAAATTATATCCCAATAAATAATCTCTTGTACTGTCTCCAACTGTATATGATTTTTTTAAATCTATATTTAAATCATCTGCAGCTTTTGTTGCCATCCCAATTTTTGGTTTTCTACAATCACAAATATCATTTGGGCCATGCGGACAATAATAAATGCCATCAATTTTAATATTTTGTTCTTTCAACAAAGCAATTAATTTATTATGTATTTTCTTTAATTTGTTTTCAGAAAAAAAACCTCTTGATATTCCGGACTGGTTTGTTACAATTACAATTTTAAACCCTGCTTTTTGCAATTTTAAAATTGATTTTTTAACAAAACTATAAATTTTTAAATCTTTTTCATCACTTAAATAATGCTTATCATGATTTATAGTTCCATCTCTGTCCAAAAATACTGCAGGATATAAATTTTCTTTTTTATTTTTCATTATTTTTATCTTCTTTTTTACTATTTATTAATGTTCCGCCTAAAACCAACCCTGTTAACCAAAAATAATCCATTGCTACTCTTGGTCCCCTTAAAACAGTATCAAAATTATCTCCAATCAAAACAGATATCCAACAAAAAATTAAAGCAAGAGCGAACAAAGAATTATGTTGTTTGTATACATATATAAGCCTTTTAAAAATAAAGAATACTAAAAACCCGAATATAATTATTCCAACTATGCCAAAATCCGCAAGTATGTTTATATACATACTATGAAGATGTCTTGCACCATTTGAATAATCCTTAGAAATTTCAATAAACTCTTTTTGTATTACACCCTGTCTAGGACCAACTCCAAATATCGGGTGATTTTTAAATATTGCAAAAGAAATTCTATACCCATTAATTCTTGTTTGAAGACTTCCCTCTTGTGCTATACTTGTGTTTTGCATTCTTTCTTGTATAAAATGATTTTTTGAATATAATATACCAATAATTAACCCTGATAATAACATAAATAATAATATTATTTTTATTTGTTTTGTTTTATAAAAACAGAAAAAGAATATAGAACTATATGTGATAAAACCTGCTAGATAATATCCTCTTGAACCTGTTAAAAATAAAGCTACCACAAAAAAAACAGATAATACAAATAAAATTATTTTCCGTTTATTATTTAAATCTTGTTTAAATAATAAAAATACTAAAGTAATGCTAGACATCATAACACACATTGCACCAAGTGAAATATGCCATAAGAAAGCATTTATATGCCCGTATAAACCGCTGCCGGCAAGAGGAAGACCAAAAATTTCTTTATAGAATAAATTATAATATGCCAAAATTGAGAAAAATACTATTACTGTAAAAATAGAAATATTTATTATAATAATTTTATATTTCTTTGTTTCATCAACAATATAATATCCTAAAACAAATGGAGGAAACCAACTAGCTAAATAATTAAACATTTCATCAAAAGATGTCTGTTTGTCATAACTAAAAAAAGACAGAATAAAGCCATAAACTAAAAATAACATGATAAGTAAAAATATTTTTTCTCTTTTCAAATTGTTCCAATTTTTATATATAAAAAAAACAGATAAACCTGAAAAAATATATCCAAGTACATGAGAAAAAGCTATTCCAATTGAAAATAAATAATTTAACAATAACTCCATATGTTATTCCTTTGTCTAAAATAAAATTTTATTAATATGTTGTTCCAATATAGTTCTATCCGCATTAAAATCAACAGATATATTTACAATATATATTTTCTTTCTTAATGTATTATCGCAAACATCTTTTAGTTTTACACTATCTTTTTGTGTTGTAACAATCACATCATCATCTGTTAGAATTGCAGTAATATTTCCAATATCTTTATAATTATATTTATGATGGTCTTTTAAAATTATTTCTTGTTTTATATTTAGCCCTAATTTAATAATTGTATTCCTAAAATTATCAGGAGAACCTATAGCACATAACATAACTATGTTTTTATTCTTCAAATCATTTATATCTGTTAAACTGTTATCACTCATATTTGTTATATTTGAATTATCACAAAAAGACAGTAAAGGTCCTTTACCTGTAATACTTACTACTTTTTTCTTTATATCTTTCAGTTTTATATCATCACAAAGATTAGCATTAGTCAAAATTACAATATCTGCTCTTTTAAGTGCCTCTGTTTTCTCTCTCAAAATACCTGCCGGAATAATCATATTATTACCAAATGGATTAAGTGAATTTATACAAACAATATCCAAATCTCTTTTTAACTTCCAATGTTGAAATCCATCATCCAAAATAAAAACATCCGGATTAAATTTTTGTGATAATTTTGCACTTTGTATTCTGTCTCTGCCAATTATTATTGGGCATTTTATATTTTGAGCCATCATATATGGCTCATCACCGGATGCACAAATATCTGATATTATTTTTTCATTATCTCTGACTATTACATTGTTCAATGTATTTTCTTTTCTTGCATAACCTCTGGATAAGATAACCGGCATTTTCCCTAATGATAAAATATATTTTGCAATTTCTAACACAACCGGAGTTTTCCCGCTTCCGCCCCAAGTAATATTTCCAACACTTATTACCGGGCTACTTAATTGTTGTTGTTTTGTAAATTTTCTATTTAAGTTAGAAACAAAATTATAAATAATCGAAAATGGATACAGTATTTTTTTCATTTTAAAATATCTTTATATACAATTGTTAAATTTTCCACCATTTTTTCTATTGAAAAAGTTGCTTTAACAAATTTTTGACCTTCAATACCAACTTTTCTTGCATAATCTTTATTATCCAGTAATTTCTTTATTGCTATTATAAGTTTTTCAACATTTCTTGGTTCTATAACAAATCCCGTTTTATTGTCTATTACAGTTTCAGGATTACCACCAACTTGGGTTGTTATAACAGGTATTGCTAATGATTGTGCTTCTAGATTTACATTACCAAACCCTTCTGTTCCACAAGATAATAAACAGAATATATCCATTACTTTTAAATATCTTGTAACATCTGCTTGATACCCGACAAAAAATACGATATCATCAATTTTTAATTTTTTAGCATATTCTTCCTGTTCTTTTTTACCTGCACCATCACCAACTAAAAGACATCTTAAATCAGGATAGTTTGTTCTTAATTTTGCAATCGCTTCCATAAGATATACTTGCCCTTTACCTTCAAAAGAAACTATTGCTGCTATTGTTCCAATAACTGTTTTATTATTTAAATTATATTTTGTAATAATATCATCACAGTAAATTTCTTTTGAAAATCTGCTAAAGTCAAATCCATTATATAAAACCCTGACTTTATTTGGTGTAACTTTTTCGTATTTTATTAAATTATCTCTGACTGCTTTTGAAACTGTTAATGTCATATCTGCAATTTTATAATGCCATTTTGCATAAAATTTATGTCTTGTATCTTGTCTTCTATGTAAAAC
Source organism: Endomicrobiaceae bacterium (assembly GCA_028690485.1). GTDB lineage: Bacteria > Elusimicrobiota > Endomicrobiia > Endomicrobiales > Endomicrobiaceae > Praeruminimicrobium. The sequence continues at coordinate 5,484 of JAQVBD010000039.1, forward strand.
TACTTTTATATTTTTAAAAAACAACTTCATTAATAATGCTGTCCAAAAAAGTTTCCCTTGATGAACATGTAAAATCTTTATTTCTTCTTTTTTAATGATTTGAATTAGTTTTATAACCCCTGTTGGAGTAAAAGACCCTCTGCAATTAAAATCACACACTTTTACATTATTTTCTTCAGCTTGCCGGTATAAAAAACTATTTTTAGGAGCTGCAACTATAGGTTCTATTTCATTACTTAATTTATCAAAGCTTATACTTATAAGTAATGTCATTTTTTCAGCACCACCGATAGTAAATGAAGAAAACATATGCAAAACTTTTATCTTATTCATACTATAATACCTTTTTCACCAAAGAAATGTATTCCGCCATACTGGCTTTAAAAAATGTTTCACAGTGGCTGGTCCCTTTGCCTTTTACTACAGACCAATACTGTGCAATTGATGATGCCATTTTTGCATAATCTCTTGTTTCAGTCTGTGTTTTATAACATTTAATTGCTTTTTCTTTTTCATCCCAAACTTCTGAAATATCAACAATTACATTTGGTATTAATGTTGTCCATACAGAATAAGCATATACTAAAGAATCCATTTTATGTTTTTTATATGATTTCAATAATGCTTTAGATATTGCTATATGATCCTGATGATTATCAATCATAAATGGAACAAAAATAATATCAGGTTGAACTCTGTCAAATAATTCTATAAACCTATTTGACAATTCACTGTTGGAAGAAGATAGACTTCTTATCGGGAATTGTAAAAAATGATTTATTTTTGAACCTAAAATTTTTGTTGCAGCTTTTGTTTCATCCATTCTTTCATCTGTATCAGAAGTACAAAATGCAATCTCTAAATGCCCGCCACTTTTAGTATGTTTAATTATAGTACCGCCACAACCTATGGATTCATCATCTTGGTGCGGAGCAATAACCAATACTTTTCCTGCAGGTAATTTATCCTCTAACGGAGTAGAATATTTTAAAAACGGCTGGATATATTCATACATTTTAAAGATACTTCTATAATTTGCATACTTCATATTTCCCTCTCATTTTTTTCTAAAGTATTTATTATATCATCTGCTTTTATATCTTTTATATTACTTTTCTTGATAATTATATGATCATTTAACGGTTGTGGACCAATCTGATTTGGGTCAGTGTTGCCATATAAAGCAATACATTTAATACCTAAACTTGCAGACAAATGCATTGTTCCTGAATCAATACCAATAAACAACTTCGACTGCTTTATCAAAGCAGCCAGCTCTAATAACCCGCCTTCCGGACAAAATATATTAACTTTATTATGACATTTACTTAATATATCTTCTATATTTTTCTTTTCCCACTGAGCACCTACTACTACTATTTTAATTTTTTTATCTTGTAATTTATCTATTGTTTCTACCCAAACATTATTATTAAGACATTTTTCCTGCCTTCTTGCACTTGCTCCCATAGAAATAACTATAAAATTACTGTCTACATTATTATCTTTCAACCACTGAGATACAATATCTGACATTTTAGGATTAATATTAATTAAATCTACATAATTTTCTTTTGTTTTTGTTAAACCTATACTTTGTGCAAGTGTAATATTGTTCGATAACGATGGGACACCGATTTTATTAACTTTATTTGTAAGCAAAAATTTTAGACTAGCTGTTTTAAATCCAAATCTTTTTTTTATGTTTGATAAAAAAGCTGTAATTAAAGTTTCCGGAGATTCTGAAAATAATACTGCTGTTTGAATATTTTCTCTTTTAATATCTTTGATTAATTTTAATCTTTTGACAAAAGACTTCTCTTTTATAAAAATTTTATCAACTAACCCTGTTGAATCTAAAAGTTCAACTAAATTTTGTTTTACTACCGAATAAATTTTTATATTTGGATACTGCTTCCTTGTTGCCTCTAAAATAGGTAAAGAAAACAGTAAATCTCCCAGCTGATTCATATGAAAAAAAATTATTTTATCCATTGTTTAACTCTTTCAAATACTATTTCAGGTGTTACTTGTTCTAAACATTTTTCTATATTATATTTACATTTCCCTCTGCAAGGGCTACATGACAAATTTGCAGTTATAACTATTGCATTATTACCATATGGAGAGGTTTCATTTATGTCAGACCCTCCAAAAATAAAAGCACTGTGTAAACCAATGGCATTTGCTAAATGCATTGCGCCTGTATCTGAACCAACAACATATTTACATTTTTGTAATATATTTGCCAACATCAAAATATCTGTTTTACCACATAAATCTATTAATTGTTCTGTTTGTATTTTCCCATAATCATTTTGTGAACCTAAAATGACAATTTTACAATCCTTATCATTTGTTTTTATCATTTCAGCAAGTTTTAAATAATTTTCTTTATTCCAATTTTTTGTTTTACCTCTTGCAAATGGGATAAATGCAATTATTTTATCACTATTTTGAATATTATATTGTAAAAACAGAGTATCCGTATTATCTGGTATATCATCTTTTACTTTTATTTTAAACTCAACATCATATTGCTTGCCGGTAATATAAGTTAATGACTTCAAATTTCTCAATACTGCATTTAATTTTAAATCTCTTTTATACGGCTCTTTAAGAATTAACCAACTGCATTCTTTCATTCCGCTTACACCAATTTTTTGTTTAGCATTTAATAATCTTGTAAATACAGCTGTTCTTAAAAGTCCCTGTAAATCAATAACAATGTCATAATTCTCTTTATTACATTCGTTTAAGATACTAAAGAAAGCTTTGATGCCTCCTTTCCTATCCCAACATTTAATATTGCTGACATTAGGAAACAATTCTACAACTTGTTTCCATTGCTTGAAAACAAGCCAATCTATCTGTGCATCTTCCCATTCTGTTTTTATAGCTTGAAGAACAGGATTAGCTTGAATAATATCGCCAAAAGAACTTGGTTTTATAATTAAAATCTTCATAAATATCCATTCTATATTTTTATATTAATATAACTCTTGTATTGTACCAAAATTATATAATAATTTATATATAAAACATATTAATATTTATGAATTTCTATAAAATAAGAATTGTACTACTTAGCGGTAAGTTTTTGTTTGACTGTTTCAAACACATCTTCAACTGAAATCAACTTCATACAATCAACTTTTGTACAGTTTCTATTTCTGCAAGGCTGGCATTCAACTTTCTTTTGAATAATTGTAGTATTACCTTTATATGGACCTGTTCTTAATGCATTTGTTGGACCTAAAATAGCAACAGCTTCAATACCTAGAGCTGTCGCAATATGCATTGGTCCGGCTTCATTTGCAACAAATACAGAACAAATTTTAAAGAATGATATTAATTCTTTCAAATTAAATTTGCCGGTCAAATCTACTATTTTTTTTGTTTTACTTTGTGATATTATTTCTTCATTTAATCCTTTTTCACTTGCTCCACCCTCTTTCCCGCCGATTAAAACAATATTTACATCAAATTTTTCAGTTAATAGATCAATAAGCTGTGCAAATTTTTCAGTTTGCCATCTTCTTGAAATCCAACCGCCGCCCGGATGAACAGCTATAATTTTTTTGCTTAAATCAATATTTTCTTTTTGTAAAATACTTTTAATATTCTCTATTTCATCGTCTTTAACTGTTATATTATAATCTAGCTTATCAGTTTGGCATCCTAAATATTTTGCAACAGCTAAATGTCTTTCAATACAATGTGTTTCAACAGTTTCCGGTTTTATTTCTTTTGAAAACATCCACGATAATTCTCTCATACCATTTGTTGAAGAAGAAGCCAATTTGAATTTTGCTCCTGCAAGTTTAACAATAAAAGCAGACTTAAAAAGACCATGTAAATCTATACTTAAATCATATTTATTTGCTCTTAATTTTTTATAAAACTTTGCTATGTAAGAAATTGAAACTTTTGTTCTGTCGAAAATTATCAAATCATCAATTAAATTGTTATCTTTAATTATTCCTGCACATCTTTCATCAACAATCCAGCTGATATGGGCATGAGGATATTGTTTTTTGATTGCCGATACTGTAGGTAAAGAAAATATAATATCTCCCATTCTGCTTGGCTGCACTATTAATATTTTTGGCTGAGGATGATATTCTAAATATTGTTTTATATCTTTTGACCAGGCATATTTACTTACAAATTCGGATAATTTATTTAATTCTTGTTCAACTACTATTGCTTTTTCATCTAAATTATCAGATGGTTCTATTTTTATAGGGTTGCCATATATTATTATAGCTTTTGAAAAAGGGATAGGAATCTTATATTTGTCCCATGCCCTATCTAAAACTTTAACATTTTTGGCAAAACCACATAACGGAACTAAAGGAATACCTAACCTTTGAGATATAAAAAGTATCCCCGGTTTAACTTTGTGCAACGGTCCTTTTGGCCCGTCAACAGCAAAAGCAACTTTATAACCTTTTTTAGCATATCTTAAAGTTTCAACTAAAGCTTTTTCCGCACCTCTGGATGATGAACCCCTGACAGCAATATAGCCGAAATTTTCTAATATTCCCGATTGTATTTCACCATCTTTTGACATACTGGACATTATGACTACATTCATTTTTTTGTTTACATAAAAAGGAACAAATTGTTCACCGTGCCAAAAAGCATAGACATACTGATCGTTTATATAATCAACCAAATTGATTATTCTTATTCTGAGTGTTTTACCTAAAACATTCATTAAAATCCAACCGATATACGATATTATCTTTGTTTTATTATATATTTTCATTTTTAACACATCCCATATGTCCAAAAGCTTCATTTAACTTATTTTCTATCCAATCTCTATCCACATTATCGCAAATTTCATCAGTATTAATTTGTTCATTAAAGTATAATAAATAACTGCTGTAGATAAAAATATCAAACAGTTTAAAATGTAATTTTTTTATATTATTTATACCTTCAATAACAGTGTTTTTACTTTCCAAAGGGCAACCAAACATAAAACTGGCATATGAATCTTTTATTTTATAATCTAAAAACAATTTATCAATTTTTTCAACATCTGACCAAGCAAAACCTTTTTTAGCACTCTTTAGTGTTGTATCTGTAGCCCCGTCAATACCTAAAAAAGGAAAATATAATCCTGTTTCTTTCATCAGTGACAAATTTTTTGCACTAATATTATCAGGCCTTAAAAATGCACTCCAACTAATATTTAATTTTTCCTTTTTTAATTCATATAATATTTTTTCATATTCTAAAGTATCATTAAAAACACCATCTGCAAAGAAAAAACAACTAATATTATACTGGTATTTTAACATTTTTATATCATTAATAATACTATTAACATCTCTATATTTTATTTGATGAGCTTCCAAATCATTATATGAACAATAGAAACAATTATGCCTGCATCCCCTTTTTGTATTAATACCTATGGATAATGGTGTTTTCGAATAATATTTTAATATATTCTCTTCATATAATGGGCCTGCAATAGTACGATATTGTTTAGGTTTTATGACAGTATGTTTTTCTAATTTATTTTTTTGGAAATCATGGACAAAATCTAACAAATTACTTTCAGCCGGTCCTAATAATCCAAAATCAGCTCCTGTTGATTCCATAATTTTCAAATGTGCATGATAAAAGCCGGAACCCCCTAAAAAAACTGATATTTTGTTTTTATGACATATATTTACAATTTTTTTACACATGGGTATGGTATCGATATAAATGTTTCTAATTGATATCCCAACAATATCCGGTTTAAATGACTCAATTTCAAATTGTAAATTTTTATATGAAAATTTTTCAACCAATAAATCTAATTGTTTAACATTATATCCGTTA
>JAQVBD010000040.1 GCA_028690485.1 Endomicrobiaceae bacterium
GAATTTACATTTATAAACAATACGAAGTTGATAATAGATTATGCATTAGAATTACCGATGCAGGTAGAAGAAACGATGGGGTCACATTTTGTAGGGATAACGTTTAGATTTGATTAATTTCAGAGAATTTAGATAAATAAAAAATATATAAAAAAGACAACTACAGAAAATGTAGTTGTCTTTTTTTACAGTATAGAATATTATTTTATTTTTTGTGTAATGTTACTTCTCCAGATTCTAATATATATATTTGTCCATTTTTATCTTCCACAATTAAATTACCGTTCTTATTTATATCAATAGCTTTTCCTACATATTTTTTGCTATCTTTGAAATATGTTATTTCTTTGTTTAATATTAAAGAATATTCTTTGTATTTGTTAATTAATTCTTTATCTGAAAGGTTGTTGTATAATTCAAAAAGATTATTTATGATTTCTGCTATAATTTGATTTCTGTAAATGTTATTTGGAAATAAAGAACCGGCAGTTTCTTTTATTTCTTTAGGAAATTGTTCTTTTGTAGTTTTTATGTTTATCCCAATACCGACAATCACACTTTCAACGATACCACTTTCAAAATCACTAACAGCTTCTGTAAGTATGCCACATATTTTTTTATCATTTAAAAAAATATCATTAACCCATTTAATTTTGGGGTTGGTATTAGTTAATGCTTGTATTACTTTGCATACAGCAACAGCAGCAGCAATAGTAATAACGGAAGTATCTGCTATATTCTTTTTAGGTCTAAAAAGAATGCTTAAATAAATACCTGTATTTACAGGAGAAAAAAAACTTCTTCCAAATCTTCCTTTTCCGGAGGTTTGTTCATTAGCTATAATAATTGTTCCATGTTCTGCACCATCAATTGTTATCTTTTTGGCATAAGTATTAGTAGAATCAATGGTTTTATGAATATTGATAGGTAGATTTTTATATTTTTTTGACAAGAAAATTTTAATACCTTCATTAGATACAATATCATTATATTTATTTAACTGATAGCCTTTATTAGTTGAGGCATTGATATCATATCCCTCTTTTTCTAAAGATTGAACATTTTTCCATATGGCAGTTCTAGATACAGATAATATATTTGCAAGTTCTTGTCCTGATATTGAAGAATCTCTGTTTTGTTCTAATATTTCAATAATTTTACTTTTTATTGACATAAATAAATCCTGTAAATAATAAATTTGCTATACAATAATACAATATATCATATCAAATCTGATATAATAGAATTTGAAATAAATAAAGCTTCTTCTGTTAATGATACTTTATTGTTTTTTATATTTAACATACCTTCATTAATATATTTATCTAAAATATTTTTTTTATTATAAAAATATTTTTCATCAACTCCATCAGATAATCGCAATCCTAACATTATAGTTTCTATATTGTAAATTGTATCATCAATGTACTCTTTTTCAATTATAGAATTTTTACCATGTGTAATGTTTTTAATATATTCAGAAATACTTAATGTGTTCTTAAAACGATATCTTTTATAATAAGAAGCAGAACTTGCACCAAGTCCAATGTATTCTTTATTTTGCCAATACATTTTATTATGTTTTGAATATTTATCTTCTTTTGCCCAATTTGAAATTTCATAATGTTTAAATTTGTTAATTTTAAACATATTACAAGCTATCTCATACATCTGTCTTTGTAAATCAGTATCTACTTTTATATTTTGCTGATAAAATTTTGTTCCTTGTTCTATTGTTAATGGATATAAAGAAATATGATTAGAATTAAACTTTAATACTGTATCAATAGTCTTTTCCCAATCATTGAGAGTTTGATTTTGTATTCCATACATTAAATCTATGTTAATATTATCAAAACCTATTCGTATAGCATTGTTGTATACTTCTTGAAATTTGTTGAAATTATGGAGCCTTCCAAGATGTTGTAAAATATTATCGTTTATAGATTGTAATCCGAAACTTAGTCTTGTAATATTTTCATCGTATAGTAATTTTAATTTCTCTATAGTTGTTGATTCCGGATTTAATTCAACTGTAAATTCTTGTAAATTTGAGATATCAAAATTTAATTTAATATGCTTAATAAGTTTTTCTAATTGTTTCAAAGATAATACAGAGGGAGTGCCTCCTCCGATATATATAGTCGAAATAGAATTATATTTGTATTGTTGAGATTCTTTTATAATTGTAGAGATGTATTCATCTGTTAAAACATCATCATAATTAATTGATAAAAAATCACAATAAAAACATTTTTTTTTACAAAATGGAATGTGTATATATAAACCTAACATTTTTATTTTTTTGATGGTCCGCCGAATTTTATCCTTTGTTCTATCATTAATTTCTTTTCCGGTTCATATAAAGGATCATTTGATTGTAATCCATAAGAACCTTTTAGAAATAAATCTTTGTTAATTCTAAACGACATCTCTAGAGCATGTTTTAAATCTATTTCTCTTTCAATTTGATCAAATGTTACCGAATATCCTACCAATAGGAGACGGTTAATGTTTTTTTCTACAGAATATTTCATGCCATATAATAATTCTGCCATTGTTGGCTCATCTTTTGAATCCACTTGTAGATTATCTTGATTAATATAACCTAATCTAACATTGTCTACAATACCGGTTCTCTTTAAAACAGTATTAGCAAGTGGGGTTGCTATATTCGAACCGAATAATCTAATGAGTTGTTGTTTAACTAAAAAATCTGTGCTGGTATCTAACATTGTATTTTGAGTCGGGTCTGTTTTTGTTAATCTTGCAAGTACTTTATTTGATTCTAATGTAGGATTATCTTTTGATATAAATCTTGTTTTAATATCGCTCATTCTAGATCTGTCTACCAGTACTTTGATAACCTCAGCTTCACTTTCTCCGGTAGAAAATACTTCTGTGTCTGCTTCTCCGGAAATAAACAGTTCATTGTTAATAATTTCAATTTTCGTATTTATAATATCAAAATCATTACCCATATAAGAAAGTCTGCCATTATTTGATTCAATAATGCCATTTGTAATGATTTCATCGATTTTACCTTTTAAGTTTATTCCACCTCTTAAAAATACATTTGCAAAAGTATTTTCGTACCTAGTGTCACTTGCAGCTTTTAAATCTATATCTATTTTTAAATTTTTAAATAAATCTTCTATATCAAAATCATTGTTTTTTTTATTCTTTATAGGAGACGGATAACAGAATCTTGTATTTTTTAATTCTGCCCATCCCGTTAATTTTAAATCGTCGGTATTGCCGTATAATTTAAAATTAAATCTAGGATTACCTTTAGAAAAATTTGTAAGAGTTTGGGTTTTTTCTATCTTAAAAAGACCTGATGTTGGAATTGGTAATTCATGAATAACAATAGGAATACCTTTCTTGGAAGTAAATATAGACAAATCGTAGAACGAAGGTGTAAATCCATTGAATTTTATTTTACCGGTAATGTCTAATAATCCGGAACCTGCTTTTGCTGAAAACTCTTTGATTTCAAGTAAGCCATCTTTCCAAACGATATCAATATCTAAATTTTTAAATTTATGTACATAAGAATTTGTAGTAATATCTGTTGCAGCTATGGTTAATTTACCGGTATTAGAAATATTTTTTCTAGTACCGGAAAGAGACCCTTCTATTTTAAGATTTCCTTTTTTTGTTGATATACTATCTTGAGTGATACTTCTTAAAATTGTCAATTTATTATCAATAAGTTCATAATGAATATTGATTTTTTTATTCATCATTTGATTATCTAATGATGAATCAATCCAAAAAGGATAAGTTCCCTTTACATTTGCAGTATATTCATCTGTTTTCTGAATTTTGAATTCATTGATATTTAGAATATTGTTTTTAATATTAAGATTTATATTGCAAGTATCATATGGAATATTTTGTATGTTGCCTTTTTTGGAATTTAAAGTACAAGAAATATTAGGTTTTGAAATATCTCCCGTAGCTTTTAGTTTTATGTCTATATTTCCATCCATATCAAAAGGTAAATCAAAAATATCAGTAAGAGATGATGAATCCAGAAATTTTCCTTCTAAATTAATATTCAGTTTGTTTGATGTTGAACTACCTGTAAAATTACAGATTTGATTATCATTACAGATTGCAATTTTGTCAAATTGTAATCTTGGATAATTAATAAAATTTATTATCCCGGAAATTTTTAAGTTTTGTTGAGATGGTGTTTTAAAAATGATTTTTTTATTTGCAATAGTATAATTTAAATTCAATAATTTAATTTTTGCTCTATTCAACCATATATTATCAAATTCAATATTACCTTTGTATGTATGGGCATTTTTGTTCTTTATTAAAAACCCATTTAAATTTATATTACCAAAAATATCAAAAGGGCCTAGATGTGCATTTACTATATTCAAAATAGATGAGTAATAACCTGTTTTTGTATTAAATTCACCAGACAATATAGTTATTTCACTATCTGAGATTTTTATATTTGCCTGATTTATAGAGACAATATTTTTATTGATTTCTATTTTTGAATTAAGAGAATGGAATTTAACTGATTTTATATAAACAATATCACTTGATAAATTAATAAGACACTTTAAATTTGACAATTTACCTGATATTGTTCCATCTCCGTAGAATATCCCTTCTAAAGGAGCTGTATAATTAATATATTTGTTAATTGCTTTTTCATTAATATCTTTAAAATCAATCTTGATTTTTGTTTTATTTGTATCAATTATTCCAGATGCATTAATAACAGCTTTATCAACCAATATCTTTAATTTTTTCAAATAGGTCTTTTTATCTTTGTAGACTATCTTAGTGTCAAGAGTGAAATTTAAAGAGGATAAAAAACCCTTTTTTATATTTGCAGATATTTCAATTTTAGGATTTGTCAAAGTACCATTTATAGTGGTTGTAGAATTTAATAACCCATCCATATCTTTATAATGTTTAGATATTTGTGTTTTTATTGTTTTAATATTAGATGAAATATCATTTGTTTTGAAATTGTATATTAATTTTCCTAACAAACCATTTTTATTCTCTATATTTTTTATATGTAGTTGTTTTGTTGATAAATTAATATCAGATGACAAGTTATCAAAATGAAAATTGTTTAATTGTAAATTAGGAATATATAATTTACCTATAATTTCATCTTCATTATTTGATATTTTTCCATTAAATAATATATGAGAATTAATATTTATATTTTTAAACTTGAAATTTCTAACATCACAATTTAAATATGAATCTTGGTTGTTTTTTGTAAAATCAAATAATGTTTTCAAATTTATATATGATTTTTTGCCTTTAAATATAAATGTCGATATATTAATTGTTGTCGGAGAAATAGTTCCTAAAATTGTCCAATCACTAAATTTATTTTCAAATAAATAACCATTTTTTAAATTAATATCTATTTGAGTTAATTCATTGGAATCATATTTAATATACCCGGTTGCAAGACCTGAAAGTTGTGGATTAAAACCTAACATTTTTAGTAAATTGTTGCTGTCTACACCAGAATAGTAAAATTCAATATTATGATGTTTTTTTGTTTCATAAAACCCTTTCATTACTAATTTTTTATCTTTAGTTGCAATATCGAATATCCATTTTGAATACTCTTTTGATATCTTGCCGAAAGTATCAAATTGTTTTAATTTTTTGGAAGATATGTTTTTTGCCTGTAAGAAAATATTTCCGCTTGTTTTACCTATATTTCCATATAAAGAAACTTGTCCTTTTATTTTTTTAAAAGATGATAAGAAAGGTAATTTTCTTATTGGAATATTCTTGATATCAACAGAAACTTCTCCGGTTTTATAGTTCCCTATTAACTGACCATTTCTGATTTTTTTTGTATAGATATCAATAGTATAGTTCCCGTTTTTTTGAATAACGGCATTAAAAGTATTATTTGTATTATGATAACAGCTTAAATTAATTTGATCATTATTATTATTTACTTTGATATCTAAAGTTCCAAAATTATTGTTTAATATTTTTGTGTTTTTTGTTTGTATGGAAATATTTAATAGTTTGTTTTGCATTGTTGCAGAATAATCAACATCAGTATGTAAGATATCATTGCTATCTCTAATAATAATACTTCCACTTGAATTCCAAATGTCAAAACTCGTTGGTTCTGCTTTATAAAATAAAGTACCAAAATCTCCTTGAGAATTAATTAATAAGCCGGTATTATCTTTTTTAATATAAGTATTTGATTTACCAAACAGCAATTTATCAAATGTAAATTGTTTTGTTTGTAATTTGTAATCAAAAGAGTTGTCAGTTAAATTATATTGTCCGCTAAGAGCAGATATTAATTTAACATTCCCATATAAATCTATGTCAAAATTTGATACCAATGATGTATTAGTTAAATCAATGGTTCCTGTTAAATTTAAATTATGATTATTATAATTGACAAATGTTGTTAATTTGATATTTTCATTAATATGAACTTCTGTATCGGTTGCTTTTAATAAATAGTCTTGATAAAGGATATTAGTGTTTTTTATCAAAATATTTAAATTAAATAGTTTTAATATGTTTTTTAATATTTGTATTTTAAATGATGAGAGAGTGACTGGATTATCTTTGTTTATTGGTTTGTTATTTTGATCAATATAAATTAATTTATTTATATTAACAGCAACGAGAGATTTAAGCGGTTTTTTTAGATTTTGAAAAAATATTAAAGGGTCAAATTTTAATGTTGCTTTGTCTATTAAAAATTCGTTGTCATATTCTATATCGTAAATGGATATCTCAAAAGGTAAGGAAATAGAAAAATTTCTAAATTTTATTTTTGAATTTGTTATTTTATTAATATGATTTTGAATAATTGGAACATAGTAATATTCTCTGTCACTTACAGTGATAGAGAATATTACTATTAAAACTAAAAAATATAAAACATATCTTATTTTTTTCCACATTAATTTTATATCATAATAACAAAACTATTTCTTGTTAATTGGTACACCTGTTGATCTAGTTAGACTTCTAAACTCTTTAAAAAGTTTCAATGTAATTTTACCAGGTTTACCTTCACCAATTATTCTTCCATCAATTTTTACAACTGGAATAATTTCTGCAGCTGTTCCTGTTAAAAAACATTCATCTGCACAATAAAGATCATAAGTTGTAATTAGTTCTTCTTTAAGTTCTAATTTCAATTTATTTTTTATAAGTTCAATAGCTGCATTTCTTGTAACACCTTTTAAAGCTCCTGCTGAAGCAGGTGGTGTATAAACTAGACCATTTTTAATTGTAAAAATATTGTCTCCGCTACATTCAGCAACATAACCTTGAGCATTTAGCATTATAGCTTCAGGTACACCTGCTCTTTTTGCTTCAAGTTTTGCCATAATATTGTTAAGGTAGTTTAAAGATTTTATATTTGGACTTAATGCATCAGGCATATTTCTTCTTGTTGAAACTGTTATAACTTCAAGACCTTCTGTATATAGTCTTTCCGGATAAAGAGCAATTTTATCAGCAATTATAAAAATTGTTGGTTCAGAGCAATTAGCAGGATCTAACCCTAAATCGCCAACACCTCTGGTAACAACTAAACGGATATATGCATCTGTTAATTTATTAATAGCTAATGTTTGCAAAAGAGCTTTTTCCATTTCTGTTTTTGCTAAAGGAATTTCTAGCGCAATAGCTTTTGCAGAATCCCATAATCTGTCAATATGTTCTCTTAATCTAAAAACTCTGCCATTATATGCTCTAATACCTTCAAAAACTCCATCTCCATATAATAAACCATGATCAAAAATTGATACTACTGCATCTTCTTTGTTAACAAATTTTCCGTTAAGATAAATTTTCATTTTCTTCTCCTCAATATAAATATATTAGATTAATTTACCGTCAATCATCTTTAATTGTCTGTCAGCAGATTTTGCAAGTTCTTCACTATGTGTAACTACAACTAAAGTTGTTTTTAACTGATTACATATACTAAACATCAAATTTTCAATTTTTTCACCTGTTTTTCTATCTAAATTGCCTGTAGGTTCATCGGCAAAAAGTATTTTTGGATTATTAATCAATGCCCTTGCTAGGGCCACTCGTTGTTGCTCTCCTCCGGACAATTCATGAGGCATATGAGTTTTTCTTGAAGTTAATCCCATAATTTCTAATAATTCATTTGCCCTGCTAATTTTTTTAATTCTATCATTCCATACAGGTATCAAAATATTTTCTAAAACATTAAAATCTGCAAGTAAATAATGAAATTGAAATACAAATCCAATGTTTTCTTTTCTCATATTAGATAATTTTGTACTATCATATGAATTGACTTTAATATCGTCAATAAAAACATCGCCGGAAGTAGGGATATCCATAAGCCCTAAAATATGAATTAAAGTACTTTTACCTGCTCCGGATGGACCCATTAAAGCTACTTTTTCACCAGAGTTTATATTTAAATCAATACCTTTTAATACACAAACTTCCGGAGTTTTTGGTTTAGCATAATTTTTAATTAAATTTTTAGTTACTATTTTCATTTGTTTATCCGTATTTTATAGCTTCTAGCGGCTCTAATTTTGCAACTTGATATGCCGGATATAATCCAGACAATATCGTTATAAAAAAAGCACATAAACATACCGAAATAATATCAAATGGAATAATCATTACAGGTAGTTTATCTACATAATATACACCTTGAGGCAATTTAAATATATCAAAGTTTTTTAAACCATAACTTATTAATAAACCAACCATAAGCCCTAAGACTGTTCCGACACTACCAACAATAATCCCTTCATAAAAAAATATTTTAGATATTGAAAATTTAGAAAAACCCATAGCAGAAAGTATTCCAACTTCTTTAGATTTTTCAACACTTAATAAAAGAGTGTTAGATATTATATTAAATGAAGCAACTATTATAATTAATGCCAAGATAATAAACATCATAATTTTTTCCAGCTTTAAAGCAGAAAATAAATTTTTATTCATTTCAATCCACGACTTTGTTCTGTATGGATAAGATAATTTTATTTGTAAATCTTTTGAATATTCAACTGCTTTTTCAAAATTAGTTGTCATTATAGCAATACCACTTACACCGCCTTCAAAAGAAAACATTTCATCAGCAGTGTTAATATCAACATAAGCTAAAGTTGTATCATATTCATACATTCCGGAATGGAAAATAGCTTCAACTTGAAATTTTTTCATTTTAGGAATAGAAGATAATTGACTTGGAAACATTGCAATTACATTTTCTCCTACAGTAACATTTATAGATTTAGCTATTTCACTTCCTAATATAATGCCATTTTTTTTGATTGTATTATTTGCCAGCAGATTATCCGGTAAAAGTTTATCAGTAATGTCTATCATAGAATTTTCAGCCTTATAATCGACACCTTTAATGAGAGCTCCTGTTCCTGAAGTATATCCCTGTTTTTTTATAATAGATTGTCCAAAAATGTATGGTGACATTGATTTTATATATTGCACACCATTCAGTTTCTGAATAATATCTTTATAATTATCAAACACAGCTCCATCAACCCTTGAAAGATAAATATGTGGTTGTATACCAAGAATTTTTGCTCTTATATCTCGCTGAAACCCGCTCATTACAGCAAGAGTTATAACAAGAGCACAAACGCCTAGAGTTGTACCGCCAATAGCTATAAGTGTAGTCAAAAAAGCAAAGAATCCTTTTTTTCTTGCCTTAAGATATCTGCAAGCAATAAATAACTCTGGTGAATTTAACATTCAGGCCTCATAGCAGGGAAAAATATTACTTCTCTGATAGAATCAACTTCTGTTAAAATCATAACCAACCTGTCTATACCTATTCCAAGTCCTCCTGTAGGAGGTAATCCTTGTTCTAGTGCATTTATAAAATCTTCATCATAAGGCTGGGCTTCATCATCACCTTTTTTCTTTGCTTCAACTTGTTGCTTAAATCTTATTTTTTGTAAATGAGGATCATTTAACTCAGAATAAGCATTACAAATTTCCATTCCATTTATATAAAGTTCAAATCTTTCTGCAATTTCCGGTTGTTCAAATTTAACTTTTGTTAATGGAGAATATACAGCCGGATAATCCATTACAAAAGTCGGTTCTTGTAAATGTGGAACTACTTTTTCGTCAAAAACCTGATCTAATATTTTTTGGTCGCTTGCATCTTTAGGTAAATCTAAATTCAAATGTTTTACTTGTTCAAACATTGTACCGGTTTCAACATATTGTAAAAGTTCAAGCCCGGTATATTCTTTTATTAAATCAAAAAGTTTTGCTCTTCTAAAATTTAAATTTACTTTAGAACCTATTTTTTCTGCTGCTGTTTTAATAAGTAATTCTGTTAAATCCATCATATCATTATAGTCTGCATAAGCTTGATACAATTCCATCATTGTAAATTCAGGATTATGATTCCTATCAATACCTTCATTTCTGAAATTTCTTCCGATTTCAAAAACTCTTTCTATTCCGCCGACTACAATTCTTTTTAAAAATAATTCAGGTGCTATTCTCATAAATAAATCTATATCTAAAGCATTATGATGTGTTGTAAATGGTTTTGCATTTGCTCCGCCGGCAAGAGACTGTAAAATAGGAGTTTCAACTTCAATAAATCCTAATTCTTCAAGTTTCTTTCTGATAGAAGATATTACAAGACTTCTTTTTATAAATACTTCTTTTACTTCTGAATTTGCAATTAAGTCTAGATATCTCTGTCTATATCTTGTTTCCGTATCTTTTAGTCCATGCCATTTTTCAGGAAGAGGTCTAAATGCTTTGCAGATAATCTGAAATTTTTCAGCTTTTAAGCTTAACTCTCCGGTTCTCGTCCTAAATGGGATTCCGGATATTAAAACAAAATCAGACAAATCTGACATTTCTTTAAATATTTTAAAAGCATCTATTCCTACTTGGTCTGTTCTTACATATACTTGTATTCTTCCGGTTCCGTCAGCAATATCAATAAAAGAAGCTTT
>JAQVBD010000008.1 GCA_028690485.1 Endomicrobiaceae bacterium
GTTAAATCTGCAATTCTTTCTAAATTACTTGATATAGCTATAAGTTTTAAAGCATTTTTTATAACATCACTGTTTTCTTTCATTAGTACATATAAATCTTCTTTAATAATTTTATTTAATTTATCTATTTGATCATCTCTTAAGCAAACATCTTTTGCAAGACAAATATCCTCATTAACAAATGCTTGGATACTATCTTTCAACATACTGTTCGTGAACATAGCCATCTTAGGCAAATCTATCAATTGTTTAATATCAGGTTCTTTTATCAAAGATAAACTATATTCTGCTATATTTACACAATGGTCAGCCATTCTTTCTAAATCATTACTCATTTTAATAATACTAATAAGAGTCCTTAAATTCTTTGAAACAGGCTGATATTGTGCAATTGTATTAGTACAGATTTCATCAAACTCAATTTCATATTGATTGGCAATCGGTTCTTTTATATTTATTACATCATTCAATAAATCTTTATTTTTATCTAAAAGTCCTTTCGTGGTTGTCTGTAACATTTTCTCTACAAGATTACTGTAATCGATCAAATGTTTTTTTAAATCTTTTATTCTTTCATTTAACATTCCCTTTTTCCTCTACAAGTATTTAATTTCATATATAAAATTAACCGAATTTTCCTGACAAATATTCTTCTGTCTTTGGCTGTTTTGGAACAGTAAATATTGTTGATGTTTTATCAAATTCAATAAGTTCTCCTAAATACATAAATGCTGTATAATCTGAAACTCTTGCTGCCTGTTGCATATTATGTGTAACTATCACAATTGTATAAAAGTTTTTAAGCTCTAAAATTAATTCTTCAATTTTATTAGTTGATATAGGGTCTAAGCTTGCACATGGCTCATCAAACAAAATAACCTTTGGTTCAACAGCTAAACATCTTGCAATACACAATCTTTGCTGCTGTCCGCCGGATAACATTAAAGCACTTGTATGAAGTCTTGATTTTACTTCTTCCCACAAAGCTGCTTTTTTTAATGAATCTTCTACTCTTTTTCTTATAAATTCTTTATCTTTAACCCCATTAACTTCAAGTCCATAAGCAATATTTTGGAATATAGTTTTCGGAAATGGATTAGGTTTTTGAAATACCATACCAACTTTTTTTCTTACACCGACAACATCTATATTTCTTTCCAGTATATTTTGTCCATCAAACAGTAAACTTCCATCTGCTCTGGTATTTGGAACTAAATCATTCATTTTGTTTAACATTCTTAAAAAAGTTGATTTCCCGCAACCTGACGGACCGATAAAAGCTGTAACTTTATTATCGTGAATATCTATACTTAAATTTTTGATTGCATGAGTTTGTCCATAGTAAAAATTTATATTACTAGCTTTTATTTTAACTCTATCATTATTAGTTGACATAAGTACTCCTATATTTATTTCTTAATATTATTGCAAAGGCTGATATAAGCAACACTATTACTAAAAGAATTAATGAACATCCGTAAGCTATTGCAACTTGTTTATCAGGATGAGTTCCTTCTGTCATAAGTGCATATATATGATATGGCAAAGCCATCGTTTCATCCATTGGAGAATTAGGATAACTTCTTCTATAAAATGTTGCTGCTGTAAAAAGTATAGGAGCTGTTTCACCTGCTGCTCTGCCTATACTTAAAATTACTCCTGTCATAATTCCAGGTAAAGCTGTCGGTAATACAATTTTTTTAATTGTTTGCCACTGTGTTGCACCTAAAGCAAGAGAAGCTTCTCTGATTGAATATGGAACTGCCATTAAAGACTCTTGAGAAGCTGATATAATGCTTGGTAAAATCAGCATTGCTAATGTCAAACTTCCTGATAATATTGATACTCCAAATCCAAAGAAATTTACAAAAACTGCAAGTCCAAATAATCCGAAAACAACGGAAGGAACACCGGCAAGATTATTGATACTCATTCTTATTATATTAACTGCATACCCTGTTGGGCTGTATTCATTTATATAAATTGCACAAGCTACACCCAAAGGCAAAGCTATAATTATGGACCCAATCACCAAATAAAAAGTTCCAATGATTGCAGGCGCTACTCCGCCTTCTGTCATAGATTTTCTTGGTATACTCGTTAAAAATTCCCAAGATATTGAACTAAAACCTTTCGATGCAATTAAATATATAATGCTAGCTAAAAATAAAAGTGTAATGATTATACAAAGTGTTATAATTGAAAAACCTAAAAATTGATATATTTTATTTTTCATCTGTTTAACCCTAATTTAACTCTATATTTTTTGCTTATATGTTCAGCTACAACATTAAAAATTAGTGTAATTAAAAATAAAATTAAACCGATTGCAAAAAGAGCATGATAATGTTGTGAACCAACTGCTGATTCTCCCATTTCAGCTGCAATTGTTGAAGTCATTGGTCTAACAGGATCAAAAATAGATTTAGGTATAATTGCAGAACCGCCTGAAACCATAAGAACTGTCATAGTTTCACCGACTATCCTGCTCATACCTAAAATTATTGATGTAGATATACCGGATATTGAAGCAGGAATTATAACTTTTACTAATGTCTGCCAACGATTTGCACCAAGGGCATAAGAAGCTTCTTTAAAACTTTTCGGTACAAAACTTAATGCATCTTCAGATAAACTTGCTACTGTTGGTATTGCCATTACTCCTAATACTAAACTTGCAGTAAAAGCACATAAACCTGTCGGAATATTAAAAAGATTTTGTAAGAATGGGGCAACTATCAGCATACCGAAAAATCCATAAACAATTGATGGTATACCGGCAAGTATTTCTATAATAGGCTTTAATATTTGTTTTTGTTTAAATGAAGCAAGTTCATTAATATATAAAGCACTTCCAAGACCAAGAGGAATACATACAAACATTGCGCCTAATGTAACCCAAAAAGATGCCACTATTAATGGTAAAATACCGTATTCTGCCGGTTCGTATGTCGGATACCAATGTCTGCCAAAAACAAAATCAAATACATTTATGTTTTTGAATATAGAAAAGCTTTCTTTAAATAATACAATTATTATACCTAATAAAAATAATAGCGATGCGAATGCTAAAACTGTAAATATCAATTTAATAATTTTTTCTTTTTTACTATTCATTTTATTTAACTCTTTTGTAACTTTTGTAAAATTGTATAAAATATAAGTTAATAAAGAATAAATTATTTGTTAAGAAATTGTTAAAATTTTTAACCATTTATAAAATGAAGAAATGCAAGTGTATATAAAACACTTGCATTTCAAAAGTTAACAACAATACAAAACTATTGTTTATTTCAATCCTATAAAACCTTCTCTCTTTACTAATGTCTGACCATCTACACTAAGAACAAAATCTAAATATTCTTTTGCTTCCCCTTTAGCATTACCATCTGTATACATAAACAATGGTCTTGAGTAAGGATATTTATTAGAAAGAACTGTCTCAGGTGTTGCTCTAATTCCATCTATTGAAACATCTGCTAAGTCTTTTACATAACCTATTCCAACATAGCCAATAGCACCTTTTGTATTTCTTACTGTTGTAGCCACTGCTTGGTTAGATGCCTGCATAAGAGCATCAGCCCTTACTTTTGCTTTATTTAATGCTAGTTCATTAAAAGCTTCAAATGTCCCGCTTGAACTGTCTCTTGAAACAATGACTATTTTCACATTTGATCCGCCAACTTCTGACCAATTAGAAATTTTACCTGTAAAAATATCTTTTACTTGTGACTTGCTAAGTTTTCTAACCGGATTGTCAGAATTGACAACTACTGCTATACCATCCATAGCAACTACATATGCTTTTGGAGCAACTCCGTTTGAACTAGCTTTATTTAATTCTGAATCTTTGATTGCTCTTGATGCTGTTGCAATATCACATTTCTTTGATATAAGAGAGTTAATCCCTACTCCTGAACCTCCGCCTCTTACTGTTATTTCTATTTGACTATTTGAATCCATTAATTCTTCAGCTGCTCTCTGGGCTATAGGCAGAACAGTTGTAGATCCTTCAACAATAACTTTTGCCAACAATACCGAATTTACACAAGTTATCATCAGCATTACTGCAAACAAACTTTTTAATAATTTCATTTTTTATCTCCTTTTTTCTTAAAACTTACACACAAAATCAAACTGGCAAAGACTTTTTGGAACATCGCCGTTAATATTTGTCATCTGATAATAATCTATTCCTAAAGAAAGTGCTTTTGTTAATCCAAAGTTCGCAACAATTTCAAATCCTTTTCCTGCACTTCCTCCGTATGCATCTGAATCTCCCAATTTATCAGGTGCAGCATATGCTTCAAGATATCTATACATAGCTTTTAAATTCCATGTTCCGAAAGTATCAAGTTTCGCATGACCAAAACCTAAACCTGCAAGATAACCCTTAGTTTGATCATCACCATTAGAATCTTTTGGCAAATCACTTTGTATATTTTGCGCCATATCGCCGAATAAACTTAATGTATAAGAACCGGCAACATTGCTGAAATCAACTGACAAACTTGGATTTACTATTTTATAATTTACATTACCTATAGAAGCTTCTCTAAGCATAGTTTGATTTCTTCCTTCAAAATTAAACTGCTGATATGCCAAAGCTGCTTTTACCTTGATGTCGCCTTCTTTATATTCAATAACAGGCTGCAATATATATGCATCGGCAGCATCTTTTCCTTTTCTTGTTTCACCGAAGGTATACAATCCTGCATTTCCTGTCAATTTTATACTTTCTGACAACTGTGTTGATGCTGTTGCATTTAGTCCGTCCGGATTATAATCTCCATCCCATATTAAATCGCTTGAATTCCATACTTGAGTTTTTGCTTTTACTTTACCGCCTCTTACGGCAATCCAGTTATAAGGTTCGTACTGAATATACGCATAATCAACAAATAAATTAGGTTTGTCCATATATTGAAATGTGTGATTTGTAGAACTTGAACTGGAATCTGCACCGGTTGAGGATGATAAAGCACCGGTTGCAAAACCAAAACCAACTGTCAACTTATCAATAGGTCTTGTTTCTGCGCCCATTCTGAATCTTAATCTTTCTCTTATTCTTACTTTGTCAGATGCACTCCAATCATACTGGGCTCTTACCCTGAGATCACCTTTAAACGTTAAATTCTGCACCCATGCAGGAGCAGTTTTAGCTTTTCCACTTGCTAATTCCTGTCTTGCCTGTTCATTTGATTCTGTAATTATCTGTTGTGCCTGCCCGTAAGTAATTACTCCCTGTTCTGCAAGCAAGTTTGCAAGATCATCAACTCCTGATGCAAATGTTTTAACTGATAACATCATTGCACATCCTAAAACTAACATCATGCTTCTTTTTAACTTCATACTTCCTCCTTTTTTCTTATAATTTTCATTTACAAAATTATTGTTCATGGCACAATAATACAAAATGAAAATTAAATAAAAATGAAGAAATTGTTAAGGATTTGTTAATATGAAATATTGAATTTACACCAATGAGTAAAACGAGGTCTGAATTCTAAAAACAACTCTAAGAAATGATAAAAAATTTTAAAAGTTAAAATCTAATCGTAAAAGTAGTACCAATATTTTGTTTGCTTGAAACTTCAATAATTGCATTGTGGTTGTTAACTATATATTTAACAATAGCTAAACCTAACCCTGTCCCACCGGTCTTTCTGCTTCTTGCTTTATCAACAACATAAAACCGTTCAAATATTCTTGATAAATGTTCTTCAGCTATTCCTATACCTGTATCTGCTATTTCTAATATAACCTTATCTTTATCTTTGTCTAGTTTAATAGTAATTTGTCCTTCTTCTGTATATTTTATTGCATTTTCTATTAAGTTTATAAGCATTTGTTCTATATAAAACTCGTTTGCGAGTATTGTATATTTTTCTCCATCTTTTTTTATAAAATTAAATGATAAATTTTTAGCATTTAGTTTATTGGTAAACAGATTCATAGTATTTGATATTATTTCTTCTAACTGTAACGGAATCAATTCTATATTTCTGTTATGTTCCATTTCTGACAGAGATAATAAATCCGTAACTATTCTAGATAATCTTAATGAATGTTTTTTAATTATTTCAATATAATGTTTAATACTTTCTATATCAGTTTCCGTTTCTATTGTTTCAACAAAACCATTAATTGCTGTAAGAGGTGTTTTTAATTCATGTGAAGCATTTGCTACAAATTCTCGTTTTATTAATTCCATTTGTTTCATTGATGTAATATTATGAAAAGTTAAAACAATATTATCACTTGTTAAAACAGAACAAGCGGTAAACAAAAAATATTTTTCCTCTTCTTTTATTTCTTTCGATATTGTAATATTCTTTTTCTTTATTAAATCATTAATAGACAGATCTATTTGTTCGGCTCTAAAAACTTCCCAATAATATTTATTATCGGGATTTATATTTTTAAAATGTTTATTGAAAGCATTATTATGCAATAAAATTTTACCTGATTTATCCAATAAAATAATAGTATCATCAATAGAAGAAAGAATTTTATCTAATTTATCATTTTGTTCTTTTGTTTGAGAAAACAATTGTTCTATTTTTTCACTCATAAAATTAAAACTTTCAGCCAATTTATCAAGTTCATCTTCTGATTTTGTAAGAATTTTTATTTTAAAATCCCCTTTTGCCATTTTGTCAGAAGCATTTTTTAATTTTGTAATTTTATTAGAAATCTTTTTTGTAAAAAAATATGATAAAAATAAAGCTATAAAACAAGCAATTAAAATAATAATTAAAATATTTTTTCTCATTTCTTGTGAAAAGATATTTATTGTACTAAGAGGCATACTTAACCTTAAAATTGCAACTATTTGTGAATTTATTTCTATTGGACAAGCAATATATAACATTTCTTGATTTAATGTAGAACTATAACGAATATCATGAGCTGTCTTTCCTGTTAAAGCATTTTTAATTTCACTTCTGTTTAAATGATTTTGCATTTCCAAAATATTTTTGTCTGAATCTGCAATAACTTTGCCATTAATATTTATTATTGTTATTCTTCTTTGCATTGTTTTTGAAAGAACATTTACGAAAACAGTAAGTTCTTTAATATTCTTATTTTTCAGTAAAGGTATAACTTCTTTTAAAACAATATCTTTATTTATAGATAATTGTTCAATAAAAATTTGTTGATTTTGTTTTTTGATATATTGATTTGTTGCGATAAAAAAAATTGATGACACACAAAATATACTTATAAAAAAAGACAAGAACAACTTAATAAAAAAACTATTGATCTTCAATTTTATAACCTACACCATGAATATTTTTTATAATATTCCCAAATTTACCAAGCTTTGATCTTAAATGTCTTATATGCACATCTATAGTTCTATCAAAAATATCCTTATCTTCCCATATATAATCTAAAATTTTATCTCTGGAAAATACAAATCCTTTTTTTGACATTAACAGTTCTAACAATTTAAATTCTGTATTTGTAACATCCACTTTTTTGCCGTCTACAATTATGTTAAATTCTTCTCTATTAAGTTTTATTTTCCCATCAGCAATAAAACAAGCTTTTGAAGTTTGTTTAGTTTCATTTCTTCTTAACACAGCTTTGACTCTTGCAACTAATTCTTTAGGAGAAAACGGTTTTGTAACATAGTCATCTGCACCAAGTTCAAGTCCTATAATTTTATCTGTTTCTTCAGACTTAGCACTTAACATTATTATTGGAATATTACTAAGAGTTGAATCGTTTTTAATTTTTTTACATATATCATAACCATCCATATCAGGAAGCATGATATCTAATATAATTAAATCCGGAATTTTTTTATTTATTTGTTTGAATAAATCTGCAGCATTTGTATATGTTTGAACATTATATCCATTCTTTTTAAGATTAATAGATAAAAGTTCTAGTATATCTTCTTCATCATCAACAATTGTAATAAGTTTAGCCATTTATTACCTCTATAATTATACTAATATTATCTTTATATTACTAAAAAATATTATTATAAACAAATAAAACTAAAATATAATTTTAATTATTAACGGTGCGATTATTGCAGTTGTAACACAAGATAAAACTAAAGTAATAGTACTAACAGCTGCCTGCAATGAGTTTTGATCGTAGCATTTTGCTGTACCAAGAACATGACTAACAGAGCCTATAGCAACTCCGATAGCAAGATTATTTGTTACATTGATACCTTTCAATATCCAATGCCCAAAAATAGCGCCAAACATTCCTGAAAAAATTGTAAGCAAAATTGTTATCTCAGGTTTACCGCCTAAGACTTTTGATATTTCAATAGCTACCGGTGTAGTAACTGCTTTTGGAACTATAGACAACATAATATTTGTATTTGCTTTTAAAACTAATGCCACACAAACAACAGATAAAATGGCAAATATTGTTGAAATACAAACACCTATAAGAATAACACTATAATTTTTTTGTAAAACTTTTAAATTTTTTATAAGCGGTAAAGAAAAAGCAATAATTGCCGGTCCTAATAGAAATGTAAGAACCTTTCCTCCGTTATTATATGTATTATAATCTATTTTCAATAATATATTTAAAGCATAAATTATTATTGCACACAAAATAACCGGCGGAATAATTGACATATATTTTATATGTTTAATTTTTGTAGTTAACTTATATATTAATATTGTAGATATTAGTATTAAAATTTTTATAATTATATTTTCCATATCATCTTTTTGAAAGTTGTACCTTTCTTTTTTTATATATTTTTTTCATTAATAAATATTGTACTAATAAACCTGTTACTATTATTAAGATTACCGAAGTTATTATAAAAATTTCAAAAATCATTATTAAATCATTTTTAACCACAAATAAATAACCTATCCCGCCGACTAAAAGCGGAACAAAAAATAAACTTATATTATTTAATAATAATTCCCCGCCATATTCTATAAATTCAATTTTGATAATTTTAAAATACATTAACAAACTTAAAATTATCATACCGATTAAAGATGCCGGAAAATTAATATTTAATACTGATACTAACCATTGGCAAAAAAAGTTCAAGCCAATAATAAAACATAATGAAATGATAGTTTGTATTATTTTCATATTTTTTACTTATTTAAAATAAGTTTTGCTGTGTAAGCAATATAATTAGAAGCTTCCGGAAGAGCCTTTTCGTCTAAATCAAACTGTTCATGATGCCAAGGATAAGAGGTAGCTTTATTTGAAGATGTTCCGATATATATAAAACAACCTTTAACATCTTTTAAGTATTCTGCAAAATCTTCTCCGCCCATTGACGGCTCTGTCAATAAATCAACTGATTTTTTACCATAACATTCTTTTGCACTTTTCAAACAGATATCAACGATTGAATCATCATTAATAAGAGGGCTGCCTAACAATCTATAATCTATATTATAAGTCATACCATAAATTTTACAAATTCCTTCTAGTCTCTTTATTATTTCTTTCTTTATTTGTTCTCTGGTTTTTTTATTTAATGTTCTTACTGTACCTACTAGTTTTACTTTATCACAAATAATATTATATCTTTCTCCGCCTGAGATTTCTCCAACAGTAATAACTGCCGGCTCAAGCGGACTTAATGTTCTTGAAATTATATTTTGTAATGATGTAACAAAAGCTGAAGCTGCAACAATTGAATCTTTTGACAAATGAGGATATGCCCCATGTCCTAAAAGACCATTTATTTCAATCACAAATTTATCAACGCCTGCCATCATTGCGCCATATCTAAGTGCAACTCTTCCGGTTTTTACCCAAGGACTTACATGAACACCCAAAATACAATCTACTTTATTTTTTGATAATACACCTGCTTCTATCAGCCTTTGTGCACCACCGGATGCTTCTTCATTAGGCTGAAATATAAATTGAACTTTCCCGGAGAATTCTTCAGTTTGCTGTGATAAAAGTATTGCTGTGCCAAGCATTATTGTAGTATTGCCGTCATGCCCGCAAGCATGCATAATACCGTTATTTTTTGATTTGTAACTTGTTTTATTTTTTTCTAATATTGGCAATGCATCTAAGTCGGCTCTTAATGCTATTATTTTTGTTTTGCTTTTACTTTGTTTCTTTCCTTCTATAATACCAACAACTCCGGTATCACATAATCTATATGTTTTTATTTTATGTTGTTTTAAGATTTTTTCAACAAAATCAGCTGTTTTAAATTCTTCATTACCTAACTCCGGATTTTGATGTATAGTTCTTCTTATTTTTTGCAATTTTTCAAACATATTCATTTTATGCTCCTAATGGCTGATGCAATATTATCAATTATATCACTTGCTATAAGTGATGTTTGTGTTTTTTCTTTACTTGCTTTGTCACCTGCAAGACCATGTATATATACTGCCGTAGCAACCTTTAAAATTAAACTTTTATCTTTATTGCATACAAAAGCTGAAATAATTCCTGTTAAAACATCACCACTTCCGGCAGTTGCCATGCCTGCATTACCAGTATTATTATTATAAATATTATTGCCGTCACTGACAACCGTTCTATGTCCCTTTAATACACAAATTATATCATTATTTTTAGCAAAAGTTTTAGTTATTTGTTCTCTAAAAAAATCTGTAGAGTTGTAAGTTATACCTGATATTCTTTCAAATTCTTTTGGATGCGGAGTAATTATAATTTTAGCTTTGGCATTTACAAAATCTTTAATCACCCCATTTTTTTGTTCTTTTTGAAAAGAATTAATACCATCAGCATCAATTACAACATAAATATCAAATTTATTAATGATAGATTTTATAATCTGTTTAATATTTATATCTTGACCTACACCACAACCTATTGCAACAGATTTAATATTCTTTTTTTCTATAAACTCCAATATTTCTTTCTGTGCTTTATTAGTTATTTTTTTATTTTTTTCTTTAAGAGGTAAAAGCATTATTTCCGGCTTAATATTTTTAGCAATTACAGGATAAGCAGATTCAGGGAATGCAAATGTGACAAGTCCGGCACCGCTACGAATTGCCGAGTTGGCACATAATACACCAGCTCCAGGCATATTGTAAGAACTGCCTATAACCAAAATATGCCCAAAATCATTTTTATAACTCAATGGAGATCTATCAAAAATATTATGAATTTTCATAGTTATTTGGATACTATAGCAACTGCAACTACTGTATTTTTTGTATGTGAAAAAGAAATATCAATATAAGATATCCTTTTGTTTTTTATATAGACCTCTGGTTTTCCATTGTCTATATTTTTAAAAGAAATATCGGTTATTGAAATATTTTTTTTGCTGTTGATTGCTTTCCAGACAGCTTCTTTGCCGGCAAATCTGACTGCAAAATGTTGTGATAAATTTTTTTTTGATAAGCAATAATCTATTTCATTTTGAGAAAAGATTCTTTTAAGGAATGTATCATCTTTAACAAGTTTAGAAAATCTTTTTACTTCTTCAATATCTATGCCAATTTTCATATTTACCTACAGAAAAAACAATATACCCACTTTCGCAGGTACATGTTTTATAACTATTTAAAAACCAACAAGCAATATGCATTAATAATACATGTCGCTTGCAGATATTATAGAATCCAATTCAACTTTTATTTTAGTAAGCTTAGGCTTTGACCAAACCTTCTTCTTTGCTTTTTTTATTGTCATAAAAAAACCTCTTTAAAACATCTCTCATATTAATTATATATTATGAATATCAAAAAATCAATATATTCATTTATTTTTACATATTGGTTCTAACTTCTTAACTTAATATCTAAATCTTTATTTAGTTTATCCAAAAGCAATTGCATATCTGTATTAACCTCTATATCATTCAAAGTTTTATCATTATGCCTATAAAACAACCTAAATGAATAGCTGATTTTATCTAATCCTAACTTTTCACTTTCGTAAACTGAAAACAAATTAAATTCTTTCAAAATCCCGCCTGTTTTCATTATTTGCTTTATAACTTTTTCAATTTTATCAAATTTAATTTTTTTATCACTTACAACAGAAATATCTCTTTTTACAGAAGGAAATTTTGCTATATGTTCATAAGGATGAATTTTACTTTGATAATTATTTTCTATATCTTCAATATCAATTTCTGCATATACAACATCATTTTGAACATCTGATGTAATATCCGGCCTAAGTACACCAAATTGACCAACCACTTTACCCCTGTATACTATAGCAGCTGTTTTCCCGGGATGATAATATTTTTGAGGAGATCTATTTTCTGATATAGTAAATTCGTTAGATGGTAATATACTGCTTATTACTCCGCCGGCAAAATAAAAATCAAATATAGGATTTATTTTATTTTCTTCCCATTTCCACCATGTTTGCCATATAGGACCCGACATTAAAATACCTAGAACTTTTCTTTCACCTTTATCATCAAAAACTCTTCCAATTTCAAAGAATTTTATATCATTAGTAGCTTGTCCGATATTAAAAACAAAATTTTTCATAAGACCAACTAAAAGAGAAGGTCTTAAAACTTCATTTTCCTTTGAAATAGGATTAGCTATTTTATAACTATAATTTAAATATAATTTATCTAAATCTTTTATTTCTGAAAAACTATAATTCATAACTTCACAAAAACCAAGGCCAACAAGACTATTGCTAATATTTTTTATTACTTTACTTGAATTGGTATTTTGCTTTCCTGTATTTACAAATGAATTTGAATCTTTGATAACCGGAATATTTTCATATCCATTTACCCTTGCAATTTCTTCTATCAAATCAATTTCTTCTTTTATATCATTTCTATAAGATGGAACTTCTGCAGTAAGTACTTTTTCAACTTTTGTAGTTATTTCCATACCTAAAAATCTCAATATATTTGCAATGGTTTTTTCATCTATTTCATATCCTAAAATCTTTGCAACTCTTTCAACTCTTAATTGAATAAAAACCTTTTTATTATCCGAAGAATTGATATCTTCTCTAAGTTCTAATCTTCCACCGGCAATTTCTACAATCAAATTTATGGCTCTCCAACTAGCCATTTCTGCAACTTCCCAGGATGTCCCTCTTTCATATCTATATGAAGCATCTGTTGATATATTTAAAGTTCTTGCTGTTTTTCTTATATTACCAGGATTAAAAACAGCGCTTTCTAAAAATATATCTGTTGTAGCTTCAGTAATTGATGAAAATTCTCCACCTATAATACCTGCAATTGCTAAAGGCTTTGATGCATCAGAAATAAGAAGCATATTTTCTGTAAGCTCATGAATTTTACCGTCTAATGCAGTTATTTTTTCTGTAGGGTTTGCTCTTCTAACAATAATCTTCCCTCCACTAATAGTAGATGCATCAAAAGCATGCAAAGGATGACCTAATTCCAAAAGAATATAATTTGTTATATCTACAACATTGTTAATTGATTTAATGCCACAACTTTCAAGTTTATCAACTATCCATTTAGGAGATGGTGCTATCTTAACACCTTTAATTTGGCAACCAATATATCTGGTACATAAATCTTTATCTTTTATTTCTATAATGTTACTGTCAGCAAATTTTGCAGTCTTGATTTGTGGTAAATTAGGAATTTTCTGAAGTTTTGCTGATATTTCTCTTGCTATTCCCCAATGACTTAAACAATCTCCCCTATTTGTAGTAACTTCTATTTCTAAAATAGTATCAATATCTTGTAAAACATCTTCTAATTTTTTACCTAAAGGAGTCTTTTCATCAAGTACCATAATGCCATCTGACTCTTCTTTAAGTCCAAGTTCTTGTTCTGAACATATCATACCTTCTGAATCAACACCTCTGATTTTTGTAGGTTTTATAATGAAATCTCCAGGCAAAACAGCACCTATTGTTGCCAAAGCAATAGTCTGACCAGCTTCAACATTTTGGGCGCCACAAACAATTTCATAATCTTTTTCGCCATCATTAACTTTGCATATTGAAAGTTTATCTGCATTTGGATGTTTTTGTTTTTCTAAAACTTTTGCAGTAATAATACCTTCCCATTTTATTCCACCACTAACAACAGAAGTTTCAACTCCCAAAAAAGTTAATGTATGACAAAGGTCTTGTGGTAACAAGTCAAAATCAACTATATCTTTGAGCCAATTGTACGAAATCTTCATTTATGTCCTCTTTCTATAATATAAAAATTTAAAATTGTCTTAAAACTCTTAAGTCGTTTTCATATAGTACTCTCATATCGTCAATACCATATTTAAACATTGCAAATCTTTCTACCCCTAATCCAAAAGCATAACCTGTATATTTTTCCGGGTCATATTTAACAGATTTAAAAACATTAGGATGAACCATTCCGCATCCAAGCATTTCAAGCCAACCTGTACCTTTACAAACTCTACAGCCTTTACCGCCACATAAGACACACTTAATATCTACTTCGGCTGAAGGCTCTGTAAATTGAAAATGAGAAGGTCTGAATCGCAAATCTACTTCTTGACCAAAAAGTCTATGAATAAACAACGATAAAGTTCCTTTGAGTTCTGCAAAAGTTACTTTTTCACCAACTACCAAACCTTCTATTTGATGAAAGATTGCAGAATGAGAAGCATCTGTCGCTTCATTTCTATATACTCTTCCCGGTATTATTACTTTTATTGGAGGTTTCGATTCTTCCATAATATGTATCTGAGCAGGAGAAGTATGAGTCCTTAAAAGATTTGATGAATTTTCAAGATAAAATGTATCCTGAGTATCTCTTGCAGGATGATCTTTAGGAATATTTAAAGCTTCGAAATTATACCAATCTGTTTCTATTTCTCTGCCTTGTGCAACATCAAAACCTAAAGAAACAAAAATATTACTCATTTCTTCTATAGTTTGATTTATTATATGATAATGTCCTTTAGGAAAAGCAAATGAAAAAGCAGAAGAAATATCAATCTTTTCATTTTGCATTTTCTCTTCTAAAAGTTTATTTGTGATTTCTTTTTTCTTACTATCAATAGCTTCATTAAGAGTATTTTTTACAGTGTTAATTTCTGAACCAATTTGTTTTTTTTCTTCTATTGATAAAGATGAAATGGTTTTTAATATTTCGGTAATTTTACCTTTTTTACCCAAATATTCAACTTTAACATTTTCAATAGTATCAAGTTCTGCTGTTTTAATTTTATCTAATGCTTCTTTAAGTATTGAATCAATCTTGTTCATCATTAAATCCTATAAGTTTATTAATATGATCTCTTGCAACCTTATTATTTTTATCTATTCCTAAACACTTTTCATACATTTTTTTTGCTTCACTTTGTTGCTTTCTATTTTCATATATCAATCCCAAATTACAGTAAACATCTGCATTTAACGGATTAATTTTTAAAACCTTTTTAAACTCTATAATAGCCTCATCAAATTTACTATTTAAAAAATAAAACTTTGCCATTTCTAATAATTCTTCTTGTTCTTTTATATCCATATATACCCTTATATTTTCTTTAACTTCTCAAGTTCTTCTTGCTTACCAACTACAACTAAAACATCATTTTCCAAAATTTCATCATCAGGACCCGGAGCAATATTAGTATCTTCCTTTATATCTGTTTGCCCGTCATCATTGACAAAAGGAATTTGTCTTTTTATTGCAATAATGTTTATTCCATATTTATTTCTGACTCCGGAACTTTTTATCGTTTTTCCCCAAAATTCCTTAGGAGCAATTATTTCAACAAGATTATAATCATGCGAAAACTCTATTTGTTCTAAAATATTTGGTGAAACCATACTTTCAGCTAATTTCTTTGCCATTTCAAGTTCAGGATATACAACTTTGTCAGCACCAATTTTAACTGCAATTTTAGAATGCCACTGACTTACACATTTTACAATAACATTTTTGACACCCAAATCTTTAACTATTAAAGTTGCCAAAATGCTTGTTTCAACATCTTCACCTATAGAAATAATAACACTGTCGCAATCTGTTATCCCTGCATTTTTCAATGCATTATCGTCAGTTGCATCAGCAACGATTGCTTGAGTTACAAAAGGACTTATCTTATTAACTAATTCTTCATCATGGTCAATTGCAAGAACAGGAAAATCTCTTTTAAATAGTTCTTTTGCTACATTTGAACCAAATGTTCCAAGACCAATTACACCAAATTGTTTTTTTGTCATAAATACTCCATTAAAAACTTATTATTATATTAAAAGTTTTCCATCTGGATATTTTATATTACTTTGAACAAATTTGCTATTCATTAAATATATTAATACTGTTACAGCACCAACTCTGCCTATAAACATTGCAAATATTAAAATTACTCTTCCCAAATTCGAAATATCAGAAGTAATACCAAAAGTAAGTCCAACTGTACAACAAGCAGATACTGCTTCAAAAATAACTTTAAGTGGATCAAGATTTGGTTCTGCCCAAAGCAATGCCGCAATAAACGTTAATACAAATATAATCATCAACACAAATACCGCCAATGATTTCCTAACTAAATCTATATCCATATTTTTACCGGCAAAAGGATATGAATCGTTCCCTTTTAAAATACTTCTAACAAATACAAAGACCAAAGTTATAGTAGTAATTTTTACTCCACCGGCAGTACTACCGGATCCTGCACCTATAAACATCAATATCATCAAAATAAATGCTGAAAAAGTTGTTATAAATCCAGAAGGTATAGAATTAAAACCTGCTGTTCTTGCACTTATCGTTTGAAAAAAAGAATTATTTACAATATAAGATAAAGATTTCTGTTTTTCTATTAAAGGCAAAAATTCACTACAACAAAAAGCTAAAAAGCCTAAAATTATTATACCAAATGTCATCCATAAAGTAACTTTTGAATGAAATGTAAGTCTAATATTTTTCCCTCTAAATGTATCAATAACATCAACTAATACGAAAAAGCCAAGTCCTCCTAAAATTACAAGTGAAGCTATTGTATATAATACTGCAGGACTTTGAGAAAAGCCTTCCAAACTATTTGAAAAAGGACTAAAACCAGCATTACAAAATGCTGAAATTGAGTGAAAAATACCTAAATAAATGGATCTTCCGATAGACGAAGTTTCCATAAAAATAAATGTTAAAATTGTCGCACCAATTAATTCAAGACCAAGCACAATTAAAACAGCTTTTTTTAGTAATTTAAACAAATCATTAAAAGAATTTATATCAAACAGTTCCTGCATTATTTTTCTATCTTTTAATGCCATCTTCCCTATTAAAATTCCCAATCCTGTTGAAACTAACATATATCCTAAACCGCCAAGCTGAATCAAAATCAAAACAACCCATTGGCCAAAAGTTGAATAATATGTTCCTATATCAACAACAGACAGCCCTGTTACGCACACTGCTGACGTAGCTGTAAAAAGACAAGACAATATAGAAAGGACAGCATTATCTTGTCTTGAAAAAGGTAAACACAACAATACTGTCCCAAATAATATAAGAGCTATAAAAAACAATATTATAGTCTTTAATGGTGATGCATTCATATTAATAATTATGAAGCTTTTGCAATCTCAACAAGTTGTTTAAAAGTAACATTATCTGTAACAGCAATTTCTGCAAGCATCTTTCTGTCAATTATAACATTTGCTTTTTTCAAACCTGAAATAAATCTATTGTAAGACATACCTTCTTCTCTAACAGCAGAATTAAGTCTTACTATCCACATACTTCTAAAAACGCCTTTCCTGTCTTTTCTGTCATTATATGCATATACTAAAGATTTTTCTACTTGTTGAATTACCATTCTCCAACGGTTTTTCTTTGTTGCATAATAACCTTTAGCTAATCTAAATGTTTTTTTCTTTCTTTGTCTTGTATAAACTACACTTTTTGCCCTCATTATACTGTCTCCTTATTTTTTTTGGAAAAACTACATTATTACATAGAATATGGCATAAATTTTTTCATTCTTGTCATATCTGTATCATTTACTATGTCAGATTTTCTAAGGCTTCTGCCTTTATTCGGTTTCATTCCGGTAAGTAAATGTCTTTGTCCAGGTTTTTTGTATTTTAATTTACCGGATCCGGTAACTCTAAACCTTTTTTTTGCACCACTATGAGTCTTCATCTTAGGCATGATCAACCCTCCAATTATATTATATTTTATTTTTTTGTTTCTTTTTTCTTAGGACTTAAAGTTAAGAAAGATCTTGTTCCCATAGAAGCAATTCTACCTTCTATTGTTGCAATATCTAAAACTTTTTCTTTAACCTTTTCAAGAACTGCAAAACCTAAATCTTTATGTTGCATTTCTCTACCTGAAAACATTACAGTAAGCTGAACTTTATCACCATCTTCCAGAAAAGCTCTTATTCTTTTCAGTTTGACTTCAAGATCATGTTCTGCAATTCTCGTTCTCAATCTTACTTCTTTCAATTGAACATTTTTTTGTTTTTTCTTAGCTTCTTTTTCTTTTTTTGCTAATTCATACCGAAACTTAGAAAAAACTATTATTTTACATACAGGCGGCTTTGCTTGAGGAGATATTTCTATCAAATCCTGCCCACATGCTTGTGCTCTTGATAAAGCATCCGCAATAGAAACAATTCCAACTTGCCCACCATTTTCATCAATAAGTCTAACCTCTGGAACTCTTATGTACTGATTAGTACGATATCTTTTTGTATCGACGACACCCTCCCACGTAGGAAAAATCCTACAAAATAAAAAATAGAACGGATAAAGATACCCGTCCCAATATAAATATAAAACATAACACCTAATTTACATTAACCTTTTCCCATACAAGGTAAAGGTGAGTCGGGACGACTTCTTTAATCATTTAACTTTTTTCATTATATATAAAAATACTATCAATTGTCAATCAGATAAAAACTATTTACATTTATAATCTTGAATGATATTTTTGATTATTGTAATATAACTAACAGGAGTTTATTATGCAATATATAGCTATTACTATAACAGTCCCAAATAAAACTGTTTCAAATAAAATAACAACATATCTTATAGAAAATAAATTTGTATCTTGTGTTAATGTTACATCCAAAATTAAATCCACTTATTGGTGGGAAAATAAAATTTGCAAAAAAGACGAGTATTTACTTATTTGTAAAAGCACTAAATCAAATTTTAAAAAAATAGTTGAAGAAGTTAAAAAAATTCATCCGTATAAGGTACCGGAAATAATATGCTTTGATATAAAAGATGGAAACACTGATTATCTTAATTGGATAAAAGACAATACTATGCAAAGGACAAATAGATGTCTAAAAACAATATTAAAGAACAAATAATACTTGCTTCCAAGTCTCCTAGACGAATTGAGCTATTAAAACAATGGGGCCTGAATTTCAAAATAATATCAAGTAACATAGAAGAAAAAACTAATTTAAAAAGGCCTTCTTCTATTGTAAAATATTTATCATTAGAAAAAGCTAAAAATGTTAAACAGAATATTAAAAATGCTGTTATAATAGCTGCCGATACCATTGTAGTTTTGAATGGGAAAATTGTTGGAAAACCAAAAGACCATAAACATTCTATGGAAATATTAAATGAGCTTAATGGTAGTTTACACAAAGTATATACCGGTGTTACAATAAAAGATGACAACAAAACTGTTGTTTTTTATGATGTAGCAACTGTTAAAATGCAAATGTTGCCAAAAAGCAGATTGAATACTTTAATTGGTAAACATATGGACAAAGCAGGTGCATATGCTGTCCAAGATAAAGATGATTGTTTTGTAAAAAAGATATATGGCGATTACTACACTGTTGTAGGATTACCATATATAAAATTAAAAAAAGAAATGAAAAAATTTAATATTGCACTAAAATAACTTACTCTTTACCTTCCATTGTAATCTTTAAAGCTGTTTTTTGTCTTATATTTTCAAACCAATCATTTAATACTTCATTCATTTTCATTTGTATCAATGTATTATCATCAACATTTGGATAAAGTTTATGCAATTCTTCGAATTCAGAATCTGTTATTTTTGATGCAGAAGCAATAAAAACCTGTAATTTATTAGATGCCAACTGCTTTCTTCTTAAACTTTCGAAATCTTTTGGAGACAATCTCATATTGTTTAAAAAAGTAAAGTAATATCTGCTGTCAAACTGTCCCTTTTCATTTAAGAAATATGGATAGTTTTGTATATCCAGAGCAAGTTCTTCATCTGAAACAGATATTCCATAGTATTTTGTCTGTTGCCATATAATTTCATCTTGAACTAAATTTCTTAATATATCATTTTGTACTTTTTTTGACATATCGTCACTTAAATCTTTATTTGTTTGTCTCATCATATTTAGTGTATTATTATAAAGAGCATAGTATGTTTTATACGGAATTTTATATCCATTAACAACTGCAACTGTATCATAATATGTCTTTTCACCAAAAAGATAACTACCAAAACCGACAAAAGAACCGGCTAAAAAACCTAATATTGTTATTAAAAATATCTTAACTTTGTGTTTTATTAAAAATGTCATCATAATTTTTCTTCCTCATTATCTAATTTATCTTTTTCTGTTTTTGACATGGAACTTTTACCATCAAAAAATGCACCTTCACCTATTGAAAGAATTGATGTCTGTATATCACCAATTACTTTCGATTTATTTAATAATTCTATTCCATCATTTGCTATTATATTACCTTCAATAATACCGCTCACTATAATATATTTTGTATTGATATCCCCTTTTATTTCTGCACTATCTCCAACAATAACACCTTCTGATTTTTTTATATCGCCATAAAGTTTCCCGTCTATTCTGACTATTTTATCTGAAACAATATCACCGGTAAAAACAGTATCCAAACCTATCCATGTTTCTATCGTATCAAAACGTTTTTTGTTTTTTTTACTCATAAAATAACCTTATTATTAATTAAGATAACTACTTAAATACTTCATAGGATTTATTGGTCTTTTGTTATAATGAATTTCATAATGAACATGTGTTCCTGTAGATCTTCCAGTATTTCCCATTTTTGCTATTTCTTGCCCTTTTACAACAATTTCACCTTTTTTAACTAATATTTTAGCAAGATGAGCATAAACAGTTCTATAATTATATCCATGTTCAACAGATACAACATATCCGTATCCTGACTGCCAACCAGCAAAAATAACTATTCCATCAGCAGTAGAAAATATCGGCGTATTTTTAACATTTGCAATGTCTATTGCAGTATGAAAAAATTTATTTCTAAAAATTGGATGTAATCTAAACCCAAATGGAGAAGATATAACGCCTTTACAAGGCCATATAGATGGGGTATATCTAAATTTTTCCCTTTGTGCACTTATATGGTTAACAACTTCAGAATAACTTTTCATAGAAGTTTTATATTCTTCTAATAAATCAAATGATTCTTTTGCTATATTTTCATAAGAAATACTATTTATATTACCTGATAACAAAACGGATAATGCACTGGACTCTACAGGAGTAGGTCCGCCTGAACCTAAACCATTTTCAATAATCATTCTTTTTGAATCCATAGATAAAAGAGAACGAATATGATCATCATTTTCTCTTATTTGTGATAACATTTCTTTTGATTTTTGTATTTGTTCAGCAAAAAACAACATTCTTATCTGCATTATTTTATTATCTGCTTTTACTTTCCAATAATCTATATGCTGCCCAGATATAAAACCTGCCCACAAAGTAAATACTGTCCAAGATACAACAAACACCAGCAAAAAAGGTAAAGAAAAACTAAACCTCATAGGTTTTACACATCCATGATGGATAAAAACTATAGTTATTTTTCTTTTTAATTCCTTTAAAATTATCTTTAAATATTTCATAAATTTCTTTTAAAGTATAACAGAAAAATAGATATAATTCAACCTTAAAACTATCTTTTCCCTGATATCTTTTTAATATTATATTGGCGAACAATGTTATTATGTCTTATTGTCTTTTGACTTAATATTTCATCAGAAACATTTGAAAATAATATTCCTATATCGTAAGGTTCTTCCCCATTTTCTTTAGGTTCATAAACGAATGCTCCGATTTGATTACTACATTCTTTTGGAAATCCCCAAAGATCATATTGGCTTTTTTTTGTATGGCTAGAATATGCCCATGTTTTGATTTTATTATTTGAATAATAAGCAATAGAAGCAGCTACTTGATGGGCTGGTGTCACAACAAATTGAACGTTTTCTTCCAGCAATCTTTCAGCTAAATCCTTATATCCATAAAAATAATTTGTTGCATCTGCAACGGCTATTTTATCTGAAAATTTTTCCAAAGGTATAATAGTATATTTTGCATGCAATCCTATGAGAACAGAAATAACTAAATTGAAACAAATCCCTATTATCAGTAATTTATGTTTTATTTTCCCACCTTCAAGAAAATATGCAGCAGCAATTATTGAAAATGTAAAATATGCAGGTATCGGCCAATTTGCTCCCGGTAATTTTTTGAGTGCAGTAACAGCATAAAATAAAATTATAGGTAAAGAAAATGATGCAAGAAAAACTTTCTTTTTATCTTTGGAAAACAGATATATAAAACTTATAATAAATGTAGGTAAAAATACTAAAATGTTGAAAATTATCATTTGTGTACCAAGATATTCGAATAAGTAATTAAATCTATATCCTGTATTTGATAACCCATGCTTAAATTGATACGAGAATGATACCCATTCATTCGTATAATTCCAATATATTACCGGTAAAAAACATATTAATGAAATTAATAATGCTATATATAACTGGTATTGTTTAAACCAAGATATTTTTTTTGAAAATATGCAATATATAAATAAACTTAATATAAAAAGAATCGCTGTATATTTTGACAAAAGAGATAAGCCGAAGAATAAACCAATCAAATACCAATAATTTTGATTTTCTGTCTCTATTAAACTCCATACATAGAAAGTTGCTATTGATAAAAATAAAAATGATGGAGTATCCGGTGTAATTATAATAGATGCAGTAAACATCATTGGCATAGCATGTAATAATATAACTGAAACAGATGCTACCTGCTCATTATTGAATAATTTTATAACTAATTTCCATAAAAATACGCTTAATATAACTGTAGCTATAATACTAGAAAATCTTACTGCAAGTTCTGAATTAGAAAACAATGTTGTCAATTTAATAAAATATGCAATCATTGGAGAATGGTCATAATAACTTAATTGCAGGTTTGTTGACCATAACCAGTAATAAGCTTCATCTGAATGTAAACTGAGAACAGCTGAAAGGAAAATCTTCCAAAGTACTGATACAAAAACAAAAATAATGGTATTTCTTAAATTAAATATTTTTGTCACTTAAACTCCAAATAACAATCCATATAACAGTTAAACTTATTGTTACAGGAAGGATAGTCTCTGGAATAATAACATTAGTCATTAGATTAAATGATAAAATATATGAAAAATAAAATAAGACAATTGAAAAAAATAAAGCAAATAATAAACTTGAAAACCTTAGTATTTTATTAAATTTGACTTTAACAAACAATAAAAGCACTATACTAATCAACATATAAAAATTTAAAACATATTTTAATTCCGTATTTATTATATAATAATAAAATGCTGAAAATGGTTCAAATATATATCTTATTATAGATTGATTACCTTTTACATCATGTACAATTATTTGTGTATCTGATTTTAATGATAATAATTTGAATAAATTATTATCACCGTTTTTCTTTATAACTGTCCAGACATTTGTCATATATCCCAATCCATGCCAATCAGTAGTTCCAAACATTAACAATTTATTTTTGTTACAAATATCTATAATTTCTTGTCTTGTTTGCTGTGATATATATCTGTATCCGCAATTATATATTTCAAAACCGTCTATTCCCATATTTACTAATTCTTGTAAACCAGGTCTATGCCATTTCCACCAATGAGGCATTACAACAAGTATTC
Organism: Endomicrobiaceae bacterium; assembly: GCA_028690485.1. Taxonomy (GTDB): domain Bacteria; phylum Elusimicrobiota; class Endomicrobiia; order Endomicrobiales; family Endomicrobiaceae; genus Praeruminimicrobium. Next base: position 23,890 of record JAQVBD010000008.1, read on the forward strand.
CTTCTGCATGAGCTAAATCAATCATTTCTTTTATACTTTTATCTTGATAATCTCTATATCTAAATTGATATTTTGACAAAAGCAAAACGGAAACACCTTCTGATGTTCTTATTTGTATTCCAGGGAAAATATTACTGCTATCTATATCGCAAGGTATTGAATAAAAACCATTTGTATTATCATGTTCTGTAATAAAAAAGTCTGTAAACCCTTGTTTATTATGATAATTAATACTTGATAAAACATTAGAAATATTATCTTTTGATGCAATTGTATGTGAATGGATATCAGCGACTTTGTAATCACTGGAAATTACTAACTTTGGTCCTATAACCGGCAAAATAATAACTGCATATATAATTGTTATTAAAAAAAATAAAGACCAAAGACAATAAGCAATAGTTCTTTTAATTGTTTCTTTTCTATATATTGAAAATGTTATAACAAAAGCAAGAATCCAAAAACTCCATGATGATATTGCAAGTATATACCCGGATCTTTCTAAAGTCAAAATATAATATGAAAATGCATAAAAAGGTTCAATAAACAATCTTAATTTAGGCCATTGTAAGAAACAGTTAGTTACATTTTGATTTGTAACAATATCGATCAAATGTGGAGAATAAAGAAATGAATTTAAGAAAACTGATAATAGAATAAAAGATATAAAAATATATATTTTCTTCATTTTATTCATTTCCCTCGTTTTTTAGCAGATGTTTCTACTGCAAGTGCAAATTTTGTTGCTCCGGCTTTTTTAGCTTGATCCATTACTTTAACAACAAGATCATATTTTATATCTTTATCACCTTTTACAACCACTGCTCTTTCCGGATGCTTTGCAATGATACTTTTTATAGCTTCTTCAAAATATTTGGAATGCAATTGAAGCCCGTCTAAATATATAACGCCATCTTTATCTATAAGAACCTCTATATTTTTCTTATCATCTTGCTCAGTGTTTTCAGCTTTTGGCAAATTCACTTTTATTCCATGCTGAGATAACATTGGCGTAGTAATCATAAATATAATCAACAAGACTAAAACAACATCTGTAAATGGAGTTATATTAATATCTGCTACAAGTTTATTTTTCTTATTTTTCATCTTTTAATACCGAATCTATAATTTCTTTTAATGCGGAAACAGAATAATCCATTTCAACAGCAAAATTATCAATTACTTTCATGAAAAAGTTATATGCAATAACAGCCGGAATTGCAACACAAAGACCGGTAGCAGTAGCTATTAAAGACTCAGATACACCACCAATGACAACAGAAATTCCACCGGAACCAGCCAATGATATATCATGAAAAGAACGAATGATACCTATAACAGTTCCAAATAATCCTACATATACAGATATTCCGCCAATGGTACCAAGAATTGTTGTATACTTTTCTAATTTAACAGTTTCAATTGAAATTTCTCTATTCATTGCATCTTTTACATCTGATGACTTTGTTCTTTGAAAATATAAAATCCCAGATTTAATTACATTTGATACCGGTGTATTAGAATCTTCACAAAAACTCAATGCACTTTCAATAGATTGTTTTTGTAATCTTACTTTTATTTTTAGCAACAAACTTTTAGTATCAACTTTAGCTTTTTTTCTGAATTCAATAAATTTAAATACAATTATAGATATTGATACCATAGATGCTAATAACAAAATATACAAAGTCCATCCGCCGATAGCCAATATCTCTAATAAACTTTTTCCCTCAAACATTATCTAATCCTTTTTATTAAATTATAAACCTTGCGACCATGAAGGGGTAAAAGAACTTTCCGGAATATCCGCCAATTTTCTTATCCCTGAGCCATCAAGACCCATTATATATATTTCACTCTTACCTGAACGTGTTGACGAGAAAACAATAAATCTTCCATCTTGTGACCAACATGGATTTTCATTATTCCCTTGTTCTTCAGTTAATCTTATTATCTTTGATTTTGGTAAATCATATAAAAAGATATCAAAAGTGTTATCTAATTTCATTGTGAAAACTATTTTATCACCTTTTGGTGACCATGCAGGAGAATCACAATTACCTTTTGTTGATAATCTTCTAAGATTGACGCCATCTATATCCATTATATAAACTTGAGGATATCCTGCTCTATCTGAAATAAAAACAATTTCTCTTCCGCTTGGAGAAAAAGAAGGGCTGGTATCAATATATTTACCCTGTGTTAATCTTCTTATAATAACTCCATCAGAACTTAATAAATATAAATTAGGATAAACTCCTCTGGATAATGTTGAGACCATTGTCTTCTTATCCGGAGAAACAGAAGTAGGAGAATTTAGACCTTGTATTGTAGATATTGCTTTTCTTTTATTTTTTGTTATATCAACCAAAAACAAATCGGGATTATTATAAAGATATGATGTATATAGAATCTGTGTAGAATTTGGTACCCATTTAGGTAAAACATTCAGCCTGTTATCTTTTGTTATTCTTCTTAAATTATAGCCATCATAATCAATTACATATAATTCTTTAAATTTTGTACTATTATTAATAAATGCTATTTTTGAACGGGCAATACCTTCTTCCCCTGTAAATCTTTTAACAACTTCATCATTAATTTCATGCGCTATATATCTATAATTTGAAACAACATCACTATATTTGCCTTCCCATACCAATTGTCTGCTTTCTATATCATAAACCTTAACAGAAATTGTTAATTTTATCATATCAGATATAGCAATCGATCCTGTTAATAGAACTGATACATTTTTTAGTTCCCAATATGAAAATTGAGAATCCATATCAAATTTATATGATGTGTTAGCTATGGCGACATTAAAATGTCTTGATAAAATTAAATCATTTTCCAAAACATCCTTAAAATCTCTTGATAAACTCATTTCTTCGAATAACCCGTTTACAGGTAAGAAATCGGAAAGTCCAATACTAGCTCTGCTTCCTGTTGATGATAAAGACAAATAAACATCATTACTTGCATATGCACAAACAGTAAAAAAGAATAAACAATATATCGGAAATAATAGTTTTTTAACGAAATTTAAACTCAAAATAAACTCCCAAACTGTCTTCTTTATAACCATCCGGTAACGGAGCAAAAGGACTTGCTAATTCTATAGCTCTTATAGCATTTTGGTCAAAACTATCATCTCCGGAAGATTCTTTGATAACTGTTGATGATACAAAACCGTCTTTAGCAATTTTAAAATAAACCAATGCTCTGAAAGAAGAATCTACATTTGACCACTGCCAAGATTTACTAATTTTTTTAACTATCAAAGATGTATAATAAGAATACTTAAAATCGGCATTCTCTATCATTATACCTTTATTAGCCGCCATAGAACCACCGTCAACTTTGTTCTTAACATTTTCTTCTTTTGGAAGTTCTTGTTTAGGCTTTTCTTTCTCTTTTACTTTTGTTTTTTCTTTCTTTTTATCTTTATCTAAAATTATATCTTCTTTATTTACTTTTTCTTTCTTTTTTTGTTCGATTTTAGGCTCTATCTTTTCTTCAGTTTTTAATTTTTTTTCTATATCATCTCCAGGAGAATAAAAAGAAACTTCCACAGGTATCTGCATAAACATTACTTTAGATGTTTTATGATAAAAAATTATAAAAAAAACAAGAAAATGAATAACAATAGATAAAATAAAGTATGGGAAAATACTATTTTTGTTGAGATTTAGCATTTGTATATATCTTTATTTTCTCTTTTGCTGTAAAGGCTTCCGCACTATTTGGATAATCTAGCAAAATTGATTCTAAAATTGCCGCAGAATCATTCTTTTTACCAAGCAATTCTAAACATAAAGCCATTTTTAATCTTGCAGAAGATACAAACTCCGAATCAGCATATTTATCTTCTATTTTTTTATACTGTTCGTAAGCTTCAGCCCATTTATTACAAGCATATAAAGACTCTCCTATGTAATACTGCGCTTGCGGTGCTAATTCATTGTTTGAATATTTCTTTATAAAAGACTTAAAACCAACTATAGCCACATCATATTTACCAATCAAAAAATCATTATATGCATTTTTATATACATCAGACGGAAGAGGTCCTGAAGCAGCTTTTGTATCTGAAGATATATTGCCCTTTTTGGCTAAAATCTCTAAATCTTGAAGCCTTTGTGATAATTGTGATATTTTTTTATACAATTCCTGTATAGAAGCGTTAGTTGTGTCGGTTGTTACTAAATTCGTTTCATATTTAGAATATACATCTGCCTGCTTAGATTCAATAGAATTGAAACTTACTTGTAGTTGTGCAATCTCACTTTTCATGTTAGATAAATCTGACTGAAAGGTGGTTGCACAACCAACAAATAAAAACGGCATTAATAATACTGATAAAATTTTTATATACATTTATATTAAAAACAAACCTGTTTATTTATTAACTATTACTTTTGTTTCTGCTCTTCTGTTTTTTGCCCAACCTGCTTCATTATTTCTCTTATCTGCAGGCATTTCTTCACCGTAAGAAACTGTTGCTATTCTCTTTGGGCTAACACCAAGTTGTACATAATATTCTTTAATTTTTACAGCTCTTCTTTGACCAAGAGCTAAATTATATTCAGTTGTCCCTCTTTCATCACAATGACCTTCTATAACTATGTTAACTTTAGGATTATTCTTTAAATAATTAGCATTTGATTTTAAAGTTGATAATGCCTCTCCGCTAACATTGCTGCTGTCTAATGAAAAGTATATGATTGATAATGTTGATTTTGAATCAATATTTATATCTCTTATAGATGGTTCTTCAGCAAATTCAGGTGAATCTATATTAGTATCTACTGCAGTCCCCTGTTCAACACCAGGTTCTGTATCTTCCGGAGCAACTGTCTGTTTTTTTGCACAAGCACTGACAACTAAACATAAAGACAACAAACCAAAAACTAAATACTTTTTCATTTCTTTCTCCTGTTTCTTAAAATAATACTATTTCCTAACATTATATCTATAATATAACTTTGTGTCAACAAGACTAATCAAAATTATAATTTTATTATATTATAATTTTGATTAGAACTTGATTCAAAACTGTGGGATTAATTTACACTAAAATTTAATTTGTGTACCAAAAGAAACTGTTGCACCTGCCATTTCCATAATCCTACCGCCGTCTCTATCTAAGAACATAGAATATCCTTCGTTTGTGATATTTTGGCCATCTATATATAATTTTATATCTTCTTTAACTTCATATGATAATTTTGTATTTATCACAACAAAATCATTTAATCTGTTTATTTTATTATCAGCTCCGTAATATTCACCAATATACATTCCATCTATAACTAATGAAAATTTACCAACTTTGCAAATTATATCCGTATCCACTTTGCTACCAGGTCTGCCTTGAGTATTATCTCCTGCATCAAAATATGTGTAACCTAAACCGGCATTTAAATACTGATTAAATGTATAACCTAAAGAAACTTCTGAACCTTTAAATTCATAATCTCCTGTATTTTGTAACTTACCACTTTTATTTTCTATTATATTATCTCCATTCATAACAAAACCGGTAATATCAAAAGAAAAATTATCAGACTTTGCGCCAAAACCTATCTCATAGTTATTAACTTCTTCAGCTTTTAAATCTGAATTTCTTGCAGGAACAAGATAAAGTTCATTCAAATATGGAGCTCTAAATCCTTTACTATATAATGCTTTTGCAGAAAATATTTCTGTAATCTTATATTCAACCCCTGCTCTTGAAGAAAAAAAACTACCGGATATTTCATCTTCGTTATACCTTGCACCTAAAACACCGCTTAGCTTTTCTGTAAAATTATGTTGATCCAGTGCAAATACTGAATAATCAGACATTTTCCATCCATCATGTTTCATATATACCGGACCGGCAAGAAGTTTCCCTTCTTGTTGTCTAAATTCTGCACCTGTTTTTAATGTGTCTTCATCCGTTATTTCATTATTATAATTTACAATTGCACCTGTAAGTCTGTCTTTTGAATGCCACCCATCAGAAAATTGATGATCTCCATAATTTGTATATGCCTTAATTGCTACATCACTTCTAGAAAAAGTTTTATCGTAATTTAACTGAACAGAACCTCTTTCATAATCTTCCCAATAACCCGGATTATAAGGATAAGGTTCATGTCTGAGCCCTGAATACTGTTTTGCTTCAACAGATAATATAGAATCATCATCAAAAATATAACCTAACTTTTCATAGAAATCACTTGCATCATATTGAGCATTTTCTAAATGTCCGTCACTAACCATTTTATTTGCAGAAACGGCATATAAAAATTTATTTTGTTTACCACCTAAATATAACTGTGAATTTTGTGTATTAAATGAGCCTACAGAAATATCAATACTTCCTTCTAATGGTTTTACAGGTTCTTTTGTTATAATATTAATTACTCCGCCTAATGCACCGGAACCATAAAGGACTGAATCCGGTCCTTTAATGACCTCTATTCTATCAACATTTCCTGATAAAATAGACTGGGATACACCACATCCGAATAATGACATTTTTTCAGGTTTACCATCAATTAAAATAGCAATTCTTCTGCAACTGTCGCCTAAACCCCTTATCACAGGATCACTTCTTCCTGCATCTCCTGTTTTTTGGACAAAAACTCCGGTCATTGAAGATAATAAATCTAATGCTTGTACTGAATTTTTGTTTTCTATTTCTTCTTCTGTTACTTCATCAGTTGTAACAATTGTATCTTTCTGTTGAGAATATTTCTCAAGACTTAAATTAATTTCAGCTCCATAAATACTGCTAAAACCGAATACAAACATTAATGCATAACACCATTTTTTCATACAATCTCCCGTAACACATTATTTAATTTTCGTGTTACGATATCAAATTATAATATTATTTGTCAAGCAGTTATTTTTTATTTAGATAAAAATATCCGGCACTTACTATGTTTAATACCTTTGGTAGCTTTTAACATGCCGGAAAGTTTTTTGATATTAGATTTTAAACCCTTAACTACTATAAGTTCTAAACATAAATCATGATTTATATGAACATGTTGCGATGATAAGATAATATCATGAAATTTATGCTGAATTTCTGTAATTTTATTAAGCAACTGCCTTTTATGATGATCATATATCATATCAATATAACCTATTGATACTGTATCTTCATCACTGAAAATATCAGAATTATCAATTGTCTCTATAATCAAATCTTCTATTGCTTTTGATCTGGTAGGATATTTTTGTTTATGTACCAAAGAATCAAATTTCTTTAACAAATCATCATTTATTGAAACACCAAATCTAGCTAATTTTGACATAAATTAATCCTTTTATAATAATTTTATAACTTATATCTTAAATCAAAAACTATTTTTTTACTTAATAAATCTTTGTTATCTAAAAATTCCTGCCAAGCTGTTGCCAGAATAATAACATCTGATTTAGAAACTGCACCCTTCATTGAAGAAGCATACTTTACTGGAACATTATATACTTTATCAAACAATTTATTTGATAATGGGTCATAAGCTGTTATATTTTTATAACCTTTTTTTATTAACATTTTAATAATTGCAGACGAAGGAGTATCTCTTACATCTTCAGTATCCGGTTTAAAAGATAAACCTAATACTGCTATTTTTGTATCCTTCCTAAGATTTTTTGTAATTTTGTTTATCCAAAAAACTTTAATTTCTTCATTTATATCTATAACATCTTTTAATATTTTAGCATTATATCCAAATTCTGATGATTTATTTATCAAACTTTTAATATCTTTTGGTAAACATGAACCTCCAAAACCACAACAAGGATAAGCATAACCTTGCATAGATGCAGGTTTGCCAAACCACCTTTTATCTTCATGGAATAATTTAAATGCTGATTTAATATCAATATTACCTATTGAATCTGCTATCATTGACATTTCATTAGAATAACTTAATAATGTCGCTAAAAATGAATTTGATAAATATTTAACAAATTCACTTGTATTTAATGACACAAAATATACAGGCGCTTTAAAAGGTTTGAAAATTTTATTTAAAACTTGTTTAGAATACTCATCATTAACTCCGGCAATAATTCTGTCAGGTTTTATAAAATCTTCCAATGCCGTTCCTTCCCTAAGAAATTCCGGGTTATATGCTATATGGACATCATATCCTGCCTTAAATCCTAATCTTTTAATAAACGGAATAATTTTTTTCGTAGTGGTTGATGGAGGAACAGTTGATTTTATTACGATAAGTTTTTTATCTTTTGGTTTTATCACGGATAACACAGATTTTAATGCTGCTTGCAAATAAGTTAAATTTGCTTTACCTGTATCATCAACAGGAGTTTCAACACATACAAATATTACTTCTATATCATCAACACATTCAGATAAAGAATTTTTTACAAAGAATTTTTTATTTAATTTTTTATTTAATATTTCCGGTAAACCTTTTTCAAAAAAAGGAATTTTATTTGCAATAATAGAATTCAACTTTTCTTTGTTGTTGTCAATCCCATATACTTTAAAGCCTTTCTCGCTAAATCCTAAGGCTGTTGTTAAACCAACATATCCCAGACCTATTACTGCTATCATTTAAATATCCTTACTTATATCACCCTCTAGGATGATATTTTTTATGTTGTTCTTTTAATCTTTCCTGAGTAACATGTGTATATATTTGTGTCGTTGATATTGAACTATGTCCTAACATTTCCTGAACGAATCTGATATCTGCTCCACCCATTAACAAATGTGTTGCAAATGAATGCCTTAATGTATGCGGTGTTATCTTTTTTATAATTCCTGCTTTTATTGAAATATTTTTTAATTGTCTCCAAAATTCTATTCTTGAAATAGGTTTCTTTAATTTTGTCAAAAAAACAAATTCACTGTCTTTGTTTTTTCTTGTTCTTAAATATCTTTGTAAATATAATTTTGCTTTTTCTCCGAATGGGATAAGTCTCTCTTTATTACCTTTTCCAATAATTCTAACAAAACATTCGTCTATATTTATATCTGTAAATTTTAAATTAATTAACTCTGAGACTCGCAGTCCGGTAGCATAGAGCAATTCTAACATTGCTCTGTTCCTAACTGAAATTTTATCATTATCCGAAACAGAATTTAATAACAAATCAACTTCTTGATTACTTAACATATCCGGTAAAATAATTGGTATTTTAGGAGCAGACAAATACATTGTCGGGTCAATTTTAATATGATTTTCTGAAAGCAAAAATTTATAAAATTGTCGGATTGATTCTATCATACGATAAATGCTTCTAGGCTTAAGATTTAAAGTTTTTAAATGCCACAAAAAATCTGTTATTTCAAGATGCTGAATGTTTTCATAGGAAATATTTTTTTCTTCTAAATATTTTAAATATGTTTGTAAATCTGTTTTATAGGCAAGTGATGTATTTTTAGCCAGACCTTTTTCTATAAGAATATAACTGATGAAATCTTCTAATATCTGCATAATTTTATTTATCTCAAAAATGGATTGTTTAAAAGTTCTTGTTCAATTGTACTGCTTGGACCATGACCTGGATATACAATAATTTTTTTGTTTAATTTTTTTAATTTATTTAAAGATTGAATTATTTCCTGATAATTCCCGCCGCCGGGTAAATCTGTTCTTCCTATTGATCCGCAAAACAATGTATCACCGGAAAAAAGAAATTCATTCATTAAAATACATATAGAGCCGTGTGTATGTCCCGGAGTATAAATTATTGAATATTTACAGAAACTTGCTTCTTTCTCTTCTTCTTTATCAAACAATATTTCTGCAGGTTTTATCTCAGTTGGTATTCCAATCATTGTTGAAGCATTTTCTGATGAATCTAAAAGCATTGGTAAATCGATTTTATGTATAGCTAACGGAATATTATATTTTTTTCTGATAATATCATCTGCTAATATGTGGTCAAAATGTCCGTGGGTGTTTATTAGAAGTTCCGGTTTGAGATTTAATGCATTTATTTTATTTATAACAGTTTCGTCATCTTGTCCCGGGTCTATAATAATTGCTTTCTGAGTTATATCATCATAAACAAAATAGCAGTTAACTTCCAGTTCCCCTGAAATTACATAATCTACTTTTATCATTCTATTTATTGTGTACAAAAATATTTTTATGTTTCATCATATAGCTGATACCTGAATATAAGGTTAAAATCGTAACAATAAACATAAGCCAATAAGGTAAATTAATTAAGCACCAACCTACTACCCCTTTCCAAGATGGCATATTAACCAAATCGTAAGATGTTATTGAATAGAATTTAATTAATGTAGAATTGATTATCAAAATAACTAAAATAGTAATAATTGCAACTATTTGAGATGTTGTTTTGAATTTACCTGATGTACTTGCAGAAATAATAATATTTTGTGATGCAGCAAGTGACCTTAACCCGGTAATAAGAAATTCTCTGGATATTATACATATTACCATCCAAGCCGGTATATTTAAAGTATATATAGCTACAAAAGAAACCAGTGCAGATGTAACTAATAATTTATCTGCTAACGGATCAAGAAAAATTCCAAATGTTGTTATAATATTTTGTTGTCTGGCAATTCTGCCGTCATAAAAATCAGTGATTGATGCTATTATGAAAACAAGTAAAGCTATAATATTTGTATGAAATGAATCAAGCGCTAAAAATAATATAAATACAGGCACTAAAATCACTCTGAGCATTGTTAATTTATTTGCTAAATTCATAATTATATCTTACCTTTCATAAATCTACTTTATATCTTTTTAACTATATTTCTAGGGTTAATTATACATTAAACATTCTAAATTGTACATTGTTTTCCAACTAAATCATAATCTTTAAAACCAGTTACTGTAATCTTCTTAAAGTCTCCGACTTTTAAATTATTTACATTGATAATAATATTATTATCAATTTCCGGCGCTTGAAAATATGCTCTGCAATAAGCTTTTTTATTATCAATTGATTCAATTAAAACTTCAAAATTCTGTCCGATTTTCTTGGAATTATTTTTAATTACATTATTAAATTGTATATTTGCAAGAATTTGTTTTCTTTGTTCAATAATATCTTTATCTATTTTATTATTAAATTTGAAAGAACCTGCAGCTTTTTGATCTGAATATCCAAAAATACCGATATGTTCAAACCAATTTTCTTTTACAAATTCTTCTAATTCTGCAAAATCTTTTTTCGTTTCATTTGGGAAACCTGTTATCAACGATGTTCTTAAAAATATATTTGGAAATTTCTTTTTAATGTTTTCTATAATTTTACGAGTATTTACAGGACGATTCATATCAGTAAGAATATTCTTACTGATATGTTGTACAGGAATATCTATATAATTACAAATGTTGTCATGCTCATAAATTGTTTCTAATAAAGACGAAGTTACTGTTGACGGATAAGAATATAACAACCTAATCCATTTTAAATTATTTATTTTAGATATTTCCTGCAATAACTTATCTAATCTGGGTTTACCATAAATATCTGTACCATATGTTGTTGTATCCTGCGCTATGATATTTATTTCTTTAATACCAAAATCAACAAGAGCTTTTGCTTCATCAACTACTGACTTTATCGTTCTGCTTTTATATTTTCCCCTTAACTTGGGAATAATACAAAAGCTACATTTATGATTGCATCCTTCTGCTATTTTAATATATGTAGTTGGTAAATTATCTGACAAAATTCTTCTTCTTGAATCGTTCATACCGCCGGCACATTGCGTATCAGCAAAAAATTTGTTTTTTTTAATTAGATGAACAATATTTCCAAACGAACCGGTACCTACATATCCATCTATTAACGGATATTTTTTTAACATACTTTCTTTCAATAATTGGGGTAAACAACCGGATACAAAAACTTTTAAATTTTGGTTTTTTTGTTTTATTAAACATGCTCGTTCTATTTGGCTCTGTGATTCTAATTGAGCATCTAAAATAAAAGAACATGTATGAATTAAAATTATATCTGCACAATTAATATCATTCGTTAATAAGAAACCGTCTTTAACAAATAAACCTGCAACAGATTCAGATTCAACTGTATTTTTAGAACAACCTAAAGTTATTATTGCTACTTTCTGATTTTTCAAAATATTCAACTTCGTTTTAAAGTGATGGTATTGACCTTGTTTTCACTTGCACCTGTTAATATATCAACTTTCTTGTCATTAAAATATACATCAACACCTTCTATATTTCCTATTTTAATTATAAAATTGTCATATGCAAATGCTTTATATTGTTTACCGGCATATAAAGTTTCTTCATAAATTTTTTTATTATCCGAATCAATTCTTATCCAAGTATTTTTATTAGCTTCAATTAAAAGCATTTGTTTTGTCCTTTCCGGGACTAAGTCTTTAACGGGCTCTGATTGTTCAACAACAACTACAGATTGTTTGTTTGCATCTTCATTTACATCATTTGTAATAACACTATTTGATATTAATAAGAAAACAAATAACACTACAGATATTATAATTGTTATTATTAATTTTGAGCGATTATATTTATTAACACTATCAATAACTCTATCAAATTTATTATCTTGTTTAAATAAATCTTCTTCTTTTATTAACTTACTCTGTTCATATAATTTTAAAATTTCATCAGGATTTAAACCTAAATATTTAGAATAAGTTTTTAAAAAATTTTTATAATAAAGTTCTGCTGGAAAAGAATCAACGTCGGAATTTTCTAATCCAACGATATAAGACTCTTTAATTTTAGTCATTTTATGAACTTTTTCTAAAGAATATCTCTTCTTTTTTCTTGCTTGCTGCAAAATTTTTCCAATTTCATTCATTACAAAATCCCCGCCTATAATTCTATAACATCTATATCTTTAGTTGACTTAAACTTAAATATATCTGTTTGCAAACCGACATTTAATTTATAATCTGTTAATTTAACTTTTATTACAAAATTTTTATTATCAAATACTGCCCCATTTACAAGCAATGTTTCTTTATCCACATTAATATACATCTGCCAAGTTTGTTTAGGATTGTTAGATTTCATTAACAAAGTATATTCTTTATCATTTTGAGATTCTAATATAATTGAATGATCTTTTTCAAATGTTCTGAAATTTTTACTAAATCCAATAATAGTTGTAAGTATAATATCACTATTTAGCACATCTTTCCAACTTTCAACTATAGCTTGTTTATTTGCCGGCACATATATTGTTATTTTTTTACCATCAATATAAGTATATTGTTCATTTGGATTTTTTTGATACATATAAATATAATTTGGTTTTTTATGTTTTACTGCTCCTGATGATATCTGCTTTTCATCTGTTGAAATATAATCTATTTCCTGCGTGAAATTAAATTCCATATCTTGTATATTTTTATCAATTTTTTCCATTTTCATTAATATATCGTTAACTTTAATATCATCACTATAAGATATATTAAATGAACTACAAACCAATATTAAAACTAGAATATAAAAATTTTTCATTATTCCTCAATTATTATGCGATAAATATTCTTCTATCATATCAAAACGAATTTCCCAACGGTTTGTTCCTTCCGGTTTAGAAATGAATTCTTTCATTTCTAAAACACTCAAAATATTTGTGGCTCTTGCTGAAGACCCAAAATTTGCTTTTAACAAATCCTGAGAAATCCTTCTTCTTTCCATAATCAATTTTAATGCCGGTACCAAGTCTTTATTTGCTTTATCTGTAGCACTTGCAGCTGCATTAGCGCTTACCTCAACTACTAATGGTTCATATATTCTTGGGAACTCCTGATCAGCTATAAAATTTACTACTTTTTCAGCTTCTTTTGTAGAAACAAATGCACCCTGAAGTCTGACAGGTCTTGCTTCTGAAGGCGGTAAAAACAACATATCTCCTTTACCTATTAAATCCTCAGCGCCGACAGTATCAAGAATAACTTTAGAATCTATATAAGATGTTGTTTGAAAAGACAATCTTGCAGGAAAATTAGCTTTTATTACACCTGTAATAACATTGATTGATGGTCTTTGTGTTGCCAAAATTAAATGTATCCCGACAGCTCTTGCCATTTGAGCAAGTCTTTGTATTGAATCTTCAATTTCTTTTGAAGCAACTAACATAAGATCTGCAAGTTCATCTATGATAACAACAATAAAATAATCTTTTTCTCCGCCGGTTTCTGTCATTTTATTATTATAATCATCTATATTTCTTACCATTTCTTGTGCATATTTTTCATATCTTGCTTCCATAATAGTTACTAATCTTTTCAGTGATGCTGATGCATTTTTTGGTTGTGTAATTATACCGGCATCTTCGGCCATACAACAAGGGTCATATAAATGGGGTAAATCTTTATACACAGTCATCTCAACACGCTTAGGATCAATTAACATAAATTTAACTTCATCCGGTCTTGCTTTATAAAGAATAGACAATATAATACTATGAATACCTACACTTTTCCCGGAACCGGTTGAGCCTGCTATCAATAAATGCGGCATTTTTGCTAAATCAGATACATATCCTTTGCCGTCTGTTGTAGTCCCTAAAGCTAATGATAACAATGATTTTGAAGTAATAAATTCTTGTGTTTCCAATATTCCCTGCAATCCGACTAAAGAAGCTTTTGGATTTGGAATTTCAACACCAACTGCTGACTTTTCAGGGACAGGAACAATTCTTATTGCTGAAGTTTTCATTGCTAAAGATATATTATCTGTTAAATTTAATACTGATTGAATTTTTATTCCCGGTGCTAAAATAATATCATACCTTGTAATAACCGGACCCGGAATAATATCTTTTACTACAGCATCAATATTAAAGTCTGCTAAAGTTTGTCTCAATCGGTCTGCTCTGTCTTGCAACTGTTCATCACTTAACACTGTATTTAAATCGCCGCCGTCTTTTAACAAATTTAAAGTAGGCAGTGTATATTTGAATTTTGTACTGTCAACTTTTTCTTGTATTTTTTCAAAAGGAATATTTTTTACAGCAACTGAATTTTGTTGAGGTTTTTGTTCAATAATTTTTGGTTTTTCTATCTGGATAAAAGGTTCTTGTTTTTTTATTTCTTTTGATTTACTATTTTGTATTATTCTGGCTTTTTCCTGTTTTTTGAATTTTCTATCTTCTCTCCATGATTTTATATCATTGATTAACGAAAACCAGAAATAAGAAACCATACTTCTTATAGATAATCTAAATAATCTTGTCATAAGAAATATTAAACCTAATAATATCAATACAATTGAAAAATAAAGACCTAAAAATTTGATAAAAAATGGTTCTAAAGCATTTCCTAACCATCCTCCGCCATTATATAACTTTAAATTGAAGGTATCTTTCGTTAATGAAAAAAAAGAAGATACTAAAGTAATTATTAGTATCGATAAAATTAAATCTAACCGGGTTCTTAATTCTGTGGATATTTTGAAATGTTGTATTGCAAACCATAAACAAACAGCAGGTATAACATAGGAAGCTGCACCAAATATGGCTACCATTATTGCATAAAAAGCTTGCCCGACAATCCCTGTGTTTTCTTTTGATATTAAACAATATAACAAGAAAAAAGAAAAAAGGCAGTAAATAGCTCCAACCAATAATCTTTTACTTTTTTTGTATTCTTTTGGTGTTTGTGATTTTAAAATATTTCCCATATAACCTTTTGAATTAGATATTTTAAAAAGAAATAAAGGGATTACTGCTTATGCAAAACTAATCTCTTATGAGAGATATTTTATAAGTATACTCAAATTGAACTATTGACACTTTATTCTCTCTAGAAAGCCAACCAAGTGCAAGATAAAGCATTGTATTAGAAAGTCCTAACTGTGCCTTAATTTTTATTGGAGTTGATTCCCCAACTAAATCAAGATGATGCCATATCTGACCTGCAACATTTCCAATAATATTTATCATTAAAGTTCCTTTATTATAGTTTTTCTATACTAAACAAAGCTTGATCACTATTAATAGTCTTTCCATTCTCAACTAAAATATTTACAACTCTGACTTTCTCTGTTGCCTTTATTTCATTCATTACTTTCATAGCTTCAATTATACATAATGTTTTGCCTGCATCAACAACATCTCCCTCATTAACAAACATTGGTGATGACGGTGATGGAGATCTATAAAAAATACCTGTAATAGGAGATTTTATAGTGTCCCCTGAAACTGTTGGCGCTGATGATACTTCGCTATTATCTTGTTGAATAGAAATATTTTCAATAACTCCAGACCTTACTTGTTGAGGCCCGGAATTATTTTTTCTTTTTATATGTAACTTAAATTCCGGAGATTTTATTTCCAGTTCTTCAACTTTTTCTTCCTGCATAACCTCATATAAAGATTTTACCTTTTCTGTTATTTCCATTTCTTTATTTGGAGCCATATTGCACCTTTTTAAGTTAATTTTTATATACTTTTACTTAAATTAATTCTACCTTGTTTATCTATTTCATCAACTTTAACAACTATTTCTTCACCTTCAGAAACAACATCTTCTACCTTGTTAACTCTTTGCTTGGAAAGTTTTGAAATATGTACTAAACCTTCTTTGCCAGGCAAAATTTCTACAAAAGCACCAAATGCCATAATCTTAGTTACTTTACCTTTATATGTTTTGCCAACTTCTACTTCTGCTGTTAAACCTTCAACCATATTTCTTGCATTATCAACAGAAACAGAATCGTCACCGGAAATAAATACAGTACCGTCTTCTTCTATATCTATTTTTACCCCTGTAGTTTCTTGAATATTTCTAATATTTTTACCACCAGGACCTATCAATCCGCCAATTTTATTTTGTGGAATTGTTAAAGATACCATTTTTGGAGCAAACTCTGAAAGTGTTGTGTTTGGCTGAGCTATGGCTGCTTCCATTTTGCCAAGAATTTCCATTCTTCCAACTCTTGCCTGTTCCAAAGCCTGTGCCAAAATCTCTGTTGTAAGACCTGTAATTTTTATATCCATTTGTAAAGCTGTAATACCTTTTCTAGTTCCTACAACTTTAAAATCCATATCTCCTAAATGATCTTCCATTCCCATAATATCTGTCAAAATAACATAATTGTCATCTTCTTTCATAAGTCCCATAGCAATACCGGCACAAGCTGCTTTTACCGGTACACCTGCATCAAATAAAGCAAGTGATCCTCCACAAACTGAAGCCATTGAAGATGAACCGTTTGATTCTAATATATCAGATACTATTCTTATTGTATAAGGAAACTCTTTTTCTCCAGGAAGAATAGCTTGTAAGCCTCTTCTTGCTAAAGCACCATGACCAATTTCTCTTCTGCTGGTTGATCTTTCAGGCTTAGGTTCACCTGTTGCAAATCCAGGGAAATTATAATGCAAAATAAATCTTTCTTTGTACTCACCTGTAAGTTCATCCATAATCTGCTTATCTGCCGGACTACCAAGCGTAACAGATACTAAACCTTGAGTCTGACCTCTTGTAAAAAGTCCTGAACCATGAGTTCTAGGCAAATAACCAACTTCACAAGTTATAGGTCTGATTTCTGTCAAAGCTCTGCCGTCAGTTCTTGTCTTTTTTGTTAAGACAAGTTCTCTAGCTTTTGTATAAAAAGTATTTTCTAATATAGAATTAATATTTGCTGATTGTCCTACATATTTTTCAGAAAGTCTTGCTAAAATATCTTTTTTGAAAATTGCCCAAGTTGTGTCTCTTTGTGCTTTATCTTTTATTACAACACATTCTTCAGCTTTTACAATTGCTTCAGCTTCAACTTCTGCTTTCATAGCAGCATCAATAACAGGTTCTACTATTGCAATTTTTTCTTTTGAAGGAAAAGTCTTTATAAAAGCACAAATATTACTTATTTCTGCTTTTGCAAGATTTAATGCTTCTAACATTTCTGTTTCGGAAAGTTCACTTGCACCGGCTTCAACCATTGTTAAAGCTTCTTCTGTACCACTGACAATTAAATCCAAATCACTTTCAGTTTGTTCTGTAATAGTTGGATTAATTATAAATTGCCCGTTTACTCTGCCAACTCTGACTGAAGCTATTGGCTTTTCAAAAGGAATATTTGATACTGTTAATGCAATAGAAGCACCTATAATACTTATTATATCTGCTTCATTTTCTAAATCATGTGATAAAACTACAGATGTAATCTGTGTATCATTTCTCCAAAACTCAGAAAACATAGGTCTTATACTTCTATCTATTAATCTGCTAACTAAAATTTCGCTGTCTCTAGGTTTTGCTTCTCTTTTAAAAAATCCGCCCGGGATTTTACCTGAAGCATATGATCTTTCTCTGTAATCAACGGTTAATGGCATAAAATCTATGCCTTCTTTTGGTGATGTTGATGCAACAGCATTAACTAATACCATTGTATCACCCATTCTGACAACACAAGAACCGTTTGCTTGTTTTGCAAGTTTACCTGATTCAACAAGAATCTCTTTACCTGCAACTGTCAATGATCTTTTTATAAACTCCATATACTACTCCTCGTCCGCCTATAAACATCACACAAAAGATCCAAAAAGTCACATTATAAAAATGAAATTTTTTGCATCCTTTGTGTTTATGACGGACTATTTTTTTACTTTCTCAAATCAAGCTTTCCCAAAATAGTTGTATAAGCTTCTTTATTTGTTCTTTTTAAATAATCCAAAAGTCTTCTTCTTTGACCAATCATTTTTAAAAACCCAATTCTTGATGCAAAATCTTTAGGAAATTTTTTAAAATGGTCTGCCAAATAATTAATTCTTGTTGTTAATAATGCAACCTGAACTTCAGGTGAACCTGTATCTGTTGCATGTGTTTTAAACTTTTCTACGACTTCTTTCTTTTGTAATAACATTGTACTTCTCCCCCGTATTATTTACTTATATTTTTCTTTTAAAACTTAATGTATAATTTTACCAAATTATTTTTTATATGTAAACATCTACTCAAAACCGGTTTTGATAATAACTATATGTATTATGTGTATAATTATAAAATTTTAAACAAAAGCCATCAATTTAACTAATACTTTCTTTTATATAAACAGATTTGAGTTTGCATTGTTTGACTCTGCAATATACTTTGCAACTCCGCCAATTTCAACTCCATCTATCAATTCTTCCTGTTTTACCCCCATAACATCCATAGACATATTACATGCAATGAATTTAACACCGTTTTTTTGGGCATCATCAATTAATTGCTGCAATGTTGAAACATTTTTACTTTTCATAACCATTTTCATCATTAAAGTACCAAAACCCAACATATTCATTTTTGACAATTTCAATTTATTAATACCTTTAGGCATCATCATTGAAAACATCTTTTCAATGATATTTTTCTTTACTTTTTTATTTAAGATTGATTTTCTTAAAACATTAAGTCCCCAAAAAGTAAAAAACATTGTTACTTTTTTCCCGCTTGCAACTGCTCCGTTTGCAATAATCATTGATGCTATTACTTTATCTAAATCATTTGAAAAGACAACAATAGTCTGACCGGAACTATTATTTACAATATTATTTGAAAATGAAGGAGAATTTCCTTTTCCTTTACATATAATTGCTTTGATTATTTTATTTTCTGTTGTTAAATTCAACAATGTATTTCCTGTAATCTGACACCAGCCCTCTATATCAGATTTAAAACCCGCATCTGTTGTAGACAATTCCACTGATTGTCCTTCTTGTATATTTTTTATAGTTTCAGATAACTTCATAATTGGTCCCGGACATTGCATACCACAGGCATCAAGTTTGATAACAGTACATGTTATTGGAATATTTGTTTTTTTATTGTTCATATTTAAAACACCTTGTTTATCCTTAATTATTTCTTCATATAACATTATTCCGCCGCTTAAACTGTAAATATTATTAAAACCGCTTTGTGTTAAAATTCTTGAAGCTATATAACTTGTAAAACCTTTTGCACAATAAAGTACAACTTTTTTATCTTTTGGTATCTCTGAAAGCCTTTCTCTTAATTCTTGTGCAGGAATATTTACGGCATTCGGAATAGATTTTAAATCAAATGATATTTTAGGTCTTACATCTATAATATAAGAATCTTTTAAATCTTCATAAAAAACCGGCTTTACCAAATTATTCAAAATATTTTCAGCTGCCATAGCAACTATATTAACAGGGTCTTTAGCTGATGAATACGGCGGAGCATAACATAATTCACTGTTCAGCAAATCACTAATTTTTCCATTTAATCTTATAACTGAAGAAATAACATCTATTCGTTTTTCAACACCTTCTAACCCTGCTGCCTGAGCTCCGAATATTTTCCCTTTTTCATCAAACAATATCTTAATTAATAATGGGAAAGAATTTGGGTAATATCCGGCATGCGAATTACCCCATATATGAACTTTTTTATAACTTATATTCTTTTTCTGCAATTGTTTTTCATTATTCCCCACACTTGCAACTGTTAAATCAAAAACTTTTACAACAGCAGTCCCTTGAGTTTTTTTATAACCGGACTTAGTACCCGCTATATTATCCGCAATAATTCTGCCTTGTCTGTTTGCCGGTCCGGCTAAAGGAATAAGGGTCTGGCTATCAGTTATAAAATCTGTAACTTCTATACTGTCACCGGCAGCATATATATCAGGATTTGATGTCTGCATAAATTCATTTACTTTTATACTGTCATGAAGTCCTAACTGCAAACCGCAATCTTTTGCTATTTTAGTTTCAGGTTTCACTCCTATTGATAAAACAGCAATATCATAAGGAATTTTTTTATCCGAATTTAAAACAATATTTTCTTGTTCAAATCTTTTAACACCATCTTGTAAATATAAATTTACTCCGTTTTCTCTCATTTGATTCTGTGCAAAAGCAACAACATCTAAATCAATTGGAGCAAGTATTTGGTTTGAGAGTTCTACTAAAGAGGTATTAAGATTAATATGTGCAAAGTTTTCTGCCATTTCCACGCCAATAAAACCGCCGCCGATAACAACTGCATTTTTTACATTATTTTTCTTTATAAATTCTTTTATTTTATCTGCATCTTCCAATGTTCTTACCGTAAATATCTTATTATTATTTATACCTTCAATGTTAGGAATAACAGGACTTGCACCTAATGCTAAAACTAACTTATCATAAGACAAACGTTCACCGGTTATAGTTTTAACTTTTTTGTTTTCACTATCAATTTCTATAATTTCACAATTAAGTTTAACATCAATATTAAATAAATTTTTAAAAGTTTCAGGATTTGACACTAAAATATTATTTCTGTCACTTATTACATCGGAACAATAATATGGAAGTCCGCAATTTGCTATTGATACTTCACTTGTTTTTTCAAGTATAGTAATTTCAGCATGTTCCAAAACTCTTCTTAATCTGGCAGCACAACTTGCACCTGCTGCTCCGCCGCCAACAATTAAAACTTTCATTATTTATACCTCTTTTTTAGACTCTTTTTCTGTTAATATTAATTCTTCCAAAATATCAGCAGCATAACAAACTAATTCTATACATGGCCTTTTTTGATAATATTCTTTAGTTCGTTCGGAAGGTATATAATCACTTTTTTGTTTGTCTAACCCTAATAAATCTCTGCAAACTATAAAACCATACTTATCACTAAATTTTTTAGCCAATAATTGAATCAATTTATAATGTTGTGATTTTGCTTTCTGGTCTTTAGGGTCAGTATATCCATATTTTATGCCTGCAACCATAAACATAGCAGTAACTGCTCCGCAAACTTCTCTAAGTCTTCCCATTCCGCCGCCAAAAGAAGAAGATATTTTCAATGCTGTATCCAAATCAATACCTATATCATCACAAAAAGCACATAAAACAGATTGGGAACAATTATATCCTTTTTGAAACAAGTCTCTCGCACTATCAGATTTTTTCATTTTCTATATCCTATAAAATACATTTTTAATCATACATACTATAGATATACAATACAAAATTTTTAATGATAAAAAAATACTTATTTCATAAAATCATTTAAAAAAATATTAATTTGGACTATAATAATATTATTAAAAAACAGTTGTAAAGCTATACTCTTTTAAGATTGATTGTACATTTTTTATTTAACAAGAATATGCTAACATAAATTAGGCGGTTAATATTATGAAGAGCTTTTACAAAGTCTATATTATGATTTTTTGTAGTATTATTGTAATTGTTGTATCTTCATATGTTGTATTTAATTTTTTTAATGTATTAAAATCAAACATTCAAGAACAAATAGAAATAACACTCCATGAAATAGCTGTTCAAAACTCAAAAATTTTAGAAATAAAAATCAATGACAGCTTAGATTTTTTAACACATATTTCCGAAGAAATTGCTCCGATCCTTGTCTCAGACAGAAATAAAGCTATGCAATATTTGATTAAATCAACAAAACAACTGCATTTTGATAATATGGCCATTGTTTATACAGACGGAAGCGGCTACAATATTGATAACATAAAACTGGATGTAAGCGACAGAGAATATTTTCAGAGAAGTCTTCAAGGCGAAAGATTAATATCAAATCCCGTAATCAACAAAATCAGCAAAGACAAAACTTCTATTTTTGCGGTGCCTATTTACTACAAAGATAAAATTATAGCCATTCTGCTTACAGTTTACTCAACAAAAAAAATGAATGAATTGCTTGCAAATCATTCATTTGAAGGACGTTCTTACACATATATAGCAAGATTAAACGGCGATATTATCATAAATTCGGATTATACAACAAACTCTAAATTTATAGAAAATCTCTTTGACTCATTACAAACTTCAGATAATAATTCAAAAGAAATGGCAGAAATCCTACAATCAAAGATTAGACAAAACAAATATGGTTCTATGAAATTTGAAAACAAAGTAAACAAATATATTTACTATTATCCGACAACAATAAACGACTGGTACATTTTCATAATTACTCCTATAAATGTAGCTGACAATATTTTAAATTTATTGCTTAAACAAACTATAAATGTAAGTATTATCAATTTTGGTTTATTCTTATCATTGTTTATAATGATTTTATATTTCCAGTTTAAAAGCAAAAAAGAATTAATACAAATTGCATATGTTGATAAACTAACAGGTGGAGATTCTTTTACAAAATTTTGTATTGAGGCAACTAAAACTTTCAAAAAATATAATGCCAATAATTCTACAATTAATATCGCAATTTTAAGTATTAATATTGATAATTTTAAAAATATAAATAATTTGTTTGGACATAATGAAGGAGATAAAATCCTTCGTTTTATTTGGGAAACATTAAATAATATTAAAATGTATGATGAATTACATACTCGTCATATCGCAGATCAGTTTTATGCCCTATTTTTCTTTGACAGCAAACAATCTTTGATAGATAGATTAACTTATCTTTCTGAAGCGCTTCAAAGCTATGACGTACTCAACGAAGAAAAATATAAAATTAAAGCATCTATTGGAATATGTGAATTAACAGAAAGAAATGAAGATATCAATGATATGATAAATTCTGCAAATATTGCTTTAAAATCAATTAAAGGGAAAATTACTCCTTTTTATGCATTTTTTGATGATACTATAAAAGATAATATACTTAAAAAAAATATACTTGAAAATCAAATGTTAAAAGCTTTACAAAATAAAGAGTTCATAGTATACTTCCAGCCTAAATTTAATGCTGTTACTAATAAAATAATTGGTGCTGAAGCTTTAGTTAAATGGGTTAAAAAAGACGGTACAGTAATACCAAATTCAGATTTTATGCCATTATTTGAAAAAAACTTTTTTATTACAACTTTAGATAAATATATATTTTCTGTAATATGTAAAAAACAAAAAATATGGTTAAATACCGGTTTAAATCCTCTTCCTGTATCAATTGGTTTATCTAAACTGCATTTCTATAATCCAAATTTTGTAAAAGAATTTAAACAAATTTTAGATGAAAATAAATTACCGGCAAAATATATTCAATTAGAAATATCAGAAATGTCTTTATATGAAAATACTGCTTTGGCAACTGATTACATAAGTAAATTACGAAGCATTGGTTTTGCAATAACATTAAAAGATTTTGTAATAGGGTATTCAGCTATTATAACAGTAAAAGATATTCAAATAGATTCTGTAAAGTTAAATAAAAAAGTTGTCGGCGATATCCGTGATGAAATAAACAAAAAAATAACTGCTAATATTCTTCAACTTTCTCATTCTTTAAATGTTAAAACAGAAGTAGAAAATATTGAAAATGAAGAGGAATATAATTTCTTTAAATCTATTAAATGTGATATCATGCAAGGCAATTATTTATCTGCCACTGTTGATGACAAAGAATTTGAAAAAGTACTGTTAAGTATGCAATCTTATAAAATATATGAACCTGAGATGTATGAGCCTAATATTGGAGAACCTTTTGCAGAACTTAAAACAGATGAACCTACAAAAACTGATGATCCTAAATAATCATTTCTAGTTTTTCAATTTTTAAAAGTACTTATGTTTTTTGTCTTTATTGTATTATGATATCAGAAAGGGTAAATTTTATAACTTTTTGAAGTTCTGATAATGTAGTATCAATCTGATAACCTATTTTACCTGCACTGAATATTATATTTTGACAGTTACCGGCACTGGCATCAATTACTGTAGTAAAAACTTTTTTCATACCAATTGGCGAACATCCGCCGTGTATATAACCGGTTGTCGGCAGTAAATCTTTAGACTTTAACATCTCTACAGATTTTTCATTTACACTATTTGCAGCTTTTTTTAAATCTAATTCTTTAGCTACAGGTATCATAAAAACATAATGTTGTTTAGATTTTGCAACTGTTACTAATGTTTTAAAAACTAAATCCGGATTTTGGTTTAAAGCTTGTGCAACTTCAATTCCGCTGATTGCATTAGCACTGTCATAAGAGTATGTTTTATATTCAATTTTATTTTTATCTAAAATTCGCATTGCATTGGTTTTTTCCATAATACAAAGTCTCCGTATATATTTATAATTTGAATTATTATACAATTTTTATTATTGAAGTTTTAAGTTATATAATTGAATAATTGATTATTTAATACTATTTTAAAATAAATTCTTTGATTTTTTTTGTTTTTCTCTTTTTTCAGTGCAAGAGCTATT
>JAQVBD010000041.1:0-4018 GCA_028690485.1 Endomicrobiaceae bacterium
TAAGTTTGAAAGGATATAATTGCAATGAGGATGTTAATATTATTTTTAGATTTTATCGTTTTTTTATTAACTATTGCATTTGTTGTAGGTACTAGATATAACGGATTGGATCTTTTATTTTTTTTAAATAACTGTAAAGTAATGCTTCCGGTATTTTTTATTATAACAATAGTTTTATTTATATTTTCTTTTTATGATTTAAAATTGTTATATAAAAAACAAAAAGATTATATAAACTTAGCGATAGCATTTATTATTACTTTTTTCTTTTCAGCAACAAGTATATATTTTGGTGTTAATATATTTAATATTGTTACACCAAAAACAAATCTAATATACGTATTTATTATATATTTTATATATATATATGTATCTCGTAAATTATATACAGTACTAAACTTAACAAGTACAAATATAATTTCTTTTGGTTCAGGCAGGACTTTAACAAGAATAAAAGGAGAGGTTTTATCATTACCTGGTTATAAGATATTGTATGATTTTAAACATCCAAATGAAATATCAGGTAAGATTGATATAAAAAACATTGATTTTGTTCTTTTACAAAATGAACTTCTAAATCAAGATAAGCAAACTTTGGAAATAGTTGCTGAGAAATTTATTAATAAAGGGATTTTGTTAAAAACAGATTTAGATTTTTTTGAAGAATTTTTTTCCAGGGTACCTAAAGAGGGATTAAAAGATAATATGTGGTTATTAATGGGAATTAGTGCAAGAGAAAAACATATTATTTATCCTATAGTAAAAAGATTTTTGAGTATTATGCTTTGTTTACTTTTAATTCCAATTTGTTTACCAATAGGTATCATAACTTATCTTTTAATAAGAATTATAGATAAACAATCACCGTTATTTCTGCAAGAAAGAGTAGGTTTTGGTGAAAAAACAATTTATATTTATAAATTTAGGACAATGATATGTAATACTGAAAAACCAACAAAATTAGGAAATATATTAAGAAGGTATCGTTTAGATGAAATACCTCAAATTATAAACATTTTAAGAGGGGATATTTCTATGGTTGGTCCAAGGCCCATATGGACAAAAGAATATAAATATTTAAATTCATATATCCCAAATCATTCATTAAGAATGATAGTTAAACCAGGATTAACAGGCTGGGCACAACTTAATTTTAAAGCACCACCGGTATATTGTGTATTAGATAAGCCATCTTTTAGTACTGAAAAGGAAAAAGAAGAATATTTCAAAGATGCAATAAGAAGACTTGCTTATGACTTATGGTATATAAAAAATTTCTCATTTTCTTTAGATATGGAAATTCTCTTTAAAACTGCTAAAAGAATGTTTATTAAGGATAAGCATGTTTCGTAGTTTTTCAATATCAATTATTGTTTTATTATTTACTTATGGTATTAGTTATTCAGATTTTCCTATAGGCATATATGGTGTAGATAATGCTGAAGATATTGCAATTGTAAAAAAAGCAGGTTTTAATTGTATACAGACATACAAAAGTGATCCTGCAATAATAAAAAAACTTGCTGCAGAAGCTAAAAATCAAGATATCAAGTTACTTATATATCCATATAATATAATTAACAGCAAATATGAAAAAGAAGCAGATAATTATCCAATATTGGCGTGGTATCTGTATGATGAACCGGATATTTGGAAAGTTTCACGAGAAAAATTAACGTCACTCGATGAAAAATCAAAAAAAATATTTCCAAATCATAAAACAGCTTTTGTTATAGGACAAGGTAAAACCGAAACTCCATATTATGATATAGCAGATATTTTAATGGTAGATTGGTATCCCATTCCACATTTAGCACTTGAATCATTTGGGCAAAATATAGCTTTAGCAAAACAAGGTTTAAAGATTATTGGCAGAGATAATACACCATTATGGGCAGTTATACAGATGTTTGATTGGAAAGAATATAAACAACACCGTTCAGATGATAATAGAATAGGCCGATTCCCAAGTAAAGATGAAATAAGATTTATGTCTTACGATGCAGTCTTTAATGGTGCTACCGGACTTTTTTATTTTATTTATACATCAAGAGGAATTCCATTGCCAAAATCAAAGCCGGAACAATGGAAAGATATTGTAGATATTATACAAGAAATTTCATTTACATCAGATGTTTTTGATAAAGGTATAGAAATACAAAATATTATTGATATAGAAAAGCCATTAAAGGCAAAAAGTTTTGATTACCAAGGAACAAAATATATTTTTTTAATAAATCCTACATCTAAATTCCAAAGTATGCCTGCAATTTTTTTTAAATCAAATTTTGATCTTATTTATGAGACAGATATAAATCTTAAAAAAACAATTAGCAATGGCAAGAGTAACTTTCCTCCATATCATGTTTTTGTGTTTAAATATATAAAATAAAAATATAAATTTAACCTTGACAGATAAAATTTATTTGTATAAACTAATGCTAGGTGTTTATAATATTTGTAGTAAAAGTTTTTAATTTATAGGAGCTAAAACATGAAAAAGTGTTTATTTACTTTTTTTGTATTTTTATTGTTTGTTAGTATATCTAGTGCAGATATATTAGTCCGTAGTGAATCTGGAGCACAAAAATATCCGGATGGAAGTACTTTGAATATTGATGCTGTGAAGAACATTTCAATTGAATATCAAAATACTGTAATTTTTATTCCTGAAGGGCAAAAGCTTTCTGTAAGATGCTCTCAATCTGATGAGAATAATATTATATTTATCAATGGTACAGATTTGAAAGATATAAAGATTGGTTCTGATACAATAAATACAAAGGGTCCGGTTTCTTTTACTATAGATTCAGTTACCGGAAAGTTATATATTGAAAATGGTGATTTAGAAATAGTTGATAAAGATGGTAATGCAGCCATTCTATCTCAAGGTGGTTCTTATCAGTTAAAATTGGATGTTAATAGTGTAAAGGATGGTTTTTTGCCAATAAGTTTGCAAAGAAAAACCCAATATGAGCAAGCAGAGCAAGATATAATTTTAAGCCCTTCAGCCCCACGTTAAATAAGAGGAGTATTTTATGAAAAAAACAATAATATTTTTAAGTTTAGTTTTAGTTTCATCAGTATCATCATTATTTGCAGAGAAGCCATTATCTTTTTTGTTTTTAGAAAATTTAAGTTATGATGATAACATATATTATGCTTCTAAAGATAAAAAATCTTCAGAAATAAGTTCTTCGCAACTTTTTGCAAAATATTTTAGTAATATTCCAAATACAAGTTTGGATCTTTTTGCAAAAGTGAATGTTGGATACAATGCTTATACTCAAGATACTGCTAAAAATAATTTTTTAAATACGGGATTAGATGTTGTATTGGAAAATAATAAATTTACATTAAAAGAAAGTTTTATATATACTTCAGACCCTGCAAGTTCAGATTTAACAGAAAGAGCTCAGAGAATGAGCAATGTTGCTCTTTTTGAATTTAGAACATCATTAGAGAAGATGTTTTCAGTTGGTTTTGTTATGTCTGATTTATATGATAAATATGTTGAAGAGAAATTTGAATATTTGGATAGAAATCGTTTGAATTCAGGAGTACAGTTGTTTTATAATTTGTCACCAAAAACTTCGTTCTTCGTTGAATATTTGTTTTCTAACATTAACTATCAAACAAATGCAAATAGTGATTCTTTAGGTAATAGTTTTATCGCAGGTGTTAATGGACAGATAGCTTCAAAGGTAAAGGGGACTGCCCAAGTTTCGTATGATCAAAGAAATTATGACAAAGAAGTTAATGGAGCAAAAAAAGATGCTGATTTATGCGGCTATTTAGTATCTCTTGCATATACTCCTACAACTCAGAATGCTATTACTTTAAGTGGTGAAAGAAAGATGCAAGAAACTCTCTACGGTGCTAACAGATATTATGTTTCTACATCAGTTGCTTTAGAATTAAAACAAAAGATTTATCAAAAATGGGAAGCATCTCTATTATTAGCATATGAAAAGATGAGTTATCCTATATCATTCAACAATGTAGACAGAAATGATGA
>JAQVBD010000041.1:4118-10730 GCA_028690485.1 Endomicrobiaceae bacterium
GATAATAAATTTCTTAAGAATTTCCTGAGCCATAAAACTGCGGCAAATATTAGCATGGCAAATAAAACATATCTTC
Source organism: Endomicrobiaceae bacterium (assembly GCA_028690485.1). GTDB lineage: Bacteria > Elusimicrobiota > Endomicrobiia > Endomicrobiales > Endomicrobiaceae > Praeruminimicrobium. Next base: position 4,195 of record JAQVBD010000041.1, read on the forward strand.
ATATACTAAATATAGCAAATTTTAATAAATAATTGTAAAGAAAAAAATATTTTTATATAATAAAAAAATTATGAATATGGATAAAGTAATATCTTTAGCACTAGAAGAAGATTGTGCTTACGACGATGTGACATCAAAAAATATCATCACAAAAGACATAAAAGCAACGGCTGTTTTAGTTGCAAAAGATAATGGTGTTTTATGTGGTTTGGAAATTTTTAAGAAAGTTTTTTTAAAATTGAATAAAGATTTTAAATTTAAAGTTTTTATTAAAGATGCTCAAACAGTAAAAAAAGGTGATGTCATTTTAACAATGCAAGGTTCTGCTTCTTCTCTGTTGTCTGGAGAAAGAACTGCCTTGAATTTTATACAGAAACTTTCCGGTATTGCAACGACTACAAATGTTTTTGTTAACGTTATTAAAGGTTCAAAAACGAAGATATATGATACAAGAAAAACTATTCCGGGTTTTAGGAATATTTCGAAATATGCAGTTCGTTGTGGCGGTGCACAAAATCACAGAATGAATTTATCAGATATGGTTCTTATAAAAGACAATCATTTAGCCTTAATAGATGATTTATCATTAAAAGTAAAAGAAATTAGAAAAAAACATAAAAAACTTCTTATACAAATTGAATGTGAAAATCAAAAGAATGTTCAAGATGCTATTGAAGCAAAAGCTGATTTCATAATGTTAGACAATATGGGAAAAGATTTGCTTAAAAAAATGATAAAGTTAATTAGAAAAAGTTCAACAAAATCATATAAGCCTGCTATAGAAATTTCAGGTGGCATTGATTTTAAAACAATAAAAGAATATGCCAAACTTGGGATAGAAAGAATTTCAATTGGTATGTTAACACATTCAGCTCCGTCATTAGACATGTCATTAGAAGTTAAAGTTCAAAAATAGTTTATATAATTTTTTATTGGAAATAATACAATGCCACATTTTTATGTTAGTCCGCAAAACATACAAAATAATATTTTCACAATAGAGAATGAACAATTCCATTATTTAGTAAATGTTAGAAGATTTGCAGTTGGTGATGAAATAAATATATTTGATGGACTTGGAAATTCTTTCTTAGCAAGAATAGATGTAGTTACTAAAAAACAAATTACCGGTACAATCTTATCAATAAAAACTTTCCACAATCCTAAAATTAAGGTGTCTTTATATACGGCAATACCGAAAGGTGAAAGATTCGATTGGTTGATAGAAAAAAGCTCAGAGATTGGTATATACAAACTAATACCGACAATATATTCAAGAAGTGTTGTTAATGATATCTCTGTAAGTAAACTTGAAAGATATAAAAAAATATCATTGTCTGCCAGTTCCCAATGTTCAAGGGCAGATATTATGAATATAGGACAGCCTACAAGTTTTTTTTCTATATTAGATTTATTAATAAAGCAAAAAAACACTTTAAATATATTGCCTTGGGAATGTGAAGAAAAAAACTCAATACCAAAACTATTAAATAATATTGAAGATATTGAAAATATTAATATTTTTATAGGTCCTGAAGGTGGTTTTGATAATAATGAAATTGAATTTGCTTTAAAAAACAATTTTAAAACAATAACTTTGGGTAAAAATATTTTAAGAGTTGAAACAGCTGCAATAGTTGCATCAACTATAGTTTTATCTAATATTGAATTTTAAGGATTATATAGTGAAAAAAAAGTTGTTTATTCATACATTTGGATGTAAAATCAATCAATATGAAAGCCAAGTGATTAGAGAAAAGTATATACTTGAAAGCTATATTATTGTAGATAAAATAGAATTAGCAGATGTTATTATAATAAATTCATGTTCTGTGACTAATCATGCAGATAAACAATGTAATCAGTTAATTAAAAAAATTTTATTAAATAATCCTATTACTAAAATTATTTTAACAGGATGTTATGCAAAAGTTTCATGTAAACAAATATTACAAGAATTTCCTGATATCATAATTAAAACAAAAGATGAAATGTTAGAGGGGTTAAATCAAGAAATAAAATCTTTTGACAATCATTCAAGAGCCTTTTTAAAAATACAAGATGGATGCAATAGTTTTTGTTCATATTGTATTATACCTTATGCAAGAAGTAAAATGTGGAGTAAGCCGGTTGAAAATATTATTGCTGAAATAAATAATTTAATTGATAATGGATATGTAGAGATAGTATTAACAGGTATTCATATTGGTAAATATGATAGTGGAATATCATATTTATTATCACAAATATTTAAAAATATAAAAAAAGATTTTAGAATAAGGTTATCTTCAATAGAAATAAATGAAATTAATAATGATTTAATAAAATTAATGAAACAAGAACCAATAAGATTGTGCAATCATTTGCATATTCCATTGCAGTCAGGTTCAGATAAAATTTTAAAAGATATGAATAGAAAATATACATCCAAAGATTTTTCTGAAAAATTAATTAATTTAAAAACTTATTTTCCGGATATTTCTATTACGACAGATGTTATTTGTGGGTTTCCTACAGAAACTTTACAAGATTTCGCAGATACTTATATGTTTTTAGAAGAAAATGAATTTTCAAGACTTCATGTTTTTCCATATTCAAAAAGGAATGGGACAAAAGCATTTGATTTGACAAAAGTATATGATAATGGAGATTTAAAACCAAGAGTTGATAAACTTTTAAAATTAGATGTTATTTTAAGAAATAACTATCATTTAAAATTTATTGGTACAAAAAGAAAAGCTGTGCCTTTAAGAAACAGACAGGCTTTGACTGATAATTATTTAACAATTAAAAATGTTGATAGGCAAGAAGGAATATTTGATGTTATTGTAGGTTAATCATTTTTTGGAGGAATAATGCTCTTTTTTCAAGCGATAATAGATAAAACTAAAAATTTTATTTTACAGAAAAAGCAATTAAAGAATTTGAAGAAAAAAATGAATCCTAAAACTATGTTACATTTAGGGTGTGGTAGAAATTATTTTAATGATTGGATAAATATAGATAACAATTCTTATAATGATATACAAAAATTGGATTTGCATTGGGATGTAAGAAAAAAATTACCATTTAAAGATAATTCAGTAGATTTTATTTATAATGAACATTTTTTTGAACATTTAAGTATTGAAGAAAGTTTGTCAGTTTTAAATGATTTTAAACGTATTTTAAAACCGAATGGTGTTATAAGGATATCGATGCCTGATTTAGATGAAATTGTACAGATATACTTAAATCCGCATTATAAACCTGAAGATTTTAGTGCTGTTATGGGTACTGAACTTTTGACAAAGGCAGAATTTCTCAATGTTTATTTTCGTTGGTGGGGGCATCAGTGGCTTTATAATTGGGAAGAGTTAGAAAGAAGATTAAAAGCAGCTGGTTTTTCAAAAATAAAGAAATGTAAAATAGGTATAAGTGAATATCCAGAATTGAACAATATTGAACAAAGAACAGATTCAAGATTGATTGCAGAAGTCAGTAAGTAATCTGTCTAAATTTAAAGTTTTTCATTTAATGTAAAATTCAATCATAAAAAATTAAAAAATATGGAATAGAATAAATTAACAAATTGATGATAAGAATGTTTGACAAGATTATTATATTTTTATAACATTTTATACTATAGATAAAATATAGTTGTTTATATTTAATAAAATTTAGTGGAGGAATCAAAAATGGCAGTAAAAGTGGCAATTAATGGTTTTGGACGTATTGGACGTTTAGCATTTAGACAAATGTTTGGAACAGAGGGATATGAAGTAGTTGCAATCAATGATTTGACAAATCCTAAAATGTTAGCTCATTTGTTGAAGTATGATTCTGCTCAGGGCAGATATGCCTTAGCTGATAAGGTAAAAGCTGGTGAAGATTCAATTATAGTTAATGGAAAAGAAATTAAAATTTATGCACAAAAAAATGCAGCAGATCTTCCTTGGGGAAAAATTGGTGTAGATGTAGTTCTTGAATGCACAGGTTTTTATACATCAAAAGAAAAGGCTCAAGCACATATTAATGCAGGTGCTAAGAGAGTTGTTATATCAGCTCCGGCAGGAAGTGATCTTCCTACAGTTGTATTTAATGTAAATCACAAAATATTAACATCAAAAGATACAGTCATATCTGCAGCTTCTTGTACAACAAATTGTTTAGCTCCTATGGCAAAAGCACTTAATGATTTAGCTCCTATTCAAAGTGGTATTATGACAACTGTTCATGCTTATACAGGTGATCAGATGACACTTGATGGACCACATCCAAAAGGTGATTTAAGAAGAGCAAGAGCAGCAGCAGCAAATATAGTTCCTAATTCAACAGGTGCAGCAAAAGCTATTGGTTTAGTTATTCCTGAATTGAATGGAAAATTGATTGGTTCTGCACAAAGAGTTCCTGTAATAACAGGTTCAACAACTATTTTAATAGCAGTTGTTAAAGGCAAAGACATTACAAAAGAATCTGTTAATGCAGCTATGAAAGCAGCTTCTACAGAATCTTTCGGTTACACAGAAGAAGAATTAGTTTCTAGTGATGTTATCGGTATTATGGAAGGTTCATTATTTGATGCAACACAAACTATGGTTGCTAAGGTTGATGACAATACATATCAAGTACAAGTTGTTTCTTGGTATGATAACGAAAATAGTTATACAAGCCAAATGGTTCGTACAATTAAGTATTTTGCAGAATTAGCATAATATAATGCTTTTTTGTTGTGATAAATTAAATTGGGTTCAGAGTTATAAAAGCTGAACCCAATTTTTTAACAAAAGATATAAAGATAGGGGAGATATGCAATGTTAAATAAAAAAACGGTAGATGATTTAAAAGATATTGCCGGAAAAAAAGTGTTAGTTCGTTGTGATTTTAATGTGCCATTAAAACAAGGTGTTATCCAAAATTTTAAAAGAATTGATGGAGCACTTCCTACTATAAAAAAACTATTAGAAAAAGGTGCAAAAGTTATTCTTTGTTCTCATTTAGGAAAACCAAAAGGACAGCCTTTGCCTGAAATGTCACTAGCACCGGTAGCTCAAGCATTGTCAGAAAGATTAGGCTTAACTGTCAAATTTATTGATGATTCAAAAGTAACCGGCGAAGAAACAAAAAAATTAGCATCAGAATTAAAAGTTGGAGAAGTTTTATTACTTCAAAATACTCGTTATCGTATAGAAGAAACAAAATATGGCAAAGAAGAAAGTGCAGAAATTTATGCAAAAGAATTAGCATCACTTTGTGATAATCAAATTTTTGTCAATGATGCTTTTGGTACAGCTCACAGAGCACATTGTTCTAATGTTGGTGTAACAAAATATACAAAAGAAAATGTTGCAGGCTATTTAGTAGAAAAAGAACTTAAATTCTTAGGTGATGCTTTAAATAAACCTGTCAAACCTTTCTTGGCAATACTTGGCGGAGCAAAAGTTTCAGATAAAATTAATGTTATAGAAAATCTTTTAAATAAGGTAGATGCTATTATCATAGGCGGAGCAATGGCATATACATTTTTAAAAGCACAGGGAATTGCAATTGGGACATCTTTAGTAGAAGAAGATAAACTTGATTTGGCTAAAGATTTACTAAAAAAGTCACAAGAAAAAGGTGTCAAATTTTTATTGCCTATTGATCATGTTATCACAGATAAAGTTGATTTTGTAAATAAATTAGTTCCTAGTGATGCTGTTGTTAAAAATACAGAATCTACTAGCATAGAAGCAGGTTTTATGGGCGCAGATGTTGGTGCAAAAACAATTGCTGAATTTTCAGATGTTGTGAAAAATGCAAAGACAATCGTATGGAATGGTCCTCTTGGAATTTTTGAAATAGATCAATTTTCTAAAGGTACAGTTGAAATAGCTAAATTAGTTGCACAAGCAACTGATAATGGTGCAATATCTGTAGTCGGTGGTGGAGATTCTGTTTCTGCTGTTAAAAAAGCAGGAGTTGATAAAAGAATATCCCATGTTTCTACAGGTGGTGGAGCATCATTGGAATTTTTAGAAGGTAAAGAATTACCGGGTATATCTGCATTGCCTGAAAAATAAATTTAAGTTAAACTAACACTGTATATTATATATACAGTGTTAGTTTATAAAAAGCTCTTGAAAAAAAAAGTATTTTTTTATAAAATAATGAAATCATGATAATATATTACATTACAGTAACATTACATTTTGTAGTTTGTACGGCTTTGATAGTTATTGTTCTTCTTCAAGCTGGAAAGGGTGGTGGAATGGCTGGTCTTTTTGGTGGTGGTGGATCTGATCAGATATTCAGTGCACCTTCTGGCATGGCTTTTATTAAGAAAGTTACAGTGGCATGTGCTATTACTTTTATGGTAACATCACTTGCATTGACATTAATGTCGTCAAGAATGAGTATGCAGTCAGTTATTAATCAGGTTTCAAATATACCTATAGCTGCTCCTCAACAGCCTAATTAAAAGAGGATTGCTGGGGTGGCGGAACTGGCATACGCGCACGCTTGAGGTGCGTGTCCTTAATCGGATACGGGTTCAATTCCCGTCCCCAGCATAGGAT
>JAQVBD010000042.1:0-5481 GCA_028690485.1 Endomicrobiaceae bacterium
AATATTTTCATTTATTTTTGTTGTAGTTGTATTTTTTTGAAGCTTTAACGGCAAATAATATTGATTCAATCATTGAAGTTGGGTCAGCTTTATTTTGTCCTGCAATGTCAAAAGCTGTACCATGTCCCGGTGATGTCCTTACAAAAGGAAGACCGGCTGTAACATTAACGACATTTGTGTAATCTATAATTTTTAATGGAATCATTACTTGGTCATGATACATAGCAACTATCAAATCATATTGTTTTTTTATAATCTTCGACCATGCTATATCTGCCGGTAATGGACCGGAAATATCAAATTTAATCTTATTTAACTCTTTGATTGCCGGAATAATAGTTTCTTTTTCATCAAGACCTAAAATACCATTATCTCCTGCATGAGGGTTTAATGCACAAATTATAATTTTCGGTTTTTTATTATCAATTTGTTCAATAAAATTTGCAGCTAATGTAGTTGTTGTTATAATATCTTTTTTTGTTAGTGATTTTGATATCTCAGATATTGGTAAATGTCTTGTAACCATAACAGAATTTATACTGTTGCAAACCATCATCATACAGTATTTTTTTGATTTTGTAAGCTTTGCTAAAAATTCTGTATGACCTGAATAAGGTAAACCGGCAAATTTAAAAGATTCTTTCGATACTGGAGCTGTTATCATTGATTTTGTAACTTTTGACATACAGAGATTGACAGCTGCTCTGATAGCATCACAAGCAATCAATCCGGATATTTTTGATGGTTTTCCAAAATGTATAGTGTCTTTATAATCAGAAGTAAATTGAAAAGATGCTTTTGAAGAATTAATATTAAAGTGCTTTTCTATAATATATTTATCACCTAAAACTATAGGGCTACAAACCCTTTGTACTGCCAAAGAATTTATAGCCCTTAATACAATTTCAGGTCCTATACCTGCAGGATCACCAAGCGTTATTGCTACTTTTGGTTTTTCCATTTTAACTTCTTATAATTACCAAACCTTATTTATTTTTATGTTAGCTTTTGCTTTTAAATCTGATATCCATTTATCATAAGCTTTTTTACCGTTTTGTTGGTATAAAACTTCAGCTAAATCTTTTTTTACATCATCAAAACTGAAAGATGTGCTAGCTTTTCTTTCTTCAACTCTTAAGAAATGATAACCGGAATCTGTTCTGATAGCATCTTTTGTATATTGTCCGACATTCATTGTAAATGCAGGAGTTTCAAGTTCTTTTGTTAAGTCACCTCTGATAACAAGACCCATATCTCCTTTTCTTTGTCTCAAAAGTTGATCTTCTGAATATTTTTCAGATAAGTCTGCAAAACTAGCACCTTTAGCTAATTCTTTTTTTACAGTAGTTACTCTTGCTAAAGCAGCCTTGTTTTCTGCAGCATCTGCATTTTTATCAGATTTTATAAATATTTGTCTAACTCTGATTTGTTCAGCTGACATTCTTTTTAAAAGTTTTGCAACTGCATCAACAGTTTCTTCGTCTTGAGCAGAAATATTTAATTTTTCGCCTTTCATCTTTGCTCTTACATTATTATAGAAATTTTTAACATCATCTTCTGTAGGCTGTTTGATAGTGCTTTTCATTTCTCTTTCAACTAATTTCATGCTCATTAATTGTTCTTCTAATCTTTTTTCAAATTGAATTTGAGACAAACCTTCTTTCTTTAATTCACCGGCAAAATCTTTATCACTAGGGAATCTTTTTTTTACTTGAGCAATAGCTTCTTCAATTTCTCTCTTAGGAATTTTTATTTTTGCTTTTTTTGCTTCTTGTATCAAAAGCATTTGTTCAACTTTTTGTTCGAGAACTTTATTCTTTAATTCATTAATTTTTGCTTCAGATTGTTCTGCTATTGGAACCATAGTTCTTTGTTGTTCAATAATAGGTACCAAAATTTTGTTAAATTCTGAACTCATTAAAGGTTCACCATTAACAATTGCTAAAGTATTATCAACAACTTCTTCTGCAAAACCAGAAACAAACATTAATCCAATAAAACACAAACTTACTAAAAATTTTTTCACCTTTTCCTCCATTTATTTTTTATTTAATTGTTAAAATCTTCTAAAGGTTCATTTTGTTGATTATTTATAGTGGTATCATCTACACCCGTACCTTGAATATTTTCTAATTTTGCATAATCAACTTTAACATTAAATTTTTTCTTTGCATCTTCAAACCATTTTTCAAATTTATTTTTTTCAATAATTTTTTTAATTTCAACTTTTGCAACATCTTGTGGTATTGGAGGAAGTTTTTCTTCAGATACCTTTGTTATTATATGCATACCGAAAGGAGTTTCAACTATATCAGAAACTTCTCCTTTTTTAAGTTTGAATACAACATCTTCAAATTCTTTAACAAGTTCACCTTTTTTAAAAGGTCCTATTATTCCGCCTCTTTCTGCAGATATTTTATCTGTTGACATATCTTTTGCAACTTTTTCAAAAGGCTCACCTTTCTTTATTCTATCAAGAGCAATATCTGCTTCTTCTTTTGTAGGTACCAATATATGTTTTGCAACAATTGCTATTGGATTTTCAAAATCATTTATATTCTCTTCATAATATTTATTTATTTCACTTTCACTTGCTGTAATAGAATTTGCTTGAATTTCTTTAATATACATTTCCATCATTATGCCATCTTCATAATCTTTAAGTTGTCTTTTCTGTTCCTCTTTGAAATTAGTTACAGCTTTTTTATACTCTTCTCTTTTGCCAATCCCTGCTTGTTTTGCAGATTCTAGTATTAATTTTTCTCTAACCAATAAATCAGCAAATTGTTTTCTGCCTGGTTCAGTATTAATATATGCTTGATATGCAGGTGGAGTTGCCATTAATCTTTCTGAAAAACTTTCAGTCGTTATTTTCTCTCCGCCAACTTGAGCAATAATATCTTCTTTTTGAACACAACCTGAAAAAAACACAAAACAAAAAACTAAAGACAATACAACATTTCCAAATTTCATTTAAACATCTCCTAAAATAAAGTTACTTTACGGTTTTTATATACTTATTATCCAATAATTCTTTAATGATACATTTTACATCTTTTTCTACTATAGATATATCTTCTTGATATTCTTTAGATAAAGTTTCAATAATTTTTGTAATATCAAAACCTTTATTAATTAATTTCCAAATGTCACTGCCGGATTCATTAAGATATGCAGGGTCCTGTTTTGGTGCGACTATGACAATTTCGCCGTCAGTTTCTTGCCATAATACTGTTTTGATAATAGAATACTTCATTATTTCCTCTGTTTTACATTAGTCAAAAAGTATAAAATAACTTATGCTATTATATCAAAAAAAAGTTTTTTTCAACAGTTTTATTTAACTAACATTAATATTACTAAATTTTTCAAAATTTATACAAGATATTAAGGCTATTTTATTTAATTGTTGCATTAAATTAATTCAACAGCTTTGTTTGCTAGAAGTAATCCGAAAATACCTGTTATTATGGGGGAACTTCCTAATATTTTAGGTCCACCGTTTTTTCCAAAATTTTGATTTTCTTCCTCTGGTAGCGGTATCGGCTTAATTTGGGGTGATTGCTCTGAAAAAACACAAGGAATACCTTTAGAAATACCAAGTTTTCTTAAATCTCCTCTTAATCTTTCTGCAAGTTTACAATGATGAGTGTCAAATAAATCTGCATATTTTATTGAAAAAGGGTCAGTTTTCAATGCAGCACCCATTGATGATATAATTTTAATATTATTTTTATAACAGTATTCTATAAGTCTTAATTTTGGGTTATAAGAATCTATTGCATCTATTACAAAATCAACATCATTTTTGAAAATTTGTTCAAAAGTGTCTGTATTAACAAAAACTTCTAAAGTTTCAATATTGCATTTTGGGTTAATATCTAAAACTCTCTTTTTTGCTAAATCAACTTTTTTTTGACCAATTGTGGAATGTAAAGCATAAAGTTGTCTGTTAATATTAGTGACTTGAATTTTATCAAAATCTACAAGTTTTAAATTGCCTACACCAATTCTGGCAAGAGCTTCTGTACAAAAACTTCCAACTGCTCCAAGACCAATAATCGCAATTTTTGATTTAAAAATTTTTTCAGTTTTTTCTTTTCCCAGAAGTAGTTCTGTTCTTAAAAATTGTTCCATAATATGTATACCAAGTGCTTTTATTAAGTTATTCTAAATATTTAGGTTATTTAACCAGTTAGATATTTTATTGTTAAGAGTAATTTCGTTTTCTTTTAGGACTTTTTTAAAATCCTTTCCTTTTATAACATTTGCATTTTTTGCTTTTTTCTCAAAATCTTCAAAGAAAGAACCATAATTGCCGCCATGAGTTGCAAAAGAAACAACAGTTTTTTCTTTAAAATCAGCCTGTGATAAAAAAGATAGTACTGGAGATGCCACTGTATACCACCATACAGGAGAACCTACAAAAATTAAATCATATTGGCTGAAATCAGGAAGTTTTTCCTTTAAATCCGGATAATTTTTAGGGTTCATTTCTTTTTTAGCAGTTATATATATCATTGGGGAAGAAGAGTATTTTCTTACTGTTTTTATTTCGTATATATCTGCATTTGTTTTTTCTTTAATTCTCATAGCAATGTTACGAGTGTTACCGCTTAAAGAATAATAAACAACCAAAACTTTCCCAAAATCTTTTTTTGTTACATTATTTTCTTCGGCATATGTTTTTAGCGGGTAATAAGTAATAAAAATCATAGAAATTCCCAATACCAAAAATGTTGTTGATAATAAGTATTTGAACATAGTCGATCCTTGATTATTTTTAAATATTCACTATTCAAAAATAAATAAAACTATAAAATAAACCATCATTAATGTAAAGCCAAAAGGCAAAGCTGTTTTTGCCCATTCTTTACTTTTAATTTTTAGTTTAGAAGCACAAATAATGTTTGGTATATTCCCTGGTATAAGCATTCCGCCGGAAATAATTAATCCCATGAGTAAAAATTTTAAAGTTTTAATGCTTATTTCAGGCGTTATTTCTATAGCAGCTAAAGTTGCGTTATCCAAAATAGCAGAAACCATATTTATCCAATATAGAATGGAATAATGCATTTGTACAATAGTTTTATAAGCAAGAGGTTTTAATCCGTCACCAAGCAAAACTAATGCCATAACGAATAAATATACTTTGCCTGCTCGCAAAATAACTTCTTTATTACTACAATTTTCATCAACAATTTCCTCAGCAGCAACATCTATATTTGGTTTTTTATTTCTATGTTTTGGTAAAACAGCCCATAATGCTGAAACCATAACACCTGCAAAAATATATATACCAAAATGTTTAACTAAAAATGAAAAATTTGCATAATGCGGTGCTCCACTTAGTTTAGACAACACTATCGTACCTAAAGGTTCTCCTATCGCAGTTAGAACAGCTCCAAGTCCTATGGCATAACAACTTAAGACAATAAATCGTATCCTTTCTTTTCTTGGCATAGGAAGAGCAGTCGCTAT
>JAQVBD010000042.1:5581-8299 GCA_028690485.1 Endomicrobiaceae bacterium
TTTAATTTTTTCATTTCCCGTAACTGCCACAATATTATTGGCAGTATCTGTTTTTGTCTGAATAGTTGAAGAGGTTTTTTCTGTCTTAGTTACAATTTTGTTGCTTAAATCTGCAGTCCCTGCATAAACAGTAAATGAACAAACAGCTACTGCTAACAAACTTAAAATCAGAACTTTTTTCATTTTCTTCCGTCTCCTTGTTTATAAATATTGGTAAAATTAAATATTTTACTGCAATAAATATATTAACTGTGTATATGTTAATATATTGATAAGTAAAAATCAATAAATTGTAAATATATATATTTTTTAATAAAATGAGCAAATAATTAACAATATAATTTAATATTATTATCTATAAATAATAAATATTTTAAATATAACCGTATCTATTTTTTAAACAAATTGACAACCATTTTATGGAAAAAATATTCAATATTATAATAAAATATTCATCACTTTTATTACCTGGCATTATTTTGCTAATCATCGCTATATTTAATTCTTTTATGTATATAGGTCTTGTAGAAGATGGTGCTCATCATTTCTTTGAATCTTTAACTTGTGATAATTTTCTTTTAGGTCATGAAGGAATCAATATCTTACCATATAATTTAAGATATTTTCCTAATATTTTATCTCATATATCCATAGGCATTGCAGTTAACTGCTTTGGTGTTTTTGATATAAAGTATTTAGTATATATATTTACTTTTGCTTCTTATCTGCAACCGATAATTTTTTTAGGTATTGTTTATTTTAATATACCCAAAAACAGAAAAGATAACTTTCAAATAATTTTATTATCTTTTCTTATGTGTTTTGCTTTTATGACCTATCAAATTTGGTCTGAAAATTTAATGACAGGATTATTCTTGTGGATAATCTTTGTCATATATTATTATACAGATTTTGATAAATTAACAGTATTTAATAAATTTTGTATTGTAATCTTTTCATTTATGCTGATAAGTAGTCATCAAATGGTATTATTCTTTATACCGATACTTTTTATCATAGCAGTAAAAAAACATATAAATACGCAAAAAATAATGATATCTTCATATATTGTGCTTATTTTGAGTTATGTATTTTTTGCAGTAGCATTAGTATTTAATATTCCATATATATTTTCTTTAACTGATGTATATAAAGATTATGTAACTTTTAGTTCTTTTTTTAATATTGATTTCTTGTTGTTTTTAATATTGATAATGATAGCGCTGATCCTTTCTTTGTTTAAATACAATAAAAAACATAACTTAATGAAAAATGTTATCTTATTTGGAGTATCTGTTTATATTTTATATATCTTGTTGTTTGATATACCGATTCAAGGTAAATTCCCAAGCAGAATTATAGGTTTTTATATACCGTTATTTTTCTTAATGTTTATAATTTGTATAGATTTTTTAAAAATAACAATAGAATATAAATATATACGAATTATAAATGCAGTACTTTGTTTGTTGATATTATTGAATACTGTTTATTATGGTTTATTTTGGAAACAGTATCTCAAAAGTATTAATCAATATATTGTTGACAATAAAGCGATAACTGTTAATCTTGATGAACAATATGAAGGTTCATATCCTATATTAACGGGAATTAATGATAAACAGAAAAGATATCCTGTTAAATTTTATACTTGCCATCCGGGATATATACTTTATATTCTGATTTTTATAGAAAAATTATTTAATAAATATAATTTTAAAGATTATATTTCAATAAAAACTCCAAAATCATATCGTTGTAATGACCCCAATCATCCAACTACTCATTTTATTATCAGAAAGAAGAATGTCCTGAAAAAATACGATATTGATGTTGATTCATTGGTAAAAGTCAATAATTTTGTTTTGCAATGATAGAAAACAATTTAGTTGTCGTAATATTTGTATTTTTTTAATTGCATATTGTTTTAAGGCACAATCTTATAAAAATTATTTGATATAATAAAATAAATTCCATGAAACAAATGTTTGAAGTGTATATTAATCATTTTTTAAATTATGAATTTGTATATATTTTTTTATTTTGCAGTTTAATATCTTTAATATTTGCAATGCTTATTCAAAAGAAAATATTAAAAATAATTGGAATAATATTATTTTCAATATTTTTTGTGCTTAGTTCGATTGAATTTCTGCTATCGTTATTTATGCCAATTCCTCAATTAGAATTTCATAAAAATTATTTAAAAGAAGTACACAATTATAATACTGTTTCAAGAAGAGAAATTGAACTGTTTGATAAACAAAAAGGAAAATGTTTTTATAATACTATAATTGATAAAAAATTTCTAAAACAAAATAATTCCAAAATAATATTTGATGTAAATTATACTACGTTTGAAAACGGATTTAGATATACAGAATGTAATGTAAAATCTAAAACATCATATGTTTTTTTAGGCTGCTCTTTTGTTCTTGGATTGGGTCTTGAAGATGATGAAACTTTACCATATTATTTTTCAAAAATAAATGGATTTAATAATAATATATTAAATTGTGGTTATCCGGGGCTAAGTACAACAACCGCTGTAAATATTTTAGAAAATGACATTATTGATACATTTATTAAAAATTCTCAAATAAAATATTTTTTTTATTCTTTTATACCTGATCATATTTATAGAAATTTTAGAATAGAATCAAATAGTATGTGTATAGATAGCTGTAAATATCAAAACAATAAATGGATAAGAATACA
>JAQVBD010000042.1:8399-10373 GCA_028690485.1 Endomicrobiaceae bacterium
AATTCTCTCTAGTCTATAAAAATCATACTAATTGTTATAAATATTATTAAATAATTTCACAAATATTTTTAATGACAAATCTTAAATAAGAGACTACACTTTAAATACGATGAACATGTTACAATTTTGGGAATTCAAGAAGACAATTTCAATTGTAACGATGTTGTGTTTTATTTCCACGACATTTTGCAGCAGTATGTATGCCGGAATAGTCCAGAACCCTGCATATAACATTGATAACATTTTTGACAATATGAGTGTTATTAAGCCGGATTTAGGCAAGGTAACAAATATTAATGATTTATCAAGTGACATAACAGTTATAAATATACAAGACTTACATTGTCATAAACAAACTCAGCTCAATATCAGTAAAATAATCAAAGAGATAGATTCAAAATCTGTATTAAAATCAATATATGTTGAAGGTGGATACGGCAACATTAATGTTAGTTGGATAAACCAAATAAAAGATGTTCGATTTAAAAATAAAATAATAGAAAAATTGTTAGAAGATGGATATTTATCAGCATCCGAGTATTTTGCTATAAAAAATAATAAATATAATTTGTTGAAAGGTCTGGAACAACAAGATATTCATAGCGAAAACTTAAAGAGATTATCAACTGTAATTGAAAATCAGCCAAGATATAAAGAAATATTATCCAATATAAAAAAAGAGTTAAAAATTTTAAATACACAATATGTAAACAGTAGAAATGAAAGATTTACAAAATATATAGATAGTTATTTTAATGGCAAAACAGACAGCGCAAAATTTTATACTCTGCTTTTTAAATATATCAATAAAATCAGTCAAAATCCACAAAATTATAATAATATCACAGCAATTCAAATAGAAGATTATCCAAATATATCAATGTATTTAGGTTTGTCAAAGCGTTACAGAGGCTTAAATATAAATCAAGTCAATACAGAATTGGAAGACTTTATAAGTACACTGAAAAACAAAATACCTTATAGTGTTTATAAAAAAATATTAGAATTAACAAATAATTTTAGAGATACAGAAAGACTATTTGAACTTTTAAGTAAATTACCTCAAGAAATCACATTGAATTTATCAGAAAATTTCAGTCAGTTAGACAAATTTTTTGCAATTAGAAGAATGAATCAAAGAATCAATCCAATAAATTTAGTAGAAGAGGAAAGAAAGTTAATAGAACAAATCAGAATGGCATTGTCAAAAAATAACACAGAGCAAGAGATAGCATATATAACAGATTTTTCAAAATATTTTAAAGATTATTTAACATATTCTTTGACGGCATCAGATTGGAAGTATTTTAAGTATGGATTTCAAAAATTTTATAATATATATGCAAAATATGCGGTGATAGATAGAATTAAACCTCTGAATAATGATATTAAAGAATTAAATAAATACTATGAGATAAATGATGAAAGAAACAATATATTTATATCCAATATACTAAAAGAAGACACTCCATTAATTACAACAACAAATACAAAAGTCCGTACAATAGAAGAAATACTTAAACAATCTAAAGAAGTAAAGATAGTTGTAACAGGCGGATATCATAGTGAAGAGTTGTCAAAGATACTGAATGACAAAAATATAAATACGATAGTCATAACACCAAATATTAAAGGTAAAATAGAACAGGCAAGTAAAAAATATAATGAGATAGTAAAAGAACAAAATAAAATAAAATCACAGGCTTTAGCATTCAGGTTAGTATCTTGTTCAACAGAAAAAGATCAAAGAGTTTTGCTGGCGAAAGTTGCAATGGATTTGTTAGGGACAATGGATATAAATCAAGCCAAACAAAAATTGCAAGAATATGGATTAAAAGTTGAAGATATTAATCTTACACAAGAAGATATAAATAATCAAAAACAACAAACTGATAGTCAAATAACAAAAATTGGAAGTTTAATAGGGAAAATAATAAATTTGATTGTTGCACCGGAGATTATGTTAAATCCAAG
>JAQVBD010000009.1 GCA_028690485.1 Endomicrobiaceae bacterium
AATTGCTGTTGCAAATGATGAAAAATCATTTACAGATACTCTTATTTCAATATACGACAATCAAAAATATTTAGAAAATATAAGTAATTTATCATTAAAATTTGCAAAAGAACATTTTTCATATCAATGTGCTTTTAACCTAATGTCAAAATTACTTGATACTTCTAAATAGATATATCAATATATCTATTTAGTTTTTTATATTTTTGTACTATACTATATAAAATAATATTTTGGTGATAAAATGAAAAAATTTATTTCATTATTTGTAATTTTCATATTAAATGTAAATATTGTATTTGCATCTAATACATCTGTTGATTTTATACAAACTTCTATAGAAAAAAATGAAAATATTTTAAATTACGGGAAAATTACAGATTCTTACTTTACTGATAATAATTCTCTAGTTATTTGGGTACAAGATTTACATAATGACCCATCTGTACAAACAAATGTTTATAATATACTTAATATGCTCTCATCAGTTAAAGACTTCAATGGTGTATATATTGAAGGTGCCGAATCTGGTGAATTCGATACATATATTTTAAAATCCATAAATAATGCTAATATCAGAAATACAACTGTAAAAAATCTTTTAAATACAGGTGTTTTAAGCGGAAGTGAATACTTCGCAATATTAAATGACACCAAGAAAATTTATGGTATTGAAAACAATAATATATATAAAAGTAATTTAAAAAATCTAGAAAAGATTAATTCTCATAAACAATTTAATAATTATATCGTTTCTAAAATTATTGATTCCATTAACAATATAAAAAAACAATACATTTTAGATAGTATATTATCTTCACAATTTATTGATTTAAATACAATACCTTTAAACAACTTCTTTCCTAATTTACAAAAACAACAAAGTGTCTTAAAAATTTTAAACAACATCAGTTATTCTAAACTTAACAAACAAATAAATAAATTATTAACTAATTCAAATGAAACAATTTCTTTTGATAAATATACTGAATTATCGAAATTTGTAAACTATAATTCTAATTATGGATATGCAAAAGCGTACGACTATATTCATAATAACTTACCGGATTTTGCAGATACTAACACAGATTTAAATCTTTTTTTAAAAGCAAATAAAACATTACTAGATATAAATCCTATTAAATTAATTTATGAAAAAGATTTATTAAAAAAACTACTACTTTCCAATGCTAATTTAGATACTATAGAAAAAGAAATTTTAGATTTAGATTATTTTGCAAACTTATTAAAAGATTTAGTAACCACTACTATTTTGCCTGAACAATATATTGAATTGAAGAAAAATAGAGGTTATATTATTAATCTTGCTAACAAATACTTACCTTCTATTACGAAAAATTTTGCTCTGAACTTTTTAAACGATACAACATTTTTTGATTTCTATGATACAAATTTAAAGAGAAATGAAATATTTATCAATAATATAAAATTGCATAGTCCAGGGGTACAAATAATTGTAGCCGGCGGATTCCATACAGGATTAACAGACGAATTAAAAAAACATAATCAATCTTATATAGTAATTACTCCTAATGTTTCTACTAAAGATGCTTTTAACCAATTATTTATTTCTAGTTTTAAAAATGGAACAGATCAACAGATTATAGATAATTTTTTATTAATCGTTGAACAGTGGGGTATGTTCTTTACAGATGCACAATCTTTTCACAATGAAATTACAAAATGGATAGATCAAGTTCCTCAATTAAAAGACTTTCAGGTTCAAGTGTTAGATATCACTGGCGGTTTTTTAATAGATGCAACTTACAATGACTTAAATAAATATAAAACTTATATATATAATAAAGATATTAAGTCTAATCAATTTGTAAACAATGCAATTCCGTCAAAAAGACAAATTGAACGAACTATAAACAAAATATCAAGCATTGCTACAAAAAATCAGTTTTTTGGAGCAAATACAAAAGTTGTTACAAATAACAACAAATCTTTATTTGATTCGTCTATTTTATTACCTATAAAACTTTCAACTACTGATGGTATAACTACAATATCTATTGATAAAACTTTTTTAGAAGTTTTATCAACGCAAGATGATAGTTTAATTGATACTGTAATATATTTGCTTTATTTCTATTCTACACTTGATCAAAACACTGAATTATTTCAACAATTTATTACAAACAATTATGATAAATTACAACAAATATATACTATAAACCAACAAATACAAAATTCTCAAAGTAATTTTATATTAAATTTAAAAAATAAAATTAAAAAATTAATAAACAAACTCATTAATTTTATTTTTTCTAAAAGCAAAACAATGTCTGAAAAATTTAAGAAAATGTCAGATAAATATCAAACAATAGATCAACAGTATATGATAGAAGCATTAAAGCAAGCTGAACTTGCAAAACAATCTCGAAAATTTCTAAAGACTTTCTTCCAACCTCCGGTTGGTGGGTTTATAATTAATGATGCCGGTATTACCGGACAAGCTTACAATCAAGACAACAGCATTCTCCATGCTGAAACTCTTACTTTTATCAATTTTTTAAAACATTGCATAATACAAGAAGAACTTCTATCAACAGGAGAATTAACAATAAAAGGCAAACAATTGTATTCTTTATTAGACCTTACAATTGTCAACGGACAAAATATCGGTAATAAAACTTTTCAAAACAGACCTATAATTTTAGAAAACCTTGGCATTAATATAACTTATCCGAACAAAAGAACCATTGATGATGTTTTTAATGAAACAAATTTAATTCTCAAATTTATAGATAATCAATTAGATAATCCTTTCAAAACTGCAGCTATATATTGCACTTTAGCTCCTTGCAATAAATGTCTAAGAACAATGAAAACTATTGGAATCAAAAAATTAGCATATGGTTCATCTGCAGTAAATAAAAACCATAAAACAATTGATACTCTCATTGAAAATGGTATAGATGTTGAAGATGGCATATTGGAAAATGAAACTGACAAATACATTTCAAATTACAAATTTATGAATTCTTCTTTACTCAGGACAAATATTGCATCATTTATTCAATTTATCCGTAGAACGTTATCATCCTTATTAAAAAAACCGAACAAAAAACTTCAAGAAAAATTGTACTCTAATATACTAAGTCTTGGCTTAGAAAAAACACAGGAAATAATAGAAGATTTACAAAATAATATAAACTGGGACACCGTTTTGCAAGATAAAGATTTGTCTAAACTGCAAACATTTTTAGAACAGATAGGAGCTTGGAATAATCCATTAAAAAGAGCCGGTATGATTTATATTTTAAAAAACAAAATTACATCAGTTATAGATCAGGATAATATTTATTTTAAAAATAAAAATGACAAACAATTTAATTTTTATATAAATTCAAACAGCAAATTTATTGCTTCTGATGAATATATGTCAAAAATGAAATCTTTATCTAAAGTAAAAAACTTTGCAGATTTAGATGACAATCTTGCTATTAGGAAATCAGAATTCAATCCGGAAATGGCTCAAATATTCTCCACATTAAATTTATACGGTATTGCACAACCTGTAATTATTACCGGAAATACTTTAGATGAATCAAATCTCAGACTTAAACCTCTTGGTAAAGTTATAAATAGTTTGATGCCAACACTATATATTGAAAATGCCGCTTTAGAATATGATTATGTTGATGGCCAATTTATAGAAAACACAAACTATAGAGATACCATTGCAAAATCTTTTATTGAAGAAAACATTCTTTCTGATATAAAAACAATAATGGCTAAAGTTAAAAAAGATTGGTACAATTTGTTCATTAATTTTGTTACAGATACCAGAGAAATAAGAAAACAAACTGATTTTTCATATCAGGAATTAATTACCGCTGTAACTGCTAACGGGAAATATCAAGATTCTATTAATTTTTTAGTTGAAAGATCCGGACTTGATTTTACAAACAGTCATGAATTATTTGATTACTATGGTAACTTAAACAGACACACAGCAATGGGTATGATTAATAAATTTTATAATCTTATGATGATTATTGATATTTCTGAATCTAAGATGTTAGAAATAATGGAAGCATTGTCTTTACTGGAATTATCAAGATTATATATATCTCAAGATCCTGCAGATCAAAAAGAATATAAAAGTCTTAAAAATGATATTATAAAAATAGATAACGGTGAACAGATAAAAACTGAATTCCCTAGCAGTGTAAGAGTTGCAATAAGCCCGGTAAGACCAACTTTAGTAAGAGCAAGAATTTCGGATTATTACAACAGAAAAATTCAGCAAAAATATCGTAATCTCATAGCCAGAAGTGCAGGACAGACGACTATTAGTATTTATAAAAAAGATATTAATAAAATAATACCTATACAGTATGCACAATCACAAGGCACGCCTAGTGAATATATTATATATACCGGTGATGAATTCAATTTCAATGGTGTCGATTATCCTATATACTTACTTCAACAACAAAAAGGAAATGAACAAATGGTTGTAATAAACACAAATGGACAAGAATTTGATGGAGCTTTTATATCATTAAGTTCCTTACTTGGTTTTTCAAATCAAATTGATTCTATGTCAAATATCAACAGAAGCATTGCTTTGCAAAATAAAATACTTGAAATACTCGAAGAAAATATCGGTAAAATTGCTACTGATTCAGCATTTAAACCGGATAACATTGCACAAGAATTGAAAAACAGAATAATACTAACACCTGTTGTTACAGATATTAATGAACAACAAACTCAACTTAGAAAAATTGAAGATTTACTAAAAGCAGGATAGTTGTTAATATAAAGAACTCATTATATATCTTGTAATAACTGTAAAACTATCAGTTATCATCAAAATACCAACAATAATCAATAAAACACCCGTTGTAATTTCTATATATTTATAATATTTTTTAATTGAATTAAATAATGATAAAAATTTATTTATAAACAATGCTGTTAATATAAAAGGGATTCCTAATCCTAATGAATAGACAGTTAATAAAATGGCACCATTTACAATTTCACCCTGTGTTGATGCTAGAATTAATATTGATGACAATATTGGTCCGACACATGGTGTCCATCCAATTGCAAAAGCACACCCAACAACAAAAACACTAAAATAATTTTTTGATTTTTTATTAATACTATTAAGAGAAGAAAACTGTTTGTATAAAAATGATATTTTAAAAACACCAATTAAATGTATTCCAAACAATATAATTACTATACCGCCAATCCATCTTAAAATATTTATATTATTTGAAAACAAAGAACCAATATAAGTTGCTGAAAGCCCTAATAATACAAATATAAAACTGAAACCTAAAACAAAAAATAAAGAATGTAAAAATATAAAGTATATATTTTTATTATCATTTAATTTATCTATAGAAAATCCTGTTATAAATGTTATATATGCCGGTATCAAAGGCAAAACACATGGACTTACAAATGTTAATATACCTGCAAAGAAACTTGCTAAGATTGGAAAATTACCGAGTTCTTGAATTATGGTTTTATCTCCAACATTCTTTTTATTGGCAAATATGCTTTAATTCTTATATCTTCCTGAACTTTTATTTCATTTTTCATTTCCTGTAAAACCCATAAAACTTTTTCTAATGTATTTTTTTTCATATTCGGACACACAGCTAAGTCACTGACAGGATAGAATTTTTTATCAGGATATTTTCTTTGCAATTCATATGCAATCTCGTTTTCAGTACCTATAATAAATTCTTTTTTATTACTTTGTGCTACATAATTTAAAATACCTGTTGTAGATAATACTTGGTCTGCAAGTTCTACTGTCTGTGGCATACATTCAGGATGGACTAAAACCTCAGCTTGTGGATACTGTCTCTTTTTTTCCATAACATGTTCCGGCAACATTCTCATATGTGTTGGACAAAATCCTTGCCATAAAATAAGTTTTTTATTTAATAACTTTTGTGTATAGGAACCTAAATTTCTATCAGGGCAGAAAATAATTTTGTCATTGGATATACTCTTTACCACATTTATAGCATTGGAAGATGTACAACAAATATCTGTTTCTGCTTTAACTGCTGCTGTAGAATTTATGTATGTAACTACAGTAGCACCTTCATTATCTTTTTTGAATTGTATTAATTGGTCTCTTGTTATCATATCTGCCATTGGACAACCAGACTCAATGTCAGGTAAAAGAACTTTTTTGCTGGGACTCAAAATAGATGCTGTTTCTGCCATAAAATGTACACCACAAAAAACTATAACATCAGCTTCTGTTTGGGCAGCTTTTCTGCTAAGTTCTAAAGAGTCACCTGTAAAATCTGCAATAGATCTGAGCTCTAACCTTTGATAATTATGAACCAGTATTACGGCATTTCTTTGTTTTTTCAGCTCTTGTATTTTTTTAATTAATTCTTCAGACATAAATTATCCTATTTTCTCTATTTTTTTCATTTTGTTAACAGAAATTTCACTCAAACTGGATATTTTATCAAACAACCCAGTTTTAAATGTTCCCGGACCATCAGATGTTTTTTCAGCATTTTCTCCAGCTATTTCATAACATACAAGAGCAGAAGCAGCAGCCATCGCATAATCACTGTCAATCGCACAAAAAGTCGCTATAACCGATGCTGCCATACATCCGGTACCTACAACTCTTCCCATTATATTTGTACCATTTTTTATGCTGTAAATATCTTGACCATTTGAAACAACATCTTCTGCACCGGTAATTACAACAACAGCTTCCAAATCTTGTGCAAGTTTTTTTGCAAGGTTATATTTATCTACTTCTACTTCACTGGCATCAACACCTTTTGTCTTTATATTAAAGCCGGCAATCGTTGCTATTTCAGAAATATTTCCTTTAACAACTTCTATACTAAATGAAGATAATAACTCTTTGCATTTTTCATTTCTGAATGTTGTAGCACCTGCACCACAAACATCTAAAATTACAGGAATCCCTTTTTTATTAGCTGCAAAACCTGCAAGTTTCATTGATTCAACTATTTCTGTACTTAAAGTACCAATATTCAAGACTAAAGCATCTGCAAGAGATACCATTTCTTGAACTTCTTCTTTTGCATCTGCCATTACAGGAGATGCTCCGAAGTTTTTTGTTATATCTGCACAATCATTAACTGTAACATAATTTGTTATATGATGTATTAAAGGTGAATTCCGTCTAACTTTTTCTAGCCTTTCAAATATTTTTTCCATTATATCTCCTAGCAAAATATTTTTATTTTCTATTTCTTAAGTTTTGTTGTAATAAATTTTTCAAGACCTATAACAGAATAGATTATAAATCCTAAAGTTAAAATTCTTAACCAAGAATCAACCCCAAAACCTGTTACACTAAAAAAATTGCTGACAGGTGGGAAATATAAAAATATATATTGTGTTATAAACATTGTAAATATGCCAAGCCAAATGTATGGATTGGACCATAATCCAAGTTTAAAAATTGATTTATCAATTGAACGACAGTTAAGCAAATAAAAACTTTGGCAAACGATAAACACTGACACTGCTACACCTCTAGCTTGTTCAAGTGATGCGCCAAGAGCTCTTTCATAATCAAACAACACAAATACACCTGAAATAATAAATACGCTTATAATTATAGTTCTAGCTATAACTAAGTTATCCATTATTGGCATTTTTGGGTCTATCGGCTTTCTTTCCATAATACCTTTTTCTTTTGGTTCAAAAGAAAGCATCATCCCTAAAAATAATGCGGTTGACATATTTATCCAAAGAATTTGGGCAGGTAATATCGGTAACTCCGGTCTATTTAAAAATATTGCAGTCATCATTGCAAAACCTTGTGCTAAGTTTGTAGGTAATGTCCATAAAACAAATTTCTTTATATTATCAAATACACATCTGCCTTCCTCAACGGCAGATACTATTGAAGCAAAATTATCATCTGTTAAAACCATATCTGCTGACTCTTTTGCAACTTCAGTTCCTGCTATCCCCATGGATACACCAATATTAGATTGTTTTAAAGCAGGAGCATCATTAACACCGTCACCTGTCATTGCACAAATATTATTTCTTGACTGTAAAGCTCTAACTAATCTTAATTTTTGTTCAGGCGTTACTCTAGCAAAAACAAAATATTTTTCAGCTATATCTTTTAATTGTTCATCGTTGAATTTTTCAAGTTCATTCCCGGTTACTGCTTTATAATTTGCTTGTTCACCGTAAACAATACCAATAGCTTTTGCTATTGCAGAAGCAGTTAAAGCATGATCTCCTGTTATCATCTTAATCTTTATACCGGCGGTATGACATTTCTTTACAGCTTCAATAACTTCAGGTCTTGCAGGGTCTATCATTGATTGAAGTCCTGCAAATATAAGACCTTCTGAAATATCTTTATGATGTACTTGCAATACCTTCTCTTTATTTTGAACATATGCAAAACCTAAAACTCTTAATCCTCTGGATGCCATGTCTTCTGCTGTTGTCATTACAGATTGTTTATCAAATGGTACATTATTCCCGTTTTCATCCAACATTGATGAACACATTGTAACTATTTTTTCTATAGCACCCTTAACAAAAATAATATTGCCATTTTCAGTTTTATGCAAAGTTGCCATATATTGATATTCAGATTCAAATGGTATGGAATCAATTCTTTGGAATTTTGAAGTAACATTATCATCAATATTTGATTTTATCGCCGAGATAATCAATGCACCTTCTGTAGGATCTCCTTGAACATCATTTCTGCCGTCAATATTAATTATTTTGGCATCATTACACAAATAACCGGCTTTTAAACATATTCTTAATGCTTTAGAATATTCAATATCTACAGCAGTATCATTATATTTTATCTGACCATCAGTACTGTATCCGGTTCCAAAAACATTAAATTTTTTATTTCCAGCCACTATTTCTGTAACTGTCATTTGATTTTCTGTAAGAGTTCCTGTTTTATCTGAACAAATTACAGTTGTACTTCCTAACGTTTCAACAGCCGGAAGATTTCTTATAATTGCTTTTCTCTTTGCCATTCTGGAAACACCAATAGCAAGTGTAATTGTCATAGCAGCCGGTAACCCTTCAGGTACTGCAGCAACAGAAAGTCCTATTGCAGCAAGAAACATAAGTTTTGCTTCCTGTCCAAGAAATAACCCGACACCAAAAGTAACTGCAGCCATAGACAAAATAAGCCACAGCAAGAACATACTGAATTTTCCCATTTTTTCAGTAAGAGGCGTATCTAATACATCAGCAGTAGAAATTAATTGAGAAATTTTTCCAACTTCTGTATTATCACCAGTTGCTATTACAATACCTTTCCCGCTGCCATATGTTACAAGTGTTGAAGCATATAACATATTTTTTCTATCAGCTAAAGATGTAGAAACATCAATGGATCCAATACTTTTTTCAACAGGCACAGATTCTCCTGTAAGAGCAGATTCATTTATCTGCAATTCTCTGGAATTAATCAATCTAATATCTGCAGCAACTTTATCACCTGAAACAAAAAATAATATATCACCCGGAACAACTTCTGATGAATCTATATGCATTCTTTCACCATCTCTTAAAACAACTGCCTGTGTCGTCATAGATTTTGCAAGAGCCTCTAAAGATTTTATCGCTTTTGATTCCTGTACAAAGCCAACAATAGCATTAATTAATACAACACCGAAAATAACACTGCAATCTGCCCATTCTTGAAGCAATAGTGTTACAAAACTTGATACTATAAGAATATATAAAAGAGGGTTGTTAAATTGCATAAGAAATCTTTTTACAGGGCCATCACCTTTTTTCTGTGTTAAAATATTTTTGCCATACTTTTCCTGTCTTTTAAGTATTTCGCTTATTTTAAGTCCGGTTTCAACATTACTATTAAACTCTATAAATATATCTTTTGGTTCAATATTATGCCAAGATTTTTGTTGTATTTGTTCCTGTTCTAAGCCCATTTATTTCCCCTAGTATTAAATTAATATTATATTTATTTTGTGATTACAAAAATTGCTTGTTGAGCAAAAAGATTTGGCAGTATATGGGTATATTTACTATTACTAATAAAATATTTTTCTATTATTTTATATTTTTTTTCTTCACAAAATTTTTGAAAATCTTTTATACTCAAAAATCTTATATTAGGGGTATCATTCCATCTATCCGGTAAAGATTTTGTTACTGGAGCTCTTCCTTTAAAAAAAAGCATTACTCTTAAAGATATATGTGCAAAATTAGGAAACACTATAATAACTTTTTTACCTATTCTTAAAGATTCTTCTAAAACATCATCTATTCTTTTGACCTGTTGAAGACTCTGACTTAATATTACAAAATCAAAACTATTGCTAGGATAAACATCCAAAACACCATCAATATCTGAATGCAAAACACAAAGTCCTTTTTCGACACATTTATATATTGCATCTTCAGAGATTTCAACACCTTGAGAATTCACATTTTTATTTTTCTCAAGATATGCCATTAAATCACCATTGCCACAACCAAGATCTAATACTGTTGATTTAATACCAACAATATCAGCAATTTTTAAATGTGATAATAAAATATTTTTATTTGACACTATTAACCTCATCGTATAAATTACTTAAGAAATTTTTTATTAAATTAGTTTCATCTTTTATTTCAAGCAGAAAAGCATCATGCCCGTATGTAGAATGTATATTACAATATGTAACATACTGTCCTTTCATTTTTAAATATTTAACAATATTTTCAGATTGATATGAAGGATATAACCAATCCGATTTAAAAGATATTACCAAAAATTTTATATTTATATTTTTCTCTGCCGGTAAAAAGTCTTCTTTTTGGACATCAAAATGATCCATAGCTTTTGATATATATAAATATGTATTTGCATCAAATCGTTTTACAAAAGCACTACCTCTATATCTCAAATATTCTTCGACTTCAAAATCTGCATTAAAATCAAATTTAACACTTTTTTCTTTTTCTTTTATAGGAAATTTCTTCTGCATGGAAACATCACTCATATAAGTGATATGTCCTAACATTCTTGCAACAGCAAGCCCTCTGTCAGGATTACCTGTTTGATAATAATGTCCGTCTTTCCATGCGATATCACCCATTACAGACTGTCTCCCAACTTCATTAAAAGCAATTTGTTGAGGTGAATGTCTCATAGTAGTTGCAATAGGTATTGCAGAACAGATATTTTCAGGGTAAGACATAGCCCACTGTAAAACCTGCATCCCTCCCATCGAGCCACCTGCTACACTTAAGAGTTTTTCTATACCTAAATATTCTACAAGTCTTTTTTGTACTGTTACAATATCTGCCATTGAAATTACCGGGAAATCAGTGCCGTATTCTTTGCCGGTTTCCGAATTTATTGATGATGGACCTGTCGTTCCCTGACATCCGGCCAACACATTAGAACAAATAACAAAATATTTATCTGTATCAAATGCTTTTTTATGCCCAATCATACTATCCCACCAACCAGGCTTTTCATCACCTTCATGATACCCGGCACAATGAGCATCACCTGTAAAAGCATGTGCTATCAAAATAGCATTATCTTTTTTTTCGCTTAATGTTCCGTAAGTTTCATAAGCTACGGTAACTTGAGATAATTTATGTTTGTTTTCAAGAACTAAATCATTAAAAGTAAAATATTTTGTCTCAACTATACCGACATTTTTACTAGATATTTTTATAGCCAATTTATGCTCCATTAATTTTGTGATTTTTTAAGTGCATTATCAATATCTGCAATTATATCATCAACATTTTCTATCCCTATAGATAATCTTATAAAATCTTCTGTCACTCCTGCTGACAATTGTTCTTCTCTAGACATTTGTTGATGTGTAGTCGTCGCAGGATGAACCGCTAAGCTTTTTGCATCTCCTAAATTTGCAACATGAGATAAAAGCTCTAAAGATTCTATAAATTTTTTGCCAGCATTGGTTCCGCCTTTTATTCCGAAACCAATAATGGAACCAGTATTATTTTTTAAATATTTTTTTGCTTTAGTATATTCTGAATTATTTTCTAATCCGGGATAATTTACCCATTCAACATTAGAATTAGTTTGTAAAAATTTTGCAACTTTCATTGCATTTTCACAGTGTCTAGGCATTCTAAGATGTAAAGTTTCAAGTCCCTGTAAAAACAAGAAAGAATTAAACGGTGATATTACAGAACCTAAATCTCTTAATAAACTAACTCTTGCTTTTATTATATATGCAATATTTCCAAAAGGTTTAAAAGCTTCTATAAATTTTAAACCATGATATGATTCATCAGGTGCACTAATAATAGGAAATTTGCCATTATCCCAATTGAACTTTCCGGAATCTACAATAACACCGCCTAAAGATGTTCCATGTCCGCATAAAAATTTTGTTGCAGAGTAAACAACTATATCCGCACCATACTCTATCGGTTTTAATATATAAGGAGTTAAAGTATTATCAACTATCAAAGGAATATTATTTTTATGAGCAAGTTTTGCTAATTCTTCAATATCTGATATATCCAGTTTTGGATTACCCAAAGTTTCAGCATATATTGCTTTTGTTTTTTCATTTACAAGTTTTTGTATACCATTTAAATCAGTTGATTTTATAAAATGTACTTTTATTCCAAACTTTTTAAAAGTATTTGCAAAAAGTGTGTATGTACCACCATAAAGACTATCAGCAGCAATTATTTCATCCCCACACTGAGCAATATTTAAAACAGCCAGTGATATTGCAGACATCCCACTTGAAGTTGCTAAAGCACCAACTCCTCCATCCAACAATGCCATTCTTTTTTCAAATACTGTTGTTGTAGGATTTTGCAATCTTATATAAATATTGCCAAAATACTTTAATGCAAACAAATCTGCAGCATGCTGAGTACTATTAAATTGATATGCTGTTGTTTGATGAATAGGGACTGCTATTGAACCAGTATTTTGGTCAGGTTCTTGTCCACCGTGAACCAGAATACTTTCGGTTTTTAATTTATTATCTATTTTTGACATCTTATATTTTTCTCCATAAACTATTTTATATTAAATAAAGCAGATACTGTTACTACTACCTCTTTTTCTTTTGACGATGTATTATAAATTCCATAATCTGAAACATCTGTTGATAACGGTTGTCTTATTTGAAATACACCTGATTTAGCAGAAATTAAATTACAAACTTTATTGCCTGTACTTTTTGCAATTTCTTCTGCTCTTGATTTTGCATCAACTGTTGCAAGAGCCAACATTTCAGCTTTCATCTCAGCAAGATTTGAAATAAAATACTCTATCGTTGAGTTTTGTAAGAAAATGTCAGCTTTTGACATTGCCTCAATATCTAAAGCCATATTTTCTATTTTTGCAACATCATTCGATCGAACTACTACTTTTTGGTTAAATGAATACCCGCTAATTCCGTTATTGCCATACAGAGGATATGAGGTTATTGGTTCCAATAGAATATCTTTATTTTCTATATCATTATTATTTAAAAATTTTCTAATTTTTTTCAAATCATTCTGAACTGATATATAACCTTCTTGCTGATTACCAATCCCTGTATTTTTACTAATATTAATATTCCATTTGGCAATATCTGATATTATATTTTTTGTTCCCTGTCCAACTACTCTTATTGATTGCTCCGGCTGTTTTGCCATTACAAAAAATATTCCTAAAATCAATGATGATATTATCAAACCTAACGATACAATATATGCAGTTTTTTTATCCACATCATTACTCCTTATTTTAGAAACCAACTTCTTTCAATAAATTTTTTAAAATTGTTGCAGAGTTAATAAAAGCTTGTTTTTCTGTATCATTAAATTCTATTTTTTGAACTTGTCTGATTCCTTCAGAATTTATTACAGCCGGTAAACTTAAATATGCATCACTTATATCACAAAAATCTTCAACAAAAACAGATACAGGAAGTACTGCATTTTCGTTTTGTAATAAAGCTTGTGTAATTCTAACAAGAGCAAGACCTATGCCATATGAAGTTTCACCTTTTTTTTCAATGATATTATATGCTGAATTTTTAACATTTCGGAATATTTCTTCTAATTTTTCTTTATGGTTGCAATCAACTTTATTCTCACATAACATACAATACTTATCTATATTCACACCACCAAGTGTTGCTTTACTCCAAACAGGAAATTCAGTATCACCATGTTCACCTAAAATATATGCATGTATACTTCTAGGATCTATATTGCAGTGTCTTGCAATTTCATATCTAAATCTAGCAGAATCAAGAAGAGTCCCTGACCCTATAACTGTAGAAGCTTTTTTACCTGATATTTTATATGCAGCATAAGTTAAAATATCAACAGGATTAGATGCTATTAATAAAATCGCATCAGGAGCATATTTTACAATTTCAGGTATTATTATTTTGAATAAATCTATATTATCTCTTAACAAATCTATTCTGGTTTGCCCCGGTTTTTGTTTTTTACCGGCTGTAACTACAATCAAATCAGAACCTGCAACATCTTTATATGTACCTGCAACAATATCAACAGGATTTGTATAAGGAGCTCCATGAGATAAATCCATAGCTTCCCCTTCTGCTTTTTTTATATCATAATCGACAAGGGTAATTTGTCTTGCAGTTCCGCTTATCATTAATGCATAAGCATATCTCATACCGACATTGCCGCAACCAATTATCGAAACTTTTGGTTTTAACATTATATAACCTCACTTAAAAATTATTTAAACTTTATTATAGTATTTTTTATAAAAAAAGGATAGTTTATACAACAAAAAATAAAGCAAGATTAAGATAAATCTTGCTTTAAAAATATATTCTTAGTTTAATTATTTATTTTTTTCTTGTTGTATAGAATTTGACTTACGCTCTTTTTCTAATATAATTATGCTTGCTATTCTATTTAAATTCATACCTTTATAGATCATATCTGAAGAAGGAGAACTGTCTTTTCCGTAACCGATAAACTGCAATCTGTCAGCAGAGATACCTTCTTTTACAAAATACGAATAAACGTTTTCAGCTCTTTGTTTAGATATTTCTAAATTTTCATCGTCTTTTTCTGCAGAGTTTGAATACCCTTTAATTATAACTTTATTTGCATGATATTCATTCAATAATCTTATAATTCTTTTTAAAGATTTTTTTAGATTCTTTTTAAATACAGAACCATCTATCCCAAATGAAATATCACTGTATAAATTTATAACCAACCCTCTTGGGTCTTTTTCTATTTTTATTTCAGAAACATCATTGGCAGGTATTTTATCGAAAACAGCTATATTTTGAGAAGCTATCCCTTTATTATCTACTATATCAGATACAGTCAAAATTGCTTTATATACGCCTGGAGGAACTTGTTTGTTTTTGCTGTCTTTACCATTCCAATTAATTTTTTGCGGTATATGTTGCCCTAATGAAAAAATCCTCTCTTTAATAACTTCGCCTTTTGAATTTTCTATTTGGAATTTACTTTTATTAATATCTATTGATGTTTCATCACCAACATTTAAAACAAAAACAATATCTTTTGTAAATTTATTTTCTTTTAAAACAACCATATTAGAAGATGTTGTTAACGATAAATACGGAGCTGTAATATCCACAACAATGTTATCCTGTTCTATTTGTATATTTTTATTATTTATAACTGCCGTAAAAATATACTTATACGAGCCCTCAACAATTCCTTTATTCTTTTGAACTCCATCCCATTTTAATATTTTCGGGATTTCTTTTTCAGACGAAAAAGTTTCAACAACTTCATTTGTTTGCAAATTAATAATTTCTATCTGCCAATTCTTAATTTTAATTTGATCAGACAAAAAATTAAAATTAAGAACCAGTTCATCAGCAATTCCATCTCCATTAGGAGAAAAACTCGCATTCAAAAGATTAATGGTTAAGATATCTTCTCCAGCATAAGAAATAGACTGTCTTGCTGCATATGAAGCCGGAAACATCCCTAATAATAGAACTACAACTAAAAAAGGAACTACACAAATTTTTTCAATAATTTTCATAAAAATCCTTATCGGGTTGGTAACTAATACCAACCCGATAATTTAATATAAGTATTTATTTTTTTATCTTTTGCTTAATAACTGCTTGTGCTGCTGCAAGTCTTGCTATAGGAACTCTGAATGGAGAGCAAGAAACATAACTCATTCCTATAGAATTACAGAATTCTATAGATTTTGGTTCTCCACCATGCTCACCGCAAATACCAATTTTCATATCCTTTCTTGTTTTTCTTCCTAATGTAAGACCTGTTTTAATCAATGCTCCAACACCATCTTGGTCTATTGTTTGGAATGGATCAGCAGCTAAAATTTTAGAATTTAAATAATCACCTAAGAAACTGCCTATGTCATCTCTTGAAAAGCCAAAACTCATTTGAGTTAAATCGTTAGTTCCAAATGAGAAAAATTCTGCTGTCTTAGCTAATTTATCAGCAAGAAGTGCTGCTCTTGGAATTTCTATCATTGTTCCAAATGAATAATCAAGTTTCTTTGTTTTCGTTTCTACTAAAACTTCTTTATGTACTCTTTCAACTATTGCTTTTTGAATTTTCAATTCATTTTCAGAACATACAACAGGAACCATTATTTCAGGATGAACTTTCTTTCCTTTCTTTAATAATTCTACTGCAACTTCAAATATTGCTCTTACCTGAGCTTCTGTTATTTCCGGATAAGTAATACCAAGTCTAACACCTCTATGTCCCATCATTGGATTACTTTCATGAAGCATTTCTGCTCTTTTTTGGAATTGGTCAAGAGTAATATTTAAACTTTTTGCAATCATTTCTTGTTGAGCTTTTTCTCTTGGAATAAATTCATGTAAAGGAGGATCTAGAAGTCTAACAGTTACTGCATACCCATCCATAGCTTCCATTGTCCCTTTTATACTTGCTTTCATAAATGGGAACATTTCTTTCAAAGCTTTTTTTCTTTCTTCTACTGTTGCTGAAGCTATCATTTTTCTAAGAGCAAATAATGGTTTATCTGCATTTTCACCATAAAACATATGTTCTGTTCTAAATAGTCCAATACCTTCTGCTCCAAATAATCTTGCTTTTTTTGCATCTTCAGGAGTATCAGCATTTGTTCTAATTTTTAATTTTCTTACAGAATCACAAAGTTTTAAGAAACCAAACAAAAGAGTATTGTTTGTTGCATCAATCATCTCTAATGCACCTTCGTAAACATTACCTTTTGTTCCGTTTAATGTAATATACTCACCTTCTTTAAATATTTTGTTACCAATCGTCATAGTTTTTTTAGACAAATCAACTTTTATATCACTACAACCGACGATGCAGCATTTTCCCCATCCTCTTGCAACAAGAGCAGCATGTGAAGTCATCCCTCCTCTTGCAGTAAGAACAGCTTGTGCAGATCTCATACCTTCTACATCTTCCGGGTTTGTTTCTTCTCTGATTAATATAACTTTTTTACCTTTGTTATCCCATTCAACAGCATCTTCAGCAGAAAAAACTATCATTCCGTTAGCTCCACCAGGGCCTGCCGGAAGACCTTTTGCTAAAACTTTTGCTGCGGATTCACTTTTTGGATTAATAATAGGATGTAGTAATTCTTCAAGTTGTGCAGTAGAAACTCTCATTATAGCCATTTCTTTTGTTATCAACTTTTCTTTTATCATATCCATTGCCATTGTCACAGCTGCCGGACCATTTCTCTTTCCATTTCTGCATTGCAACATCCATAAAACGCCATCTTGGACTGTAAATTCTATATCCTGCATATCTTTATAATGTTTTTCTAGTTTTTTCTGGATTGTAAAAAGTTCTTTATATACTTTTGGCATAAGTTGTTCTAGAGTTTTTTCTGTCTTATTCTGAAGACTTGTTGAAGCTTCATTGATAGGAGCAGGCGTTCTTATACCAGCAACGACATCTTCTCCCTGAGCATTAATCAAATATTCTCCATAAAATCTTGCATCACCATTTCCCGGATTTCTTGTAAAAGCAACACCTGTTGCTGAGTTGTTCCCCATGTTACCA
This sequence comes from Endomicrobiaceae bacterium, assembly GCA_028690485.1. Taxonomy (GTDB): domain Bacteria; phylum Elusimicrobiota; class Endomicrobiia; order Endomicrobiales; family Endomicrobiaceae; genus Praeruminimicrobium. The sequence goes on from JAQVBD010000009.1 coordinate 18,040, forward strand.
AATACCATTGATTGGACATTTACAGCTGTGCCCCATTCATCAGGAATCCCTTCAATTTTTCTATATGATATTGCTCTCTTTCCATTCCATGACGAAAATACTGCCGATATTCCACCCCAAAGCTGTTTCATTGGATCATCAGGAAATGATGAACCTAACACTTCTTTAACTTTCTTTTTGAAAAGTTCACAAAGTTGTTTTAAATCTTCTGTATCTAATTCTGTATCAAGTGAAACTTTTTTTGCTTTTTTTGCTTGATCCATAATTCTTTCAAGCTGTTTTCTAATTCCCATATCATCTTTAGGTTCTATTCCACCAGCTTTTTCCATAACAACATCGGAATACATCATTATAAGTCTTCTATATGCATCATAAACAAATCTTTCATTTTTTGTTTTTGCTACTAATCCCGGGATTGTTTTTGTTGTAAGACCAACATTTAAAACAGTTTCCATCATTCCTGGCATTGAAGATCTTGCTCCTGATCTTACAGAAACTAAAAGAGGGTCTTTTACATCCCCAAATTTCTTCCCCATAATTTTTTCAACATTCTTTAATGCTATATCTACTTGTTTTGTTAATTCTTTTGGATATGATTTTTTATGATCATAATAATATGTACAAACTTCTGTTGTGATTGTAAATCCTGGAGGGACCGGAAGTTGAAGTGCTTTATGTCCTGCCATTTCTGCAAGGTTTGCACCTTTTCCGCCTAAAAGGTTTCTCATACTGCCATTACCGTCTGCTTTTCCGCCACCGAAAAAATACACAAACTTAGCCATGTAAAAACTCCTTTTCCATTTTTTGATGTCTAATATTTAAATTTTAAATATCTCAACAGCTTTGAAGATTTTAACAATTACTAACAAACGTGTCAACAAAATATAATAAATAATAAAACCATTATTTATAAACTTTTAAAAAATCTTCAGTATATAACTTTATATAATCAGATTTAGTATATTGCCTTACTTCTTTTACCAATTCTCTAGCTGTTTCTTTTTCCGACAAACTATAATATACATCTGCTAAAAGCAAATCTACAACTTCTCTGTTGTCATTGCTCTTATTGTTATTTTTAAAATCTGAAAGCAGTTTTTCTGCTTTGTCATATTCTTTAGAAAAAATATATAACGATGCTAAATTTACATATAATTCAATATCTTTAATATTTGTGTTATTTATCAACAACGAAAGTTTTTCTTCTGCATCTTTAAATCTTCCTTGCTCTTTATATAAAATCGCTAGCAACAGGCTCACATCTTTACTATGATTTGATTTATATATCTCTTCTAAAATATTCATCGCTTTGTCTGTTAAACCCAATTCTTTTGCTGATTTTGCCATATTTAAATATACAACCATATCTAAATTGTCTCTTAATTTTTCTGCCTTTTCATAATACTCTAAAGCTAATTTAAAATTCCCTTGAATTCTAAATACATCAGCTAACCATACTGTAGCTGTTACTGATTTAAAATCAATTTGCAATGCTTCATAAAATTTATTTTTTGCAAGTTCATATAAAGCATTTTCAAAATAAATTTTACCTAACATTATTTTTGGATCAATTTTTTTAGGATATAAATACTCTGCTTCTTTAAAATATTCTATAGAATCTTCCACATTGCCTAAATTTTTAAATGTAACAGCAATATCAAAATATAAATTATATTTTTGTTTTTTAGATAATTTTAATTTCAATAATTTTTGGCAAATAGGTAATGCTTTTTCATAATTTTTTTGATTTATATAATAAGATAATAAATTTCTGTTTGATACAACTTGTTGTCTATTTGTTTTTGCCTTTTCTATTTGCCCTAACAATGTCTGTTCATTATTATTAAATACATCTGCAAATACAAAAATTGGAGTAAACAACAATATTAAAATTAAAATTTTACTGTAAGTTTTTTTCATATGTTTTTTTTATTATAACTTCTTTTATTTTACTTATGCTTTCTTTACCTGCAATAAAACCTGCTTCAATACATTCAGATGCTCTATTTAAATTTACTGCGCTGATATCATTAACTCTTGGTTTTACAACAACATCGGACATACTCAAATTCATTTCATCCGTTTTTTGTCCCTGTATATAAATTGCCTGAAACAATGTTGAAAAAACATTATTGAATGGATTTTTTGTTATATCAGCGCTTACTGCTACTGTAATTATTACATCTGGGTTAAATAATTTAGCAACTGAAACAGGAATATTTTCTACAAGCCCACCATCTACTAAATATCTTTGCGCATATTCAACAGGAGCACAAACACCGGGAATAGTTGCACTTGCTCTTGCTGCAATTGCAACATTTCCTTCTTTAAAAATTATTTTTTCACCAGTTGTAATATCAGTAGCAACACAAGCGAAAGGAATATCTAACTGAAAAAACTGCAAATCACCGATATTATTTCTAACATATTTTTCTAATTTTTCAGTTGACAATAACTTTTCAGATACAAGCATTTTGAACAGAGAGATATAATTCATATTACTTATATCTTCCCATTTTGTTTTCTCACCAATATCTTCTATTTTTTCAATTGGAATTCCTGCACAATACAATGCGCCAACTAATGCACCCATACTAGTTCCAATTATCATATCTATATGAACATTTGCTTCTCGTAATGCTTTAAGTACGCCTATATGAGCAAAACCTCTTGCTCCTCCACCACCGAGAACAAGAATAATTTTAGGCCTTTGTGAAACAGATAGATTTGATACTTTATCCCAAAGAAAATCCTGCAGAAATACTTCTTGGTCAAAACAAAATGCAATATTATAAAAAAACAATATCATACTTATTAATATTATCAAAAATGTTTTTTTATATTTCATATGAGTTATTCTAATGTTTTAAGATTTGAATCTGAAATTTGTTTACCGATAGATAATTCTAAATTAAACAAACTTTCTAAATAATTATATTGAATATCTATTTGTGATATCTCTTTCTCAATATTTTGAATGTTTCTATTCACATTTTTATTATTTAATACTTGATTATACCAAAAGCTGTATTCGGTAAATGCTTTTCTTACTTCTAATTTAATTTTTTCTTCTGATTTAGATCTTTCCAAAGTAGCTTGTCTAGCTTTTATTTGCTTTTGTTTTATTTTTGTAAATATAGCTCCGCCATCAAAAATAGGATAATTAATATTTAAAGTTATATACCAATCTTTTTCTGTACTATCTACTTCACTTCCCATCCAATCATAAGAAGCCCCCAACATAACTGTCGGATATTTTTCCATTGTAAGTAAATTTACAGCTATACCATCTATTGATTCTTGATATTGAGTACCTTTCATTTCCGGTCTAAACTGATAAGACCATAAAACACACTGTTGCAAATTCAGGTCAATTTTAACTACTTTCATATTCCCGATTAAATCAACTGTTGTATCTAAACTTAACCCCATTAAACTTATAAAATCCAATATTTGAATTTCATACTGATGTTGAACTATGTCAAGCTGATTTTGTAAATGTTCTATTTCATCAATATACTTTTGATTTTTATATTTTGATAATCTTTCTATTTCTTTTTTATAAGCATTAATTTTTTCTTTTAAAGAAAGACTTTTGTAAAAATTAATTTTTACTTTTGTAATTATTTCATTTTTTTTAATATTGGAATTATTTTGAACTTGTGACAGATATATCTTGGCTAACTCATTGATTGCAGATGTTTTTCCGCCATTATAAATACTTTGCCACAGAGACACTCTTGCTGAATATGATGAATCTCTGTTTCCTGCCGGGAGAAAAAAAGAAGCAGGTAAAGAATTTGAATTTATAATAGTTGGAGAATCGTTACTAAATTTAGAAGCATTTAAATTTAAATCCATAGTTGGCAAATATAATGTTTTCGCTTCTTTTACTCTTTGCTCGGCAAATAATACATTTTGTCCGTATATTAAAATATCATGATTTATATTTAAAGCTAAATTTATACAAGCATCTTCTGTTAATACTCTTTCCGCTTGTTCAGCAAACAGTGGCGATACTATAAAAAACAACATAAGCCATATTATTCTAATTTTAACCATTGTCACCTTTTACCTTTAATAAGTTTTTTTAAATCTAAAATTTGCTTTACGACAGATTTTTTAGATGTACCGCCTATTGATACTTTTGCATTGACAATATTTTTAACATCTATAAATGAATATATATCTTTATCTATAATTTCTGAAAATATTTTATATTCATTAAGTGATAAAGAATCCAAAGTTTTTTCATTCTTTATGCAATAATTAACAATATTTTTAACTATACCATGAGCTGTCCTAAAAGGTATATTTTTTTTTGCTAAATAATCAGCTACTTCTGTAGCTTGTAAAAAACCTTTTTCCGTACTTTTTAAAGTCGTATCTTTTTTGAAAGAAAAAGTTTGCATCAATTCTGTGATAACACCCAAACATAACTTTACAGTGTCTGTTGCATCAAAAACAGGCGGCTTATCTTCTTGTAAATCTCTGTTATATGCTATTGGGAGAGCTTTCATAATTGTAAGCATTGCCATTAAATCACCAAAAACTCTACCGGATTTTCCTCTGATTATTTCAGCACAATCCGGATTCCTTTTTTGTGGCATAATAGATGAACCGGAAGTAAATTTGTCATCAATTTTTATAAAATTAAATTCAACAGATGACCATATAATAATTTCTTCACTAAGTTTTGATAAATGCATCGCTATCATAGAAAGATCAAAAATATATTCTCCTGCAAAATCCCTATCACTTACTGCATCTAAAGAATTATCACTAATAAAATCAAACTCTAAAATTTTTGCAGTATATTTTCTATCTATTTTAAATGATGTCCCTGCAAGAGCTGCACTTCCCAAAGGCATAATATTTGTTCTTTTTAAACAATCAAATAATCTTTGTTTATCTCTTTCCAGCATCCAAGCATAAGCTAATAAATGATGAGAACCTATAATAGGTTGAGCAGGCTGCAAATGTGTATAACCCGGCATTATAATATCTATACTCTCTTCTGCTTTTTTTACAATCACAGCCTGAAAAGAATTTATCATTTCAATAATTTTGTAAATTTCTTCTCTTACATATAATCTTAAATCAGTGGCAACTTGATCATTTCTGCTTCTTGCTGTATGCATCTTGCCGCCAACAGGACCGATTCTTTTTATGAGCTCTTTTTCTACTGCAAAATGTATGTCTTCTTCTTGTGGCAACTGCCAACCTTTTTGTAAATCTCTCAGTATTGATTTTAGACCTGCAATTATTTTTTTGCCATCACTTGAAGAAATTATTTTTGTTTTAACAAGCATTTGTGTATGAGCAACAGAACCAATAATATCAACTTCTGCTAGTCTGTTGTCAAAAGAAAAAGAACCTATAAACTGTTCAAAATTTTTCATTTATTTCCCTTTTCTCAAAAGTGCATTAACTTTTGTTGGCAAACCAAATAAATTTATAAAACCTTCTGCATCTTTTTGATTATAAATTTCGTCTTTATCAAATGTTGCTAATTCTTCCCAATATAAAGGACTTTTTGCTTTTCTTGAAACAACAAAAACATTTCCTTTATATAACTTTAATGTTATTGAACCTGTAACATATTTCTGTGTAATATTAATAAAAGCATCTAAAGCTTCTCTAAGTGGTGAAAACCAAACACCATTGTATGCAAGTTCTGCATATTTGTGTGCTAATATTTCTTTATAGTGCGATGTATCTCTGTCTAATGTCATTGTTTCAAGTTCATTATGAGCAAAATATAAAACCGTTGCTGCCGGTGCTTCATAAACGCCTCTGGACTTCATCCCAACCAAACGGTTTTCAATTATATCTATTCTTCCTACTCCGTTAGCACCTGCTACCTCGTTAAGCTTTTTAATGAGAGCAACCGGTTCAAAAGATTTTCCATTAATAGATACAGGGACACCTTTTAAAAAATCTATTTTTACAAATGTTTCTTTATTAGGTGCATCTTTTGGTGAAACAGTCATTTGGAACATATCTTCATCATATTCGTTTGCTGTATCTTCTAATATACCGCCTTCATATGATATGTGCCATAAATTTGCATCTGAAGAGTAAGGTTTTGCTTTTGTTACAGGTATAGGAATATTCCTTTTTTTAGCATAGTCTATAGCATCATTTCTTGATTTAATTTCCCATTCTCTCCATGGAGCAATAATTTTTGCTTCCGGCATTAATGCTTTAAAAGCGAGTTCAAATCTTACTTGATCGTTTCCTTTCCCGGTTGAACCATGACAAATTGCATCTGCTTTCTCTTTCTTTGCAATTTCAACAATTTTTTTTGCAATAACAGGTCTTGCTAGTGATGTTCCTAACAAATATCTGTTTTCATATAAAGCGTTTGCTTTAATTGCAGGATATATATAGTCTTTAACAAATTCTTTTTGTGCATCTATAATATATGCTTTTGATGCTCCTGTTTTTATTGCTTTTTCTTTAAGGCCTGTAAGTTCTTTACCTTGTCCTACATTAACACAACAAGCTATAACTTCTGCATTATATTTTTCTTTTATCCAAGAAATAATTATTGAAGTATCTAACCCGCCTGAATAAGCTACAACTACTTTTTTAACATTTGACATTTGAATGCTTCCCCCAATATTTTAATTGTAAAATCAATATCTTTTTTTGTAATTACAAATGATGGTAAAAATCTTAAAACATGTTCTTTTGGACCATTAATCAAAAGTCCTTTGTTGAGACAAAATTCTACTATATCTTTAGCAGGTAAATCAAGTTCAACTCCTACTAAAAGACCGACATTCCTGATTTCTTTTATGGAAGAATATTTTTTCTTTAATTCATTTATACCTTTAATAAAATATTTTGATTTATCCGAAACTTCCTTTAATAATTTTGGTGTCATCAATTTTAACACAGCAAATCCGGCTGCACAGGATATGGGATTTCCGCCAAAAGTTGAACCATGATCACCCAAAACAAATAAATTTGCCAATTTTTTATTAGCTACAATCGCTCCCAAAGGCAACCCGTTTGCCAACGATTTTGCCAATGTAAAAATATCAGGTTTTACTCCATAGTACTGCCAAGCAAAAAGCTTTCCAGTTCTGCCCATACCACATTGGACTTCATCAAATATCAAAAGAAGATTATGCTTGTCGCAAAGCTGACGAAGCTCTTTCAAAAAATCTTTTTTTGCCGGTATCATACCGCCTTCACATTGAAACGGTTCAACCATAATTGCAACAGTTTTTTCGTTTATAAGTTTTTTAACCGAATTTATATCATTAAATTCAGCATAAACAAATTTTTCAACAAGAGGAGTAATTATTTTATGAAATTTTTCCTGACCAGTAGCAGAAAGCGTTGCAAGTGTCCTGCCGTGAAAAGAATTTTTAAATGTAATAATCTCATATCTATCTTTATTGTTTTTTGTTTTATTTTCTTTACCAAATTTTCTTGCCATTTTTATGGCACCTTCATTTGCTTCGGAACCGGAATTTGCTAAAAAGACTTTTGCTCCTTTACCAAATGACCTATTTACAAGTTCCTTCGCAAGATCAGCCTGTGGTTTTACATAATATAGATTTGAAACATGTAAAAAACAATCTAATTGTTTTTTTATCGCAGAATTCACAACAGGATTACAATGTCCCAAATTACAGACACTTATACCAGAAAAAAAATCTGTATATTTTTTACCATCTTCATCCCAAAGATACTGTCCTTTTCCTTTTTTGACGACAATATCGGTTCTTTTATATGTCTGCATCAAATAATTATTTACTTCACATTTTGTATCCATTTATTTCCCCAATAATATAATTATATTTTAACATATATTTTACAATATATTTCTCAACTTATACAATATTTTATAAATAAATATTCTTTTCCATAAAAAAAATGTATAATACTCGAATATACTTTTAAGGAAATATATGATACCACCATTAATGAGAACAAATAATCCAAATAATATTGTTTATTTGGACATAGAAACAACAGGTCTATCTTTAAGCCAAGGTGCAAGAATTTGTGAAATCGCCATGTTAAAGGTATCTGATGGTATTGAAACAACTTTTAATCAATTAATAAATCCTAACCAACTTATGCCGGAACTATGCTCAAAAATACATGGTATCACAGATGATATGCTGAAAGATTCTCCAAAATTTGCTGATGTTGCACAAGAAGTGGCAAATTTTATAGATGGATTTGTTTTGATTTGCCACAATGCTTCTTTTGATTTAAATTTTATTTCAAAAGAAATAATGGAAAATTATATTCAACCTCCTGAAATGTATTTTATAGATACATTAACAATATCTAGACAGTATTTTTCTTTTTCTTCAAATAAATTAGGCAACATTGCTGAAATTTTAGATATTGAAGTAAAAGAACAACACAGAGCAATGGCTGATGTTTTAACAATGCAATCAATATCAAAATATTTGTTTAACAACTTATATAGAAAAGGCATTGACACATTAGAACCATCATATTTTGAACAATCATTAACATATCCAACAATTTAAACATCCCTTAATATTTTAAAATATCTTTTTATTATAATTATAATTTTCTCTTTATAATTATTTTGTTTTTATATAAATCATAATTTGATAACAAACACAAAGTAACAAGATTAATTAACATTATAAACTACTAAAACGCTTTGAATACTACTAAATACTACTGCATGCAAAATTACATATACAAACAAAACTAAAATAGATAATTAAATAACAAATGATACATATTGACAAAATTAAATAAATAAAGTAATATTATAGCTGTAAAAACAAAATAAAGATAATGAGTGATAACAAATGGAAAATAAAAATGACAATAAACAAGTTATGGATATTAAGGAATTATCTCAATATTTAGGTATTGGGAAATCTACAATATATAATTTGATTAGACAAAAAAAGATACCTGCTTCTAAGATAGGTAAACAGTATAGATTTTCAAGAGATATTGTAGATAGTTGGTTAAAAGATAAAATAATAACAAAAAAGGAATCTTCCGGTTCAAAAACTAATATTTGATTTTGCAGTCTTGTAGGATTATATAACTAAACAGTAGTAATTTTATTAAGGAGGGGCAAAACAATGGCAGAAAAAGTTGCTAAAATTGGTGTAAAAAGGGAAGATGGATATCTTTACTTCATTGATAAAGATGGTGATGTTTCAAGAGCAGCAATGGCAAGAGGCGGAAAAAAAGGTGGCAAAGCCAGCAAAGTTTCTAAAGCTGGTATAAAAAAAGAAAAAGGGTTCCTTTATTTCTTAGACAAAAATGGTGATGTTTCAAGAGCAAAAATGAGCAGAGGTGGAACAAAGAAGAAAAAAACTGCTAAGAAAGCTGTTAAAAAAGTAGCTAAGAAAGTTGTTAAGAAAGTAGCTAAGAAAGCTGTTAAGAAAGTTGTTAAGAAAGTAGCTAAGAAAGCAAAAAAGAAATAACATTGTTTAAAAGATAAAATAAAAAAACCCGGTAATTAATCGGGTTTTTTTATTTTATACTTCAATTTATATATATAAAAGTATATTTAGCCTAAAATTGCATACCAATATTTTGCTATTAATTATTTTTTAAAATTTCTCTTACCTCTTTACAAATCAAATAAAAAAAAGTAGAGTATTGACACTCAATAGTCTAGTAACGGAGGCCCACAAATGGCAGAAGCAAGATGCATGAAATGTAAAAAACAAGTAGAAGTCAAAAATCCTGAAGATGTCATTATGAAGAACGGAATGAAAGCAATTAAGGGTGTTTGCCCTGATTGTGGAACAAAAGTCTTCAAAATCGTTGGCAAAAAATAAAAAATACGGAGTTAATCTTGGAAATTATTATTTTCTATGATTAACTCCTTTTTTATGTTCAAAAGGAATAAATATGAGTGCACAGAAAATTATTAAATGGATATCAGAAGATTTAAACATAAATTCTATTTCGGTAGCAAGTACTGTAAGTATGCTTGGACAAGGAGATACTGTCCCTTTCATTTCAAGATATAGAAAAGAAAAAACAGGGAACTTAACAGAAACCGAAGTAAGAAATGTTTCAGATAAATTACAATACTATATAGAAATAGAAACAAGGAAAGAAACCGTTTTAAAAAGTATAGAAGAACAAAAAAAACTTACTCCTGAATTACAAAAACAAATACTAGAATGTAAAGAAAAACAAAAATTAGAAGATATATATCTTCCATTTAAACCTAAAAGAACTACAAAAGCTACAATTGCTAAAGAAAAAGGACTTGAACCATTAGCAAATGAAATATTAGAACAAAAGATTATGGTTGGCAAAGCAAGTAAAGATGAAATTGTTTCAAAATATTTAAACAAAGAAAAAGGTATTGAAACAATTCAACAAGCATTGTCAGGAGCAATAGATATTATTGCAGAACAAATATCAGATAATGCCGTATTTAGAGGTTTAATTAGAACTTTTATATTGAATACAGGTATTATGAAATCAAAAGTCAGAAAAGGTTTTGAAGAACAAAAAACCAAATTTGAAATGTATTATGATTATTCAGAACCTCTTAAAGCAATAGTTTCGCATAGAATACTAGCTATACGAAGAGGAGCTAAAGAAGAAATATTAACTTGGAAAATAGATATTGATAATGAACAGGCAATAGATATTATTTCTTCAAAAGTAGTTAAAAGCAACATGTGTTTGTTTTATCCGGAGTTATACACATCTATGAAAACTGCTTTCGACAGACATTTATACCCTTCTCTTCAAGTTGAAATATTTTTGGCAAAAATGGAAGAAGCAGATAAAGAAGCTATCAATGTATTTGCAAAAAATGCGAAGAATTTACTTCTTGCTTCACCTGCAGGCCATAAAGTCATTATGGGTGTAGATCCTGGTTTTAGAAGTGGATGTAAAATTGCAATAATAGATAAAAATGGTAATTTTAAAGAATATAAGCCAATATTCCCGCATGAACCAATGTGCAGATTAGAAGAATCTCAAGCCATAGTTGTTAATTTTATAAAAAAATATAATGTTGAACTTATAGCAATAGGAAATGGAACTGCTTCAAAAGAAACTGTTAATTTTATCAATTTTGTTCTAAAAAAGAATGAGTTAAAAGCAAAAGCTATTGTTGTAAGTGAAGCCGGAGCATCTGTATATTCAGCATCACCACTTGCTGTAAGTGAATTCCCTGATTTGGATGTTACAGTTAGAGGTGCAATCAGTATAGCAAGAAGATTGCAAGATCCTTTAGCTGAACTTGTAAAAATTGATCCTAAATCTATTGGTGTAGGACAATACCAACATGATGTTAATCAAACACACTTAAAGAAAAATTTAGATGACACTGTTGAATCATGTGTAAATTTTGTTGGAGTAAACTTAAATTCTTCATCTAGTGAATTGTTAAGTTATGTTGCAGGTATAGGTAAACTAGCAGCAAAAAATATTGTTCAATATAGAGTAAAAAATGGTTCTTTTAATAATAAAAATGAATTATTGAATGTCAGTATGTTTGGCCCTAAAACTTTTACACAATGTGCCGGTTTTTTAAGAATAGCAAATGGGGATACTCCTTTAGATAACTCTGCTATCCATCCTGAAAGTTATCCTATTGTTGAAAAAATGGCATCAGATTTATCTATGACTCCTGAAAATTTAATTGGAAATATAACTGCAATATCAAGAATAAATTTGAAAAATTACATATCTGATACTGTTGGCTCTTTAACATTAAATGATATTATTGCAGAATTAAAAAAACCAGGTGTTGATCCAAGAAAAGATTTTTCTTCTACAGAATTTAGTTCTGATATAAATTCTATGGAAGATTTAAAAGAAAATATGGTTTTGGACGGAACTGTTACAAATGTAACAAATTTTGGTGCTTTTGTAGATATAGGTGTCCATCAAGATGGCTTAGTTCATATCTCAAAGTTAAGTGATAAATTTATTTCAAGTCCACACGAAGTTGTATCTGTTGGAGATACAATTAAAGTTAAAGTTTTAAAAGTAGATCAAGATTTAGCAAGAATAAGTTTAGAAAAAATATAGAAAATTGTACAAACTGTACTGTAAAATGTATAATCACAAATAGTTATTTAAGTATGGGAGGATAGTGTCATGGCTAGTAATTTTTCATTTGATGTCGTATCAGAAGTAGATTTTATGGAAGTCGATAATGCTATAAATCAAGCACAAAAAGAACTTTCACAGAGATTTGATTTTAAAAATTCCAAATCGTCAATAGAATATAATAAAACTGACAAGAAAATTATATTAGTTGGTGATGATGATTTTAAATTAAAAGCTTTAATAGATATTGTTGAAGGGAAATTTGCAAAAAGAGGAGTATCTCTTAAATCATTAGAATATAAACCTACAGAACAATCTTTTGAAGGAACTGTAAGGCAAACAATAGAACTCGTCAGTGGTTTACCTTCAGAAAAAGCTAAAGAATTATCAAAATTAATTAAAAATTCAAAGCTTAAAGTTAATGCACAGATAGAAGGTGGAAAAATAAAAGTTTCATCCCCTAAAAAAGACGAACTCCAAGCAGTTATAACATATCTAAAATCAGCTAATTTTTCATTACCTTTACAATTTATCAATTACAGATAATAAAAATTCATAATTCTTTTTATAAATATAAAAAAAACACTCTTTACATAATGTAAAGAGTGTTTTAATATATAATGATATGGTATTATCTCTTTGAAAACTGGAACTTCTTTCTTGCTTTTGGTCTTCCAGGTTTCTTTCTTTCAACCATTCTGGAATCTCTAGTTAATAAACCTTCTTTTTTTAATGATTCTTTTAATGATGGTTCCAAAACTAATAAAGCTCTTGCTATGCTATGGCTTACTGCTCCGGCTTGACCAGAAACACCACCACCAACAACATTTATATAATAGTCAAACTTTTTCATTCCTGTCCAAAATTCAAAAGGTTTTAAAGCAACTTTTTTATGTCTTTCTAAACCAGCAAAATAATCATCAACAGTTTTATCATTTATAACTATTTTTCCACTACCATCTGAAGTTCTTACTCTTGCAACTGCATTTTTTCTTCTTCCAGTACTTAAATAACCTGCATTATTCATCTGTTTATTTCTCCTAAATCTACTATTTTTCACTAATAAGTTGTGCTTGATGTGTATGTTCTTCGCCTTTGAAAAGTTTTAATCTTGTCAATTGTCTGTCAGCAAGCTTATTCTTTGGCAACATACCTTTTACTGCTAAACGAATAGCTTTATCTGGACTTTCTGCCATTAATTTTGAATAAGGAACTAATTTTCCCCCGCCTGGATATCCAGAATAAGAAAATGCTGTTTTTTGCTCTAATTTATTACCAGTAAGAACTATCTTAGAAACATTTGTTAAAACAACAAAATCCCCACAGTCTATATGAGAAGTATAAATTGTTTTTCTTTTCCCTCTTAATAAAGTTGCTACTCTAACTGCCAATCTCCCCAAAACTTCACCATCAGCATCTATAAAATGCCATTTTCTTTTTATTTCTTCCACTTTTGGAAGATAAGTCTTACCATTTTTCATTTTCCCAAAACCGCCTTCTTTAAATATATTGAATATGAGATTTTATATATTTTTATTGCATAAGTCAAGTACTTAATACAATTAGTTTATTTATCAATTTCATATAACATTTATATTTATTGTATTTATTTATAAATTTAAAAAAATATTTTTATTTAAGTTTTCTTAAACTATATAAATATTGTACAATATTCTAGATTTATTTTCCATTGTCATAATTATTAACCATATAATAAAATATTGTAAAATATATAAGAAATTAGTAAAATATATAAGAAATTTACAACGGATATAGGATAAAAATGAATTTTAAAGTTTTTTTTGTAATATTTTTTTCTGTTTGCTGCTTATGTTCTTGTGGTAATTCAAATTTAAGAAAAGCAGTTGAGTACCAAGAAGATGGAGAATACGAAAAAGCTATCGTATTTTATAAAAAATCTATTGAAGCAGGAAAAGATATTGCGATTTGTGAAAAGAACAGTGGAGATATATATTTTTCAAAAGGTGATTTCCAAAAAGCATATAACTGCTATAAACGTTCCATAGAAAAAAATCCAGACTTAGCTTTAGATCAAGTTATCAAATTTATTTCCTACAATGACAAAAATGTACGAGCAATTACTATTGAAATGTTATTTAAAGTAAAAAATATTGCTGCCAAAGAAAAAATTCTAGCTACCATTTCAAAAATGTTAAAATCAGATAAACAACATGAAAAAATAGATGCTCTTGAAGTCGTTTCAAAATTTGGTACTTTATGCGAGCCTATAATAAATGATATTGTCATATTATTAGATGATGAAAATCCTACAATAAAACAAAAAGTATTATCTGTATTACCGCCAATGGCAAGCCTAGCTGTAAAAGTTGGAGCATTGGAAAAAATAAAACAATTTTTAAAACAAGACAATGAACTTGTTAAAGTTGCAGCTATAGAATGCCTTGGTAATATGGGACAATACTCTATGGAATGTCTTCCACAATTAATAGATTTAACCGCCCAACAAGAAATTTTCAAGTCTCCTGCTTATGTTGCTATAAATAAAATTGGAATTCCTTCTAAAGATCAAGCTATTCCATTAATTGCTTATTTAACTGATAAACCTTTTGAAGAAAGATCTCTTGTACTATCAATTTTTTCTAAAATGGGTCAAGAAGCAAATGATTATATTCCAAATATAATATTATTATTGAAAGATAAAGATCCTAAAATTACTCAACTTGCTAGAGAAACTTTAATGAATATTGGCGGGGCATCAGAAAAAACTATTCCTGACTTAATAACTTTATTATCTGACAAAAATAATGAAGTAAGACTTAGAGCTATCACAGAACTTGCAGATATGGGACAAAAAGCAAATTCTGCAATAGAACCTCTTAAAAAATTATTAAATGACAAAAACAAAGAAGTAAGAAAATATTCAGAAAATGCTTTACAAAAAATTCAACAAAAGTAATAAATTTTTAAATTAATTTATTTTAAAGACTATCTACATTTTTTTAAGATAGTCTTTAATTATTTAGAGAAAAATATATGTGTATAGCAAATGTTTGTAAAGTAAAGAAATTATTAGCTGATAACAAAGCTCTTGTAGATTTTTCAGGTCTGGAAGATATTGTTGATATCAGATTACTAAAACAAATTGCAATAAAAGATTTTCTATTGGTTCATGCAGGATTTGCTCTACAAAAAATAGATAAAAAAGAAGCTTTAAAAATGTTAAAAGATATTAAGGACACATTATTATAAAATGAACAAATCAATCTGTGTATTTTGCGGATCAAGTATTGGGTTAAACAATACATATAAAGTTATTGCTGAAGAATTTGCAAAAGAAATTGTGAAAAATGATTTAACACTTGTTTACGGCGGCGGAAATATAGGTTTAATGGGAACTATATCTGATACTGTTATTAATAATTGTGGTAAAGTTATTGGGGTTATACCAAAATTTCTCTCAGAAAAAAAACTCAGCAATACAAAAGTAACTGAATTAATGGTCGTACAAGATATGCACTCTAGAAAAGCTACCATGTATAAAATTTCAGATTATTTCGTTGCTTTACCCGGCGGAATAGGAACTATTGAAGAAATAACAGAAATATTAACTTGGAGACAATTGTTTCTACATCAAAAACCTTGTGCGCTATTAAATATTAATGGCTTTTTTAACGACTTTGTAAAATTTTTAAACAGATCTGTTTCTGATGGCTTTATGAAACAAAATCATCTGGACAATTTAATTGTAGAATCAGATTATAAAAAAATAATAGATAAATTAAAGAATTATACTTGTGGTACAGAAGTATCAAAATTTTAAATTAAATGACTAAACAAATAAAAGCTAAATTTATGGAAGTCTGCGGTACACATACTTTTGCAATAGCGAAATTTGGCATTAAAAATATATATTCAGAAACTATAGATTTTTTGTCAGGTCCCGGATGTCCTGTATGTGTAACTTCTCAAGAAGATATTGACTACATAATAGAATTAGCAAAAAACCAAGATAACATTATTGTTTCTTTCGGTGATATGATAAGGGTGCCTTCCAGCGATTTAGAAATATCATTAGAAAAATTACCACAAGATAACATTAAAATAATATATTCTGTAACTGAAGTACTAAATATTGCAATAAATAATTGCAAAAAAAATGTTATTTTTATCGCCGTAGGATTTGAAACAACATCTCCTTTAGTTGCCAGTATTATTATTCAAGCTAAAGCAAAAAAAATTAAAAATTTTTATATATTCTCAGCGCTAAAAACAATAATACCTGCACTAGATTCTCTATTACAATCAAAACAATTAGATGTTGGCGGCTTTCTTTTACCAGGGCATGTATGTGCAGTAATAGGATACAAACCATTTGAATTTATTTCTAATAAATATAATATAGCTTGTGTAGTAGCAGGATTTACTCATACTACTTTAAAAACAGCTATTGATAACTTATATAATATGTATATACAAAAAAATTATAAACTTTTAAATTGTTATGACTCTGTCGTAAGTGAAAATGGAAATCCAATAGCACAATATATTGTAAAAAAAGTCTTTACCCAAACTAATGCACTGTGGAGAGGCCTTGGAGATATTAAAAACAGCGGATTACAATTAAATAAACAATATGAAAATTTTAATATTTTGAATAAATTTAAAAGATTAAATAGAAAAACAGACAATCAAAACACTTGTATTTGTGGTAAATTATTTACAGGCAAATACAAACCTACAGATTGTCAGAATTTTGCAAAAAAATGTACCCCTGTTACACCAATTGGTCCATGTATGGTATCTTCTGAAGGAGTATGTGCAAGCTATTATAAATATGGAGAACATAATGATAAATAAAACTATAGACTTATCTTATGGTTCAGGCGGTGAAAAATCAAATTTACTTATAAAAGAAATAAAGAAAAATTTTAATAATGAAATTTTAAACAAAATGGATGATGCGGGACTATTTAATTTATTTAATAACAAACTTGTTTTTTCAACAGATTCTTTTGTAATTGATCCGATATTTTTTAATGGCGGAGATATAGGTAAACTTTCAGTTTGCGGAACTATTAATGATATTTCAATGATGGGAGCAAAGCCATTAGTTATGTCTTTGGCAATGATAATAGAAGAAGGTTTTAGTCAAAATGATTTACTTAAAATTTCTGCATCAATTGCACAAACTGCAAAAAAAGCGAATGTAAAAATTATTACCGGAGATACAAAAGTTGTAAACAAAGGTAAAGTAGATAAAATATTTATTAATACATCAGCTATTGGTATTGTTGAAAATAATATTGATATATCTGCAAGCAATGCTTGTGAAGGCGACGACATTATAGTAAGCGGGAATATCGGTGAACATACATCTGCAATTATGATGCACAGGAATAATTTTAATTTTAAAACTAAAATTAAAAGTGACTGCAATCTTTTAAACGGATTAGTTTCTGATATTTTAAAAGTATGTAAAAAAATCCATGTATTAAGAGACCCGACAAGAGGCGGAGTATCAGCGGTATTAAATGAAATATCTCAAACTTCTAAAGTTGCAATCGTAATAGACGAAAAAGAAATACCAATATCTAATGCAGTAAAATCATTTTGCAGAGTTTTAGGATTAGATCCTATTCATATGGCAAACGAAGGCAAGCTACTATCTATACAACCTCACAAATATACTGAAAAAGTGTTACAGGCAATGAAAAAAAATCCTCTGGGTAAAGATGCTAAAGTAATAGGAAAAGTTGTTAAAGATAAAACAGGTGTATGGATAAAAACACCTTTAGACAGTTACAGAAAACTTGTCAGCAGCGACTTAGACCAGTATCCAAGAATTTGTTAATTATTTTTATATTTTATGTTTTTTGGGTATAGCAAATTTTTTATAATGGTTTTGCATAACTTTTTCAATGCTTTTATTCTGTTTATTAAATTCTTTAGACCTGACAGATTTATTCCAATAATGAAAAATAAAAACATCTAATGCATCTACTAGATTATATCCTTCTTTTTTTACTCTTTTACAAAACTCTATATCTTCACCAAAACACGGATAAAAACTTTCATTAAAAAAACCAACTTTTGAAAAAATACTTTTTTTGATCAACATACATAAGCCATGTATCGTTTTTGCTTTCTTAACTTTGTTTTTATTTAACAAATATATTGTTTCAGCAACTCTGTCAATTTCTTTTTTGTCTTTTTCAACTTCTTTAATAAATTGTTTATTTTCAAAAGCATTAAATAATGTCCCTACAATTGCATTATTTTTGTTTTCTTTACAAGCTCTGACTAATCCTTCAATCCATTGTTTTGTTACAACAACATCATTATTTAAATAACATATATATTTGCCAATAGATTTTGAAATTCCTAAATTTAATGCACTGGCAACACCAATATTTTTTTGTAATTGAATTAGTGTTATTTTCTGTAAACTATCTTTTGGTTTTAATTTTAATTCTTGAAAATACTGTTTTGTTCCGTCAGTTGAACCATTGTTGATTAATATCAATTCATAATTATATGTTGAGGACTTTAAAACACTTTCAATACATTGCTTTGTATATTTTAAAGCATTAAAACATGGAATTATTATTGATACTACATTTTTATTGCTAATCATTTAAAATAATCCTGTCTACACCGTTTTTTTCTAATTGTTTAATAGTTGGCAATTTATCATTTTTGAATAGCACAGTATTGCCCTTAATTATATAGTTGTATTGTGACCTGTATTTGTTTAACTCAATATTAAATTTATCACATTGTTTTGTGCAATTATTTTCTAACATATTCAGATATCCGCAAAATCTGGTTGTAGAAATTTTTACATATGGATAATAAATTGATGCTTTAATATTTTTTGGTAATTTTACTTTTATATCCCAATTTAAATTGTCTATTTCAACTCTTACTATATTATGATTACTCATAAATTTCTGAAAAATTTTAGAATTTATAAAAGTTTCACTAAAATATTCAACTGCCTCATTTGAAACTTTTTTAGGAACAAATATATTATTTTCAGAGGCTATAATTTTTTGTTTATTTGCGATTATTTCTGTCGCAAATGGATCAGTTTTCTGTTTTGTTAAAAGTCTGCCCAATACAAGTTTGATATCTGGGTAATTTTTCCTGATAAAATAAAATAATCCCCAGTCATTAAAAATAATTTCATCAAATATTGCGGGATATTTTGATATAAAAGAAATTAGTTGTTTTACTTGTTTTAAATATTGTTCTGTTAAATATGGAAAGACTATGCTGAATTTTTGATTATTTATATTTGAAACAATATATTTTAAATCTTTTAATTGCGGATTTTTCATCTGGCAAAATTCATCGCCAAAATAAATTCTATTGTATTTTCCACATTTATTTAGATTATCTATATTGCTGATAATTTTTATTTTTTCTATTTTCATATTATTTTATTTATAATAACATTGTGTTTCTTTACATTTGAAAATTTTTTCTTCTTCCAATATTTTTTTACAATACTTTATGTATTCCGATTTTGTTTTTACTACTTTTAATTTGTCTATCGCTAATTTTACAACTTCAACAAAAGACACTGTGGAATTTTTTCTATTAACAATTTTTAATGATATATTTTTAAATTCTCTTAAATCATATAAATTGCATAAGTTACAGCTATGTCTCATATTATCTAAAAAATTTTCTCCTACAACATTATAATTTTTATAAATTGAATTGTATTCTTTCTGATATTTTTTGATATTACTTTCTATTAAGTGACATCCTGTATTAAATTGATTTACATTGTGGGTATGTACTATTTTTTTAGTGTAATCTAAATTTTCTGAACAATGGAAAAATGAACAAAAACCATCAATAAAAAAACAACTGCCGCCAAAACCAAAAATTTCATAATGCAATGTTTTGTCTGTATTAATTATATTGACAATATCTTTTATTGGTAATTGCCTGTCTAAAATTATTCTTTTTGCGCCTAATGATTTATAGAATTGTACAGTTTGAGTATTAAATGTTGTACCACCTGTAGAAACAACTATTTCTTTATTATACGCTCTCTCTTGTAAAAGAAGTAAAAGCGCCATATCATTTACAATTATTCCTTTTACTCCATCTAATTCACTAACTTTATCAATTGTATCTAAAATTATTCTATGTTGTTTTTCTGTATAAAGTCCATTAAAAGTAACATATACCGGAAGATTGAATTTTTTTGATTCACATATTGCTAGACAAAATTCATCCCAATTATTAAAATTGGCATCTTCCCCTCTTCTGTTTAAAATATTAAATGATATCGGCCATTTTTTATTTATATTTTGATCAAAAAAACCTGTATAAAGTTCAGTTGCCCCTGCTTGTTTGATTTTAGATATGGATTCAATATTATTAAAACCGGATGTTATGTTAAAATAATTTTTCATATTAATATTATACAATAATACTATAAAATCTTCTTTAATTTCCATTTAAATAAAGTAAATGTTTGATGATTAATCATTAAAATGATAAAATACGAAAATTATGAAACTTCCAAAAATTAAAAAATTTCCTTATACAAATATTCTTGGCTGGTCAGTATCTCGTTATGATGTTTTCAATAATTGTAAAAGACAATATTTTTATTCATATTATGCAAAATATGATACTGAAAATTCTCAGGAAAAAATAGCTGAATTAAAAAAACTAACTTCTTTTGCTCTTGAAGTTGGAAACATAGTACATGATGTTATTAGAGATTTACTGTTTAGATTACAAAAAACTTCAAAGCCTATAGCTAGAAAACAATTTCTTCAATATGCACAAAAAATGACAGAAGAATATTGTACAAAAAAAACTTTTACAGAAGTGTATTATGGACAAAAACAATCTATAAACACATCTGATATTTTCACATCTGTTAATAAAATATTAGAGAATTTTTTACAGAGTCAAAGATTAAAATGGATATTTGAAACTGCGGTTAGTGCAAACGAAAACTGGGTAATAGAACCTGATGGATTTGGTGAAACAAGAATTAATGATTATAAAGCATATTGTAAAGTAGACTTTCTTATACCTGTAGATAATAAAATATATATTTTAGACTGGAAGACAGGAAAGCAAGATATCACTAAACATTCTAAACAGTTAACCGGTTATGCTTTATGGGCGGGATACCATTTTTCAGTTTCTTCCCAAGATATTTCTCCAGCTATAGTTTATTTATCACCAACATATAATGAATATAGTATAGATTTAACAGATAAACAATTAGAAGATTTTAAAAAACAAGTAGAAGAAGAAACTAAGCAAATGTATGAATATCTCAAAGATATAGATAATAACATTCCAAAATCTAAAGAAGAATTTAAAAAAACAGACAACGGATTTTTCTGCAAATATTGTAATTATAGAGAAATCTGCCAAGAAAAATATTAAAATTTGACAAAACATACAAATGTAAGTATAATATCTAAAAGATAGAAGATATTATCGGGGGTATATAATGATTAAAGACGAAAAATTGAAAGCATTAAATTTAGCATTAACACAAATTGAAAAAGATTTTGGTAAAGAAGCAATTATGCGTCTTGGCGAAAAAAATGCACAAGTTGATATTGATGTTATACCTACAGGAGTTTTACCATTAGATATCGCTATTGGAATTGGTGGCATACCTAGAGGAAGAATTATTGAAATTTTCGGACCTGAATCTTCCGGTAAATCAACTTTAGCATTATGTATTGCTGCAGAAGCTCAAAAACAAGGCGGAATTGTAGCTTATATAGATGCTGAACATGCAATGGATCCGGAATATGCAGCAAAACTTGGTGTAGATATAGATAACATGCTTATATCTCAACCGGATTCCGGTGAACAAGGTCTTGAAATTTCAGATAAATTAGTCCGTTCAGGCGCAGTTGATTTAATAGTTGTAGATTCTGTTGCAGCACTTGTGCCAAGAGCAGAAATTGAAGGTGAAATGGGCGATTCTTTTATGGGGCTTCAAGCAAGATTAATGAGCCAAGCTCTTAGGAAACTTACTTCAACAATATCAAAATCAAAAGCATCAATAATTTTTATTAACCAATTAAGACAAAAAATAGGTGTTATGTGGGGCAATCCGGAAACTACACCTGGTGGTCTTGCATTAAAATTCTATTCTTCTGTCAGGTTAGATATAAGAAAAATAGAAACTATTAAAAAAGGGGATGATGTTTTAGGAAACAGAGTCAGAGTTAAAGTTGTAAAAAATAAAGTTGCAGCACCATTTAAACAAGCTGAATTTGATATTGTTTTTGGTTTAGGCATTGACAGATTAGGTTATTTAATTGATATTGGAGCTGCTGAAAATATTATCGAAAAATCAGGTTCTTTTTTCTCTTATAAAGGTGAAAAACTTGGTCAAGGCAGAGAAAATGCAAAACAGTATTTAAAAGATACTCCTTTAGTAGCACAAGAATTAGAAAAAATTATTAGAGAAAAACATTCTTGTAAGAAAGAAGTTGCAGTACCAAAAGAACCAGCTAAAGCTGAAAAACCTGAAAAAGCATCAAAAACAAAAAAACAATAATTTTGGTCATACACAATAAATAGAAAAACAGGCAAAATAAAATTTGCCTGTTTTTTATTATTTTCAATTTAAATTCATATTATATTAATTTGATTTGACTGCTATTTGTAAAGTTTATACAATTAATTGATATAAATTTTTTGCGGAGGATTAAAATGGTTACAGCATTAGTAGTTATTTTATCACTATTGTGTTTTCTAATTATTATTGTAGGTCTTTATTTTTTGAATACATACAACAGATTTGTTGTTTTAAGAAACAGAGTTAAAGAAGCATGGAGTGATATTGAAGTCCTTTTAAAAAGACGATACGATTTAATCCCAAATTTAGTTGAAGTAGTAAAAGGATATGCTGCCCACGAAAAAAACACTTTGGAAGCAGTTATCCAAGCTAGAAATATGGCAATGGCAGCAAACAAGTCTTCAATAGAAGAACAATCAAAGTCAGAAAATATATTGAGCGGAACATTGAAATCATTATTTGCATTGAGCGAAAATTATCCGGACCTTAAAGCAAATGAAAACTTTCTTGAATTGCAAAGAGAACTTATTGATACTGAAAATAAAATTCAGGCATCTAGAAGATTTTATAATACTAATGTTTTGGCATTTAATACAAAAATTGAGCTTTTCCCAAGCAATTTTATAGCAAGTATATTTAAATTTGAAAAACAAAAGTTTTTTGAACTTGGTGAGAATGAACAAGAAGCTAAAAACCCTGTAAAAGTATCATTTAAATAAACTATGAAAACAACTTACGATTTTATAGACGAAAATAAAAGAAAAACTATTCTTTTAATTTTGTTATTCCCTATAAGTCTTGCAATAATAACTTATATCTCTTTATTTGTTTTTGTATTGTTTTCTAAAGGACAAACATCTTTAGGACAGCCGATGACTGCCATATCGGCATTATCAGAAGTTAGAGGTATTTATTTAGGAGTTTTTGCCGTAGTAATTGTTATATCTTCATTATGGACATTGATTTCATTTTATTTGGGACATAACTTTATTTTGTCATCTGCAAATTCTAAACAAGCTGACCCGGAAGAACATAAAGAAATTATCAGATTAGTAGAAAATATTTCCATAACTGCCGGTCTTCCAATGCCAAAAATCTACATAATGAACGACTCTTCATTAAATGCTTTTGCTACAGGAAGGAACCCTAACAACTCTTATGTTGTATTAACAAGCGGCATCATAGAAAGACTTGAAAAACCAGAATTAGAGACAGTTATCGCTCATGAAATGGCTCATATAGGCAACAGAGATACCAGACTTATGATGATTATAATTCTCGTTATCGGCTTTTTTACATTTGTCGGAGGACTGCTTTTAAGATCTTCTTTCAGAAGCAGAGGCGGTAAAAACAATAAAGGTGCAATAGTACTTGTTTTAATCGGACTAGTATTATATTTATATGGTACAATCGTAGCACCTTTAATAAGGCTTGCCATTTCCAGACGAAGAGAATTCCAAGCTGATGCAACTGCTGCACTTATAACAAGAAACCCTCAAGGATTAATTTCTGCATTAAAAAAAATAAGTTCAAATCCTAGAGTTGCCTCTTTTGATAAAAATGAACTTATGGCACCAATGTGTATAGAAAGTCCTTTAAGAATAAAAATTTCTTTGTTTAATTCTTTATCAGGATTATTTTCAACTCATCCACCGATTGAAAAAAGAATCGAAGCTCTCCAGACGATGGATGGAACATCATTATAAATTAAAACCATTCAATTGATTTAACATAACAAAATTATTAAAATAAAACTAGAAAAGAATATTGGAGAAAATCATAATGAATAGATATATACTTTTTAAGTTTTTAGTCATTATATTTATTAGTTTAATAATGATAAACTCAAAATCTTTTGCAAAAGATTTTTTTGATATAGTTGAAACAGAATCTATTCCGGCAATACAAAAAGCTCTGCAGGAAGATAATGATATTAATTCAATAAATGATCTAGGACAAACTCCTCTAATAATTGCCATAGAAAACAAAAATATAGACCTTATAAAATTTCTCATTGATAATGGAGCTGATGTTAATGCAACAACTCTAAATAAAGCAGATCATTTAGAAATTCCTTCAGAAAAAAAATCTAATTCTATCCAAAATGATATTTTTTTAAAACCTGTTCAAATGGAACAAACACCTTTGCTATGTGCAATAAAAAATGAAAATATAGAAATTATCAAACTGCTTTTATCTAAAGGGGCTGATATAAATCTCAGAAATTCAATAGGAATGACTCCTTTAATGATTGTATTGGGAAGTGTTAAATATATTCAAAATATAAACAGGGAATTTTCTTTTGTGACTTATAATAATATGGAGATTTTCAAACTCATTATTAATAAAGGTGCAGACATTAATGCAAGAGATATATATAAAAGAACACCTTTAATGTTAGCATCAGAAGGAACTAATAAAGAAATTGTAAAATTACTTATAGCTAAAGGTGTAGATATAAATGCTAAAGCAGAAAATGGATGGACTCCACTAGTATTTGCATTACGGAACAATAAGATAGATATTGCTGAATTGCTTTTGTCTAACGGTGCTGATATTAATGCAATAGATTCCATGGATAGAACTCCTTTAATAATTGAATCAGAAAAAAACGATATAGAACATGTAAAATTTCTTATTACCAAAGGCGCCGATATTAATGCAAAAACAAAAAATGGATTTACTGCTTTATCCTTTGCTGTAATTACTAATATGGAACTCGCTAAATTACTTTTGGATAATGGAGCTGATGTTAATATTTTTTGCAAAAATAATTATACTCCTTTAATGATGGTAATCAAAAAAAACGATATGGATGCAATTAAATTCCTTTTATCCAGAGGTGCAAATATTAATGGTTTTTCCGGTAAAGTTTCTACTGAAACGCCTCTGATCATAGCAGTAAAAGATAACAATATAGAACTTGTAAAATTTCTCATTGATAATGGAGCTGATGTTAATGTAATAACTGAAATGACACAAGGTGAAACTCCTCTGCTAATTGCTTTAAAAAACAACAATATGCCAATGTTAAATTTACTTCTTGATAATGGTGCTGATGTTAATCAAACAGATTCATCAAAAGATATCCCTTTAATACTGGCAGTTAAAAACAATGATATAAAACTTACAAAATTATTTTTAGAAAAGGGTGCTTATGTTAATTTAAAGAGTGAAGGTGAAACTCCTTTAATGATTGCATTAAAAAGCAACAATATGGAACTCTTAAAAATGCTTCTTG
Source organism: Endomicrobiaceae bacterium (assembly GCA_028690485.1). Lineage (GTDB taxonomy): Bacteria > Elusimicrobiota > Endomicrobiia > Endomicrobiales > Endomicrobiaceae > Praeruminimicrobium. Next base: position 43,905 of record JAQVBD010000009.1, read on the forward strand.
ATAATGGAGCTGATATCAATCAAATAAGTTCAGGAAAAGATAGCCCTTTAATGATTGCAACAAAAAACAACAATGTGAAACTTGCAAAATTATTTTTAGAAAAAGGGGCCGATGTTAATGGAATAACTGATTTAATTTCAGGTGAAACTCCTTTAATAATTGCGATAAAAAACAACAATATGAAACTTATAAAATTATTTTTAGAAAAAGGGGCTGATATTAATGCAGTCAATAATTTAATTTCAGGAGGAACTGCTTTAATAACAGCTACAAAAAATAATAATTTAGAACTTGTAAAGTTTCTTTTGGATAATGGTGCTGATGTTAATGTGAAATCTGATTTAATTTCTGGCGGAACTGCTTTGATTACAGCTACAAAAAACAATAATTTAGAACTTGTAAAGTTTCTTTTAGATAATGGCGCTGATATTAATACAATGATTACATTAAACCGAAGAAACCCAGGTGGAAGTGCTTTGTTTTTTGCAATAAAAAATACAAATATACCGATTATAAAATTACTTCTGAATAAAGATGCTGATGTTGATGCAATAAACTACAACAGAGTAACACCTTTTATGCTTGCTATAGAAAGCGGCGATCAAAAAATCATTGATTTGATTGAAAAAGCAAAATATAAGAAAAAGAATAAGTGATTTTTA
>JAQVBD010000043.1 GCA_028690485.1 Endomicrobiaceae bacterium
AAAAAAAGGCGAAGATAAAAATTATCATTTTGGGTACGGCTCATTTGAACCGTTGTTTATAGTGATACAGACAATGTTTATATTAACAATGAACTTTGTGCTGGCTTATTTTGCCGTTAAAACATTGATTTCAGGCGGAGCTCATATTGGTGTTAATGCTGCAATGATATACACTGCAATATCTGTTGTTGTATGTGCATTGGTATATGTTGTTCTAAAGAGCGCTTCAAAAAAATATGGTTCACCTGTTCTTTCTGCCGAAGCAAAAAGTTGGTTAAATGATACTATGCTAAGTATTGCCGTTTTAATGGCTTTTTTGGGAATTATATTTTTATCAGGAACATATTTATCTTTTATTGTTCCGTATATTGATTCAGGAATGACATTATTGTTTATTCTTTTTCTTGTTCCGCAGTTTATCAAGCTGTTATGGAGCAATATACTTGAATTATTGACTTCAGCGCCGTCTGTTGATATACAGAAGCAACTTGACACAGTAATTGCACCTTTTATTGAAAAACATGATTTAGCAGGATTTAATGCATACTCAACAAAGAGAGGAAGAACTTTGTATGTTGTTGTTCATGTATATTTAAATGAAAACAGAACAGTAAAAACTATAGACAGAATACGAAAAGAAATGATTCGTGCCATACGCAAGTATTGGCATTACAGCGATATTGATATTGTATTTACATTTGACACAACATGGATACCGCTTTCCTCTACAAGTAATAATTAACAAACAGTGGTAATCTATTACTTCTTTTGTATTGCACCTTTAGGGCAAAACTTGATACATTTTCCGCATACAATACATTTGCTTTGGTCTATAACAGGAAGACCGAAACCTTTCTGTGATATGGCATTTTCAGGACACACTTCTATAGCCGGACACTTATGATTTTGTGGACACAAATCTTTATCTACTATTATCATATATTATCTCCTTACAAATTTTTATTTTATCAATTATGTATGACAAAACCTATTTTAAAATACCTTTCTCCCACCACTAAAGAAATACAAGCAGACTGTTTTTTGCTGCCCTATTGACAAGAATATTAGAATATTCTAATATATTGGTAATTTAATAATAGGAGATAGAATGAATATACTCAAAATTAAGATTAATGCAATACAGCTTATGGCATTTTTTTATGTTGCGGCAATTATTTTTTGTTTCAGTTCAACTGTTCAGGCAGCCAGTATTAAAACTATAATGACAAAAGTAATTGAAAGAAATTATGAATTAAAACAAGTTCAATCACTTTCACAACAGTCATCACATGAAGATAAGTTTGCACGCAGACAGTTTTATCCGAAAGCTTCATTGGAAATGGCGTTTATAAGGTCTGATGATCCTGTCTTTGCGTTCAGTTCGTATTTGAGACAAGCGCGTTTTTCACAGGCAAACTTGGATATTAATAAACTCAATTATCCAAGCCCAACTGATGACTTTACAGCTTCAATATCAGTCGGTCTTCCTATATACAGCGCAGGCAAGCTTACTTTTGGAATAAAAACAGCTCAAACACATATTGCTCAGGCAAGTCAACAGGAAATAATGGTTCGCAGCCGGCTTATACTTCAAGTATTGGAACGATATTTTTCGGCAGTTCGTGACAGAGCTGTAACTTTTGCTGCAATTGATGCTGAGAAATTTGCCAAATCTGAAATTAAAGATGCTTCCAATCTTGCATCACAAGGTATGTCCCCCGGCGCCGAATATTATGGAGCTGCGGCTGTTTCCCACGGAATTTCTGCAAGGCGCATTGAATCTCAAAGCAGTTATGAAAATGCAGTTTCATCTCTTGCAATAATGGCAGGAGAGAATAAAAAATCTTTTGTTATAGATGCAAAAATGTCCGAAAAAGAATATTCTGTGCCGGCTCTTGAAACCATTATAAATACGGCTTTGCAGAGCCGTAATGATATAAATATTGCGCGCTTACAACAGACAGCGTTAAAAGATGCCCATTCTGTAGAGAAAAAGAACATACTGCCTTCAGTTCAGGCTTTCGGGAAAATACAGACTGATTCATATGAAGTAAAATATATGCCAGACCACTATACTATCGGTGTGCAGCTTTCAATGCCTTTTTTGGATCTTACTCACGGCGCTAAGGTAAATATAATTGAAGAGCAATATCAACAAGCGAGTGCAAACTTGTCATCTATAGGCGAACAAGTAACTATTGAAGTTACAAATGCTTATATGAATTATAAAGCATCTGCCGAAGCTTTAAAGGAGATGCGCAACTCCCGTGACCAGGCTTTGAAATCCGTAAAAATGATGCGAGTTTTGTACAGACAAGGACGAGTTTCAGTGATTGATATATTGCGCGTTGAAGACCAGCTTTTGTCGGCACAAACTGCATTTTTCAAGACGGTTTATAATATGAATATTGCATATGCTTCTCTTATGGCTGTTTCAGGACAATTATCACTTGATACCGTTCAAACAATAAATGATTTAACTCAGGAGGCTCGTTAATGAATTCAACAAATGAAAAAACCGGTATTGCCGGTAAAATAGCAGGAGCTTTCATTAAAACAAAACTTACGCCGCTACTTGTTCTTGCTGCATTGTTATTGGGCGTTATTGCGGTAGTAAATCTTCCGCGTGAGGAAGAACCTCAGATTTCCGTGCCGATGTTTGACATATTTGTTCCGTTTCCGGGAGCAGGCGCAAAAGAAGTTGAAGACAGGCTTATTACCGTAGGAGAACGAAAACTATGGGAGATTTCAGGAGTTGAATATGTTTATTCAACAGCCGAAGCAAACGGTGCAATGTTTATTGTGCGTTTTAAAGTAGGAACAAATATGGAAGAAGCTATGACGAGAGTTTTTACAAAAGTCTCATCAAATCAAGATATTCTTGCTGTCGGAGCAACAACCCCTATTATCAAGGCAAGATCAATTGACGATGTTCCCATACTTGCCCTGACATTTTGGAACGAAGACGGAGATATCCGTTCTTTGAGAAAATCTGTTGCATCAATTCAACGGGATATAACATCTATTTCAAATATATCAGAAACACAAATTATAGGCGGACACCAAAGGCAGTTTAATGTTCATGTAATGCCGGAACGCCTTGGCGGATATCAACTTGGAATATTGCAGATTGCAGGAACTATATCTTCAACAAATACTCGTCTTCCTGCAGGACATTATACTAAAGGCGATGATACAATAAGAGTTGAGACAGATTCTTTTATAAAAAATGCAAAAGATTTAGAAGCTACAGTTATAGGCGTTTCAAACGGTCGTCCTGTTTTGCTCAAAGATGTTGCAAAAGTTGTTGATTCCGTTGACGAAAAAGAACAGGATGTTTTTACAATAGATTCATCAGGCGGATCTATATCAAAATCTCATGCTGTACCTGCCGTAACTTTGACAGTTGCAAAGCGTAAAGGTGCAAATGCGACTATTGTTGCAGATGAAGTTTTAAAGCGTCTTAAAATTATGGTTCATAATCCGAATTACAAAAAACTGCACTACAGAGTAACGAGAAATTACGGAGATACTGCCCGTGAAAAATCAAACGAACTTCTTTATCATATGTTTCTTGCTACTATTTCAGTAACAATACTTATCGGACTTCTTCTCGGAATAAGAGAGGCTCTGGTTGTGCTTGTTGCCATACCTGTTACTCTGGCTCTTACGCTTCTTATTTATTATGTGTTCGGTTATACTCTAAACCGTATTACCTTGTTTGCTTTGATATTTTCAATCGGTATTCTTGTTGACGATGCTATTGTTGTAGTTGAAAACATCCACCGTCATTTTGTTAAAGATCCTACTCAGCCTGTCTGGAAATCGTCAATTAAAGCAGTAGACGAAGTCGGAAATCCGACAATACTTGCAACTTTGACGGTTATCGCCGCAATTTTACCGATGGCTTTTGTCGGAGGGTTGATGGGACCGTACATGATGCCTATCCCTGTCGGAGCTTCGTTTGCAATGATATTTTCTCTGGCAGTTGCATTTATCGTCAGCCCATGGTTATTTTCACATATTCTTGAATTTTGGAAACCTAAAATTACAGATCATGTAAAACAGTCAGCTTCATGGGGAATTTGCGCTTACAGAGGTTTTATGCAGTCCCTTATGACTAACAAAAAAGCGCGTCTTTGGTATTTTATTATACTAGCCATTGTTATATTTAGCGTGATTTTACTTATTCCTTTAAAAGCGGTACGCATGAAAATGCTTCCGTTTGACAATAAAAGCGAATTCCAGATAATAATAAATATGCCTGAAGGGTCTTCTCTTGAAAAAACTAAAAATGCAACTTTATCAATCGCCGATTATCTTAAAACACTTCCTGAAGTAAAAAATATACAGTGTTATGTAGGCACATCAGGTCCGTATAATTTTAACGGTCTTGTGCGTCATTATTTCTTGCGTAACCGCACTGATCAGTCTGATATCCAAGTTAATCTTGTTCACTCATCAGAACGGTCAAAGCAGAGCCATGAAATAGCCAAAGAAGTCCGCAGTCCGATTGAAGTGATAGCAAATAATTTTGGAGCAAGAATTCATGTAGCAGAAGTACCGCCGGGACCACCTGTACTGTCAACTTTGGTTATTGAAATATATGATCAGGACAGTTCTAAACTGGCATATCTTTCATCCGAGATAATAAAGATACTTAAAGAAACAGAAGATGTTGTTGACATTGATACATATGTGCCGCGTGTTCAGCCTTTGGAAATACTTCAGGTTGACCGTCAAAAAGCAGCTTTGAACGGAATTAGTTCTTTCGATATTGCTGCCACAATAAGTACTGCAATAAACGGAGCTGATATTTCGCTTGCGCATATAGATGGCGAACCTGAACCTGTTAATATCAATCTGCGTCTGGCGCCTAATAAACGCAATCAGTTGGCTGTTTCTTCAGTAATGATGTCGGCACGCAACGGACAATTATTAAGTATCGGCGCTATGACTCATATGCAATCATCTACTCTTGATTTACCGATATATCATAAAAATCTTCAAAAGACTGCTTATGTAATAGCTGAGGTTGCCGGAAAATCTGAAAGCCCTGTTTATGTTATTATGGGATTACGCTCAAAAATAGATAAACTTTCGGAAAAAACAGGCATACCGATTGAACAGTATTTTACTCGTCAGCCTGATGTACCGGGCAAAACATCTGTAAAATGGGATGGAGAATGGCAGGTTACATACGAAGTATTCAGAGATATGGGAATAGCTTTTGCTATAGTAATGATTTTAATTTACTTAATACTTGTAGCATGGTTTGAATCGTTTCTTATACCTCTGATAATTATGATACCTATTCCGTTGACTCTTGTCGGGATACTGCCTGCACATTGGCTGAGCGGATCGTTCTTTACGGCAACATCAATGATCGGTTTTATCGCCGGAGCAGGTATTGTAATTCGTAATTCAATTATTCTTGTGGACTTTATTCAATTGAGAATAAAAGAAGGAATGACTCTGAAAGATGCTGCTATTGATGCGGGAGCAGTCCGTTTTAAGCCTATGTTTCTGACAGCGGCGGCAGTTGTTGTAGGCGCAGGTGTTATACTTTTTGACCCGATATTTCAGGGGCTTGCTCTTTCTCTTATAACAGGAGAAGTAGCGGCAACACTGCTTTCGTTGACAACTGTTCCTGTTCTCTATTATCTTGCAAAAAGACATGAGCATATAAAAAAATAATGTATAATAAAAAGGAGCATAAAAATGTATCAGGAAGAATTTTTACGAATGTTTGCAGGCATAGCAGTTTTAGCAGGTCTTACGCTTGGCTACTGGGTTAGTTCGTGGTATTTTCTTTTTGTTGCTTTTGTAGGTTTAAATCTTTTACAGTCGGCATTTACACACTGGTGTCCGGCAATGTATATACTTGATAAATGCGGAGTTCACAGCTGCCGCTGTGATAACAGCAAGGAGCAATAAACAATGACTTTTGATGCCGAAAAAGACAGTGAAATTTTAAAAGCGCTTAGTAATCCTATTCGTCTTAAAATAATTGCCGGTCTTATGGAACATGACGGTTGTAATGTATCCAAAATGGTAGACAAACTTGAAATATCCCAATCAAATGTATCACAGCATTTGGCAATCTTGAGAAGAATGGGAATTTTAAAAGCTACCAGAAAAGGAACGACGACTTGTTTTAGTATTGAGGACAAGCGTGTCATAGATATAATTAAAGCACTTAAAAAATAAGACAATATAGCGACCGCAATATTTCGGCTACAGTTTTGTAATTTTAAAGTTCATTTACCAATAGCTTCGCTTCATTTATGTGAACTTCACTTTAAAATTACTTCACTTCGCTCGGAATCTTGCTAGTCTTAACGACACGACAAAAACGACAGCAACGACACGGCAACGGCTTAACGACACGGCAACGGCAAAGACTAAAAATAAAAATTTTTGGGAAATAAAATGAAAAAACATGAACATTCTGGATGCGCCCGCAAGACTCTTGAAAATCCAAAAGAGATACTTATTAAGGCAGGGTTAAAAAGCGGGAATGATGTTTTGCTTGATATAGGAACAGGCTCCGGATATCTTGCCTTTCTGTCTGCTGAAATTATGGGAAACGGGTCAACAGTTTATGCCGTTGACAGTCATGAAGAGACAATTAAAACTTTAAATAAACAATTGTCTGAAAAAGAAATTAAAAATGTTTTTGCAATAAAAGCCGATGCTGTAAATGAAATTCCTGTTAAGAGAGATACTGTTGATATATGTCTTATGTCTAATGTTGTTCACGGCTTTGTTCCGAATAACGAAATGGAAAAAGTTCTGCAAAATTTAAACACAGTTCTTAAAGACAACGGAAAACTTATAATTATTGATTTTAATAAAAATGACACATCTTTCGGCCCGCCTTCGGAAATCAGGGTTAATTCTGACGAAGTTAAAGATATTTTAGAACCGTATGGATATGTTTTAATTAATTCTTTTGATGCAGGATATAACCAGTATTGCTCGGTATTTAAGAAAATTTGCTTACAGTGTAAATGGTGTTAATACTATAACGGCTTTAATATTTATTGAAATACTCTTCTACAAAATCTTCAGTTGGTTCACTTAATTTTGGGTAAAATAAATATATATTTTTTTCTATTGATTCTGAATGGCGCCCATCGGGCAGAATTTTATGCACTTGTTGCATTTAATACATTTATCTTGGTCTATTTGAGGGAGTTCATAATTTTTTTGCGATATTGCATTTACAGGACAAACTTTTATTGCAGGGCAATGGTGGTTTTGCGGACATAAGTTTTTATCTACTGTTATCATATATTATCTCCTGACAATTTTTACTGACTTATTATACTTAATTTTAAAGTCAAAATTTTATTGTTTTTATTTGTTTTCTGATATTTTTAGTATTTTCAAATACTTCATCAAAAATATTCTCATAGTTCTTTTTGGTAAATCCGATTTCTTTTGCTAAAGCAAACAGATGTTCTTTTTTAGGATTGCCTTCACCAAGCACAGTTGTAGTGTGTTGCCCGTTAAATCCATCTGAATAAACTAAGTCGTAAGCCGGAGATACCTGCCACTTATTATTTTTATAAATAAATGAAAAGTTTTTTGAATGATCATCTTTGTTTGATGTTAAAACATTAAAAACCATAAGACGGTATATTTTTGTTACTTCAGTAATGTTCTTAGTTAAGGCAAAAGTTGCTTCCATTAAAGTTTTGTAATCAAGCGACGGTATTCTGTGACTGGCATTAAGTAAACCGGCTGATGTATGCATGTGAATTTTTTTTCCGTTTTCTCTGTCAAATCTTTTAATACCGAAATATTTATTGTCAAAGAGTTTTGTTTCAGGCATTTCAATTTTTGATTTTTTTGCAGATAAAGAATAATTGTATTCAAGTTCCCCGATATTTTTTGGATCCGAGGAAGATTTAAATTTTACTATCCAATCCTCATTATTTATTTGAATCAATACTTTTGGTCTTGCTCCGCCGGATGAACCGCCTTTAGTGACTAATGCTTCTATGTCTCCGGAATAGTCGTCATTAAGAACTTTATTAACTTCTTTTTCAAGATACTTTAAATCTGAAATATCGTGTTCTGTATTTATGTAATTTTCAGGTTGATAACTTAAAGCACCCATTCCGTCAGAGCCTACAATACTTAAGCGTTCTATCGGTGTTAATGATGCCGGAGTAATTTTATTTTTAAGAAGAATTCTGTCTATAAGTAATCTGCCCCAGCCGTCAGGTAAGCTGTCATTAAAAACTCCGAACAAGCCGTCAAAAGGATCTTGCTTGCTTATAAAAACTTTTTTTTCTAAAGGCAAATAAAAAGGTGAAACAGAAAAACCGTTTCCCAGCCAATCTGCATCATATTCAAATGCACATAAGTTATCGGAAGTGAGAGCCAGTGTTCCGATTTTTTTATTTTCAATATAAACAGACAATGAATTTAATTTCTTAAACATTTTTTCTGCCTCTTTGGCGTTTAATGGTATTTTGTGTGTTTATTACATCCGAAATGTTTTCAAAATTTTGCTTTGTGAAAATTTTTTTAAAATCATCAGAGGCATTTAATGATATGGCAAGTTTAATAAGAGATTTAAGAGAAATTTCATGTTTGTTTTCAAATCGTTTTAATGTTCCAAGACTTACGCCTGACATTTTAGATAGAGCGGATTGTGTGAGGTTAAGTTCAAGTCGTCTTTGTTTTAATCTGTCGGAGATACCTTTTGATATTTTAGAAGGATTAAAATCTTCTAAAAATTCATTAACAGATAATATAGTATCCTTTAAACCATTATTATTCATATATAGTATTATATATTATCTCTTAATTGATATCAAGTGTTTTTGATTCCAATTTGTTAATCGTATATTTGATTAATAAAATATAATATCAAGAAAAGATTTAACGATTTATATAGCACAAGCTACATTGTATTCCTGCATAATACTTTGAATAAGTTCTTTTACGGAAACTATTTTATCAACGAGGTACGCATTTGCCCCTGCAAAAGCAAAACCATCTTTAAGATTACCGTTTCTCGCATTTACCAATGCCATAGAAATACAATACGGAGATATTTTATAGTCACAGGTTTTTAAACATTTCCACAGACAGTTAAATGGCTTTTTATGTCCGGCAGCAATTTCTCTTGTAAAATCGTTCAATATAGCTCTGCCCGGTAACCCGACAGGACTTTTTATAATTCCTATATCTTCTTTTGTACAGTTTATATATGTTTTTTTAAATTCTTCACTCGCATCACATTCATAAGTCGCCACAAATCTTGTTGCCATTTTAACAGCGCTTGCTCCCATTTTTATGAACTTACACATATCGGCACCTGTATATATGCCTCCTGCTGCTATTACCGGTATATCTTTTTTGAATTTATTTCTGAAAGGGATTACAGCTTGAATTACTTCAGGCACCAAACATTCCAATTTATTTTGCGGATCATTGAGTGTTTCAGGTTTAAAGCCCAAATGCCCGCCGGCTAAAGGTCCTTCCACAACTACTCCGTCAGGGACAGTATTATAATTTTTATCCCAATACTTAAAAAGCAGACTTGCAGCTCTGGCAGAAGATACTTTTAATAAAATTTTTG
>JAQVBD010000044.1 GCA_028690485.1 Endomicrobiaceae bacterium
TTTTGAATTTCCGGTAAAAATGTTGAATAAATTTCAGGTGATATTCCATCAATATCTTCATTGTTATACTGTGAATTTACAATTTCAAAAACAGGACCATTACTAAAATATATATCAAGATTGAAAAGCTGTAATGATATTTCTTTCATTATTTGATAGATATCAGGAGTAAATATTGATTTTAAACCATCTGTTGGTATTATATTTGATATTTGCTGTATTGAAATATTTAAAATGTTTTTTACATTATCTTGTTTTAATTGTAATGATTTGTTTATTTGTTGATTTAACTTAATTTCAATTTTATCATCTATATAATTAACTATAGTATTACCTTTATCATCTTTATATATGTTAATTTTTGCATTTAATAAGTCATTTAATTGGCTGAGATTATTTTTACCCAATAATTCCACAGCAACTTTAGTTAATAAAGTTTTTTGTTCAATATTAGAAGAAGATGAAGCTAATTTAAATGCCAGTGCTTGTGATAATAGTTTATTTTGTGCTTTAATAATATCTTCATATTTTTTATTTGCCTGGCTAACATTATCTGTAATATTTGGAGTAATAACTATACTATTTATATTCTTTGTGGATAAAATATTTTGCAAATCAAGACTATGATATCCGCCGGTTATAACAATTATAATGTCTTTTGATTGTTTTAGGATTTCTTCAGATGTTCTTTGTTGACTTTGTTTAGTTTCTAATTTTCTATTTATACTATTTAATATATTTGCGATGAAAACATTATTTCTATCTGAATTCGTATCATAATATTTATCAATTTCAGAAAAATCATTTTCTATAGGTTTGATCCTGTCAACTACAGCATATTTGGAATACAAATATTTAAACTTTTCAAATCCTTGTTTAAAATATTGCCAATCTTGAGCATTTAAAGAATACTTAAGATAATTTTTGAAATATTCTTGAAAATCGGTTATATAAGCTATTTCATACTCTGTATTATCGTAAGACAATGCCATTCTTATTTGATCTATCAGAATTCTTTCTTCATTTAATAATTCAACAGGATTAAAATTTTTATTTGAATTTTTAATTTTTATAAATTTATCTAACTCATTAAAATTTTTACTTATGTCAAAATTTCTTTCTTTACAAAAATTAGTTAAAAAATCAACTAACTTTTCAGTATCATTAAAATTGTTTGTCACTGTTAATAACTTTTTATATGAATTATATGACATTTCATTCTTTAAAATTATTATTAATTGTTGAAGTTGTAATCCGACTAATCTGGTATTAATTTCAGTAGATTGCTTTGATATATTAATATATGTATTAATATTAGGATAATATTCAGTATTTATAGGAATAATATTATTGTATTTTTCTAAGTTGTTATTTATTTTTTCAGCATATTTAAAAAGTATTTTATAGAATTTAATGCTATCTATTTTCCCTTTTTTATATCTCTCGAAACTTCTTGTAAATCTTTTGTTTTGTTCATTTATATAATAATTATTTAATATTGATATTTCTTTATTAACTTTGAAGATTACATCATTATATAAAGATTCTTTTTCCATTATTTTTGCAAGTCTGGAAAGATTATTTAAATGTATTTTTTCTTCATCTATACCCTTTAATATATTTTCTTTTTTATTTTTGATTGCATAATATTCCGCACCTGTAAGATATCCATCTTGTATTAATTGTTCTATAACTTTATTTTGAAAATCTTTATCTTTAATTTGATTAATCCATGTAGTTTCTATATTACCATAACCACCTTCAATAAAAACTGATTTTAATAAATAATTTTTATCTATTTCATTGATTAATTCACTTATGTTTTTTTGTGTTTGTAAATGACAGTGTAAATCTTGAATATTAATAACGGTAACATCACTTGATAAGTCTCTAACAGAAGTAATTTTTCCATATTCTTGTTTTATTGCATTTAAATTATCAAATATATGAGAATATATGTCAGTAGTTGGAGAAGCCTTGTTAATAGATGCTTGAATATTAGCACCCAAAGTTGAGATAAGAAAGCATATAGCAGTTACAACCGCATATACCTTTGAAACATTGATGAAATTAAATAATTTTTTCATTTTGTCTCCAAAATAAAACTCTGCCTAACATTTATTAGACAGAGTTTTAATGATTTAACAAAATAATTGTTCTTATATAATGAATCATTAAATAATCTAAGCAAACCTATATATCCCACCATATAAAATATTAATATTACCATAAACAAATAGTATATATTTGTCCCAACAGGCATTGGAATATTATTAAATGTTCTATTTTGAGTTGGTTTAATTGTTTTTAATTTTGAATTATTTAATATTAAAGCAAATTTACTTCCGGAAAAATTACTTTTCTCTTTAGCAAGTATATTTGAAAATTTATTGGCTATAGTGTTAAAAGAATTCATTTCTTGTCCAACTTTAACACACATATTAATAAAATCTTTAGGAATATTGACAATAACATTACATTGAGATTGTAAATTTATATTATTATAACTAGTACTGTTTTTTTCGACAATAAAAGAATAAGCTGACATCAAATTTAATAATAAATTTGAAGAAAGCATAGAAAATAAAATTAAAATTCCACAAATCTTCTTTGGCATTAATTAAACTCCTAATAATACATGTATATTTTAATATATCTACATTATTTTTTCAATGTTTTTTATTTAAAAATCAATAACAATGTAAAATTCAATTATAAATAATTCTTGAAGATAAGTTATAAAATATGATATTCTATAATGAAATAATATAAAAGGAATAATAATGTCATATTATCATAAATTATTTTGGATTTTAACATCAATAACAACATTTATCAGATTATTAGTTATAGGGCATCTTGGAATAACAGTAGATGAAGCACATTATTGGGTATATTCGAAATTTTTAGATCTATCATATTATGACCATCCACCAATGATTGGATATATTGTAAAGCTATTTACAGAGATTTTTGGGATAAATGAGTTTGCTGTGCGATTCCCATCGGTTATTATTTTTATTTTAACTTCTTGGTTGTTTTTCTTATCAGCAAAAAAATTATTTAATGAAAAAACAGCATTTATAGGAACTGTATTATTAAATATTTTACCGGTATTTTCTTTTTTAGGAGCAGTTGTAACAATTCCTGATTCTCCTTTATCGTTATTTTGGATGTTATCATTTTATTTATTTATAAATATAATTGAAACTTCTGAGAAAAAATATTGGTATTTGTTAGGTTTTGTTGTAGGATTAGCATTCCTCACAAAATATACAGCTGTTATGATTTTCCCATCTATAATATTGTTTTTATTATGTTCAAAGCAACATAGATTTTGGTTTGCAAAGAAAGAATTATACATTTCTATATTTATATCTTTTATTTGTTTTATTCCTGTAATACTATGGAATATGGAAAACAATTGGGCTAGTTTTGGATTTCAATTACAACATGGTTTCGGAAAATCACTGCCAAAACTTTCGTTTACTCTTTTTGGCAGATCTATAGGCGCCCAAGCTGGGTATATTTCCCCTTTACTATTCATTTTTTATTGTTATGCACTGTTTGTTTGTGCAAAAAATGCTTTCATTAAAAAGAATAAAGATGCATTATTTGTGGCTTCTTTTTCTTTACCTGTTTTGTTTTTATTTAATTCCATAGCTACATTCAATGAAATTCTTCCTCATTGGCCGGCAATGGGTTACTTAACATTAACTATATATGTTGCACATTTAATTATTAAGTTTTGGGAAAAGAAAAATTTTAGAATATTTATATATATTGCTTGTGGACTAGCTATATTAATGAATTTACTCGTTCCTATTCATGCAATGTTTAAAATTATACCTATTGGAAAATTTTTACCGACAGAAGAAGCCAACAAAGTTGAATATGGTATCTCAAAGTCCGAAATTATAGATGTAACAAATGATTTATACGGATGGAAAGAACTTTCAAATAAAATAAATGAAATATGTCAAACTTACCCTGTAGCTAATCAGCCATTTATATTTACTCACAAAAGTTATTTAGCAAGTCAAATATTTTTTTATATACCAAATAACCGTGTATATTGTTTTAGTGATAAAATAGATGCTTATGATTTATGGCAAAGAGATATTTCAAATCTATCAAATAAAGATGGACTTTTTATAACCAGTAATTTTTTTGATTTTAAAAACCCTCAAGAAGTATATCCTTTTGAAAAATTTGAAGAGCCTATAGAAATACCAATTTACAGAAACAATAAAATTGTCAAGAAATTTTGGATTACCATTTGTAAAAAATTTATCCCGCAAAATTTGCAATCTCAATATACTGCTGATATTCTTGGAGAGAAAAAGACATACCAGCAAGGGCTTATTGCTACTGATCATTTAATATTTAAATTTATTAATAGTACTATAAAAAACGACTTTTTTGATATTATAATATCAAAAATATCATATTGTGATTCAAAAGGTTTAAATCCTAGTTTTATTATTATAATTATATTAGCATTGGTAATTCTAAGAAAAGAAGATAAGAATAAATTTTGGTTATTGCTAGCACTTTTTGCATGTGTTTTAGTTTCAGCAAGTTTAGTAAATTATGCTATAAAAGATATCGTTGATAGACCAAGACCGCTGGCTGTATTTGGAGAAGGAAATATAAATGTATTTTTTGAATTTTTACATGGAAAATCTTTTCCATCCGGGCATACAGAATTTGCATTTACTGCTATGACATTTTTATTATTAATTGTTCCAAAATATTGGTATATATATTTATTATTTGCTTTTGGAACAGCTTTTGAACGAATATATTCCGGATGCCATTTTCCATTGGATACTCTTGCCGGTGCAATAATCGGTTCGTTTGTAGCTTATGTGATGGTTAAATTATTTAAAAAAATATATAAAATATAATATTTAAAAAAATGACTCTTATTTAGAAGTATAGATAAGAGTCATTTTTTATTTCAAAATAATTATTTATATACTTTTAATATGTCTGATATCTTTTCCATGAACCATAAATATAACATCTTCAGAAATATTAGTTGCATGGTCCCCTAATCTTTCAAGGCTTTTAGCTACAAGCATTAAATCAACTGCTCTGCTTAATGTTGTTTGGTCAGAAGTATTTGTCATAAATTCCAGCAAATCTCTAAAAACAATTCTTTTAAGTTCATCAACCTCGTCATCTTTTGTCAAGACCGTATTTGCAAGCTCTGCATCACTTAAATTAAATGATTCTATACTGTCTTTTACCATTACTATAACCGCTGATGCCATTTTAGGGATATCTATCAATGGCTTTAATTCCGGATATTTTAGTAAATTTAATCCTGTTTCACAGATATTTACAGCTTCATCCCCCATTCTTTCCAAATCGCTATTAATTCTCATTGCAGATGTAATAAATCTTAAATCTGCTCCAACAGGCTGATTAAGAGCAATCAATTTTAAGCAAGTATCATCGACTATAATTTCTGTTAAGTTAACTTCTCTTTCTCTTATAAAAACTTCTTTTGATAAACTTTCATCTCTTTTTACAATTTCATCAACTGAAATTTTTATCATTTCTTGCACTAAACTTGCCATATCTACAAGTCTTTTCTTTAAATCATTCATTTCTACATCAAAATGCCTCATTATTTTTTCTCCCCCATTTAAAGAATATATTTTTAAAAATTTAAAGGTTTACGATATTCTATATTTAAAAATTTACATATATCATTACAATTTTTTTTATTAAAATTTACTATGCTTTCTCTAGAATTTACTAAAGCTTCACTATTCCAAAGATTATCCATTGACGAAATTTCTTCAAAATTTATCTCATTATTTAATATACATAAACAATTTGCACTTATAACACTTTCATACGAAATAGTTAAATCATACCATGGCAAATGACAATAAAGTTTTTTATTGTCATCTATTATAGCATTTCTTTTTGTAATATTTTGGTTTAGATTATTATCTTCAGATATCAAATTAAGTTGATTTTCAATAATAATTCCATATTCTTTGGCTTTTTCGTATATTGTTGGCATATTCTCTTTAATATAATTAATTTCTTCTTTTTTTAAACTTCTTTGTTCTATTTCTGAAAGAATAATATCCTGTTTTATAAATGTTATCATTTTAAATTTATATTTATGAGCAAATTCAACCATATCAATCATTTCAGAATAATTTTCTCTCATAACAACAAAATTAATTTGTAAAAATATCTTTCCGGTAAGGTTATTAATTTTTTCTATATTTTTTATTAATTTATCAAAACTTCCACCTTTTCTAATTCTTTCATATGTTTCCTTTATTGCTCCATCAATTGAAATAATTAAATGTACATTGTTTTTTACTAATAAATCTAATATTTCATCATTAACTTCCTGAAAATTTGTGATAACTATTTGATGAATATGCTGATATCTAGAAGTATTCACCAATAAATCTTTAAAATAAGGAATGATTAAAGGTTCTCCTCCTTGCCATATTATCTTTTCTGTATATTGCAAATTTTCAATAATTAAAGAAATAATTTTCTTATTAATATGTTTTATATCATTTTTTTCTTGAGGGCACATGATACATCTTAAATTACAGAAATTAGACAACTTAACTAGTAAACTTCTAGGTTTACTACTTAAAATTACTTTTTTACTAGCTAATTCATACTCATTTAGTATTTTATTATCTAAAAAGATATCATTTTCAGGTATATAACCATTATATTTTTCATACATTTCTATTGTCTTATTGTAAATACCATCATAGTTATTTTGCTGCATTAACATTACTAAAGAATAAAATAATTTTGTTAATTCATTTTCTATATTAATTCCTGATTTTTTAACACTTAGTAAAAAATCCAGTGCTTTAATATCTTCATTATTATTCATATATATTTTTGCTAAATAATATTTTGAATAATTAACAACATTAGTATCTTGTGATTTTAAAGTCTGCTCAAAATACGTTTCAGCGAAGCCATATTCCCCAATATAAAAATATGATTTACCAAAATGAAAAGAAATATCCATATTATTTGGATATTTCTCTTCAGCAATTTTTAATAAAACTAATGCTTCAGCATATTTGTTTTCTGCTATTTTCTTCTTTGCATCTTCTAATTCTAACATTTTTACCTATTATAATAATTTTATCCAAATCTTCCTGAAACATAATCATCTGTTTCTTGTTTAGATGGGTTAGTGAAAATATTACCTGTCTTATCAAATTCTATCAATTCACCTAGTAGCATGTATCCAGTTTCCTCTGAAATTCTTGCTGCTTGTTGCATATTATGTGTTACAATAACAATTGTATATTTTAATTTTAATTCTTGCATTAGTTCTTCTATATGAGCTGTGGCAAGAGGATCTAATGAAGAACAAGGTTCATCCAAGAGAATTATTTCAGGTTTTACAGCAATAAGTCTTGCAATACATAATCTTTGTTGCTGTTCAAGAGATAAATCTAATCCTGGTGTTTTTAATTTATCTTTTAAATCATCCCATAATTGAACATCTTCCAAACTTTTCTGAATAATATAATCAGTTTCATCTTTTCTTTTAACAAGTCTATTTATTTGTAAACCAAATGCAACATTGTTATATATAGATAAAGGAAATGGATTTGGTCTTTGAAAAACCATACCGACATTTCTTCTAATTCTGTCAACATCAGCATCTAAATCATAAATATTTTTACCATTTATGACAACATCCCCTTCTATTCTAACACCTTCTATTGTGTCATTAATTCTATTTAAAGTCCTGAGCAAAGTTGACTTTCCACAACCTGACGGACCAATTAAAGCTGTAATTTTATTAGCTTTAATCTTCATATTAACATCTTTTATAGCATGAAAATTTGTATAAAAAAGATTGAGATTTTTAATTTTTATTATGTCCATTTATCCAAACCTTCCAGTAATATAATCACCTGTCCTTTTGTCTCTTGGTGATACAAATATTTTTGCTGTATTATCAATTTCAACTAGTTCTCCCATAAGAAAGAAAGCTGTTCTTGTTCCTACTCTTGATGCTTGTTTAACATTATTTGTTACTAAAACTATTGTATATTTTTCTTTCAATTTTAACATAGCTTCTTCTACTTTTGCCGTTGATATCGGATCAAGTCCGGAACAAGGTTCATCGAACAAAATAACTTCCGGCTCTATTGCTAAAATTCTTGCAATACATAATCTTTGCTGTTGTCCTCCAGAAAGTTTTATTGCAGAAGAACCTAATCTATCTTTAACTTCATCCCATAAAGAAGAATCTCTTAAAGATTTTTCAACAACTTCATCCATATTTCTATTTGAAGATATCCCTAATCTTTTTGGAGCATACGATATATTTTCATAAATTGACATTGGGAGAGGTATCGGCATAGCAAAAAGCATTCCTACTCTTCTTCTTAATTTTTCAGGGTCCATATCAAATATATTTTCATCATCTAAAAATATATTACCTTTTCTATTAAAGTTTACATTCATATCATTCATTCTGTTTAATGTTCGAAGAAAAGATGTTTTCCCGCTATTAGAAGGTCCTATTATGGATAAAATTTCGTTTTTTACAACATTGATATTAAGAGAACGCAGAACCTCTTTGCCACCATAAAAACAACTAAGATTATTAACTTTTATTTTATCTACCATTTTCTTGTTTTCCTGAAATAAATTCTAGCTACAATTGCAATTAAACTCATTGTAAGAACTAACATTAAAAGAACTAAAGCTGTTCCAAAAATTATATTTTTAGGCATGTTAGGTATTTGTGTTGAAATAATATATAGATGATATGGTAAAGCCATAACTTGATCAAACATTGAATTTGGTAAATGAGGAACATAAAAAGCTGCAGCCGTAAATAATATAGGAGCTGTTTCTCCAGAAATTCTTGCAATACTTAAAATTGCACCTGTCATAATACCAGGTAATGCATTTGGAAGAACGATATGTCTTATTGTTTGCCAACGACTAACCCCCAAAGACCAACTGGCTTCTCTAAAAGCATAAGGAACGCTGTTTAAAGCTCCCCTTGCTGTCGTAATAATTACCGGAAGTTCCATAATAGAAAGAGTTAAAGCTCCTGCTATTATAGACACACCACAACCTAATAGCATAACAAAAATACCAAGTCCAAATAAACCATAAACTACTGATGGTACACCTGCAAGATTTACAATAGCTAATTTAATAATTCTTGTTAATAGGTTATCTCTAGCATATTCATTTAAATATATAGCCGCACAAACTCCAACCGGCAAAGTGATTGCTATTGCACATAAGACAATAGATAATGTTCCTATAATTGCCGGTAAAATACCTCCGGCTCTCATACCATCTTTTGGCATTGTTGTTAAAAATTCCCATGAAATTGCGGAATACCCATTTTTAACAATATAAAAAACAATAATTAATACAGGAATTATTACTATTATTGTAGATAAAAACAATATAGTATAGGCAAATTTTTGAGATAATTTAGGACTTAATTTTAAATTCATTTTTATAT
>JAQVBD010000045.1 GCA_028690485.1 Endomicrobiaceae bacterium
CCCATTCTGCATAATTTTCCCAGTTTAACTTTGCTTTCTTTCTTTTCAGGACTTCCTTCTTTTTCAACTCTCCAATCAAGCCATTTTGAATTCATATCATTCAAATGCTGATCTTTAGAATCAGTAGCAAAACCTTCTAATAATCTCTTTTCTCTTGAATCATAACTTTCAGGATATTTTTTATCTTTATAGTTACCAATAAAAGGAATTACTTTAAAATACATCTGTAAATCTTCTAATCTCTTTTTATATTCCGGTATTTTATCTAAATGAGGAGGATATCCGACATATGACAATGTTGACGGAAATCCATGAAAATGTAAATATTTCAACTTTTCAAAAAAACTTTCAAAATCACAAAACTCCGGATGAAAACTTGCAGATATTGAAAGTCCTCCAGGTTTTACTTTATCTAAAAATTTATTTAAATCAAAACTTAAATTAGTGGTAATATCCACCGTATGTTTTTCCAATAGCATGCCTATAAACGACAAAAAATTAGGATATATTGTAGGTTCTCCGCCGGAAAATCTTACATGTGTACACCAATAATTATCAAATATTCTGTCCCAGACTTCTCTCCATTTATCCGTGTCAGCTATCTGAGTATTAAATTCTTCATCTCTCCTGATAACTTCACAATATGAACATTTATAGTTACACTTAAACGATATATCCCAGTTCCAGTGTACCTTATATGGAGGGTAAATTCTCGGATGTTTAGGCAATACTTTCATTTTTTGTTTTAATTCTTCTAATTGCATTTTTCTTTCTTCCTTTTTAAATTATGCTTTCACAACTTTTAAACATGGGCAAATATCAACATCACATTCTTGAGCTTTATCCAAAAGTTTAAAATTTTTATCAAATATATTGCCTACTAAAATTCTTTCTCCGATTTGTCCGCATCTTGCAACTTTACCATCCGGGAAAATTAAAGCTGATTTTTGACCAGCTGCACACAAAGTACCTTTTCTCTTAACATTTGCTTCCCAAACTTCATTGATACCTAATATTTCTTTTTCTTCAATTGTATATGAGTCAGGATAATTTTTGTCGTTATAATTCCCACAAAATGGTATTGCCTTTATTGTTAATCCATTATCTTTAAATAGTTTCACATAATCCATTAATTTTGATATATGTGGAGGATAGCAACAATAATTTATAAATTCTGCTAAAAACCCTTTTTCTTTCAAATATTTTGCCCTTTCTATAACTGTTTCTGCATCATCAAATTCAGGATGGAAACTTATAGATATAGAAACTTTTGTATTGTCACAAGTTTCACATAATTGTTTTAAATCTCCGGAACCATTACTTGATATATTTATCGGATAATGTTTTTGTGATAATTTCGAGATAAATTCAAAAAAATTAGGATAAATAGTCGGTTCGCCACCCGTAAAAACGATTGATGTTTTGCCATACAAAGAATAAATTCTATTCCATATTTCTAACAATTCATTAACTGATTTAAAAATTGTCCTAGGTCCATACTCTTCCCATTTTCCGTCGAAAATACAATACGAACATCTATAATTACATTGATAAATTATATTCCACTCGAAACAAACACCTCTGTTACCTGAAAAGTGTTCCTTTTCGACATCGGTACCTTGTAAATAAAAATCTTTATCTTGCATTGCTTGTATCCATTTTTTTTATTTCATCATATCTTTTTTTAATTATCTCGTTTTGACTATCTAATTCCAAATATTTTGAAAAACAATCTAATGCTTTATTATACTGTCTTTCATGATCATAATAAAAACCTAAGTTAAAGTATTCATCCATTAAAACAGCTGTTTTTACACCACAATCAACATTGACTCCATTGTCCTTACAAACTTCTTCGAATTTTTGACATCTTTTTAATCTTACCGGATATGTATTTAATCCATCTTTTGTCTGCCAATATAAATGATGATTAAACGGTGTTTTTATATTAAATTCTTCAGGATGGTCATATACATAGCTAAATTCTTCCATAGCAAAATATGTTCTTGAAGGATAAACTCTTTCAATATATTTACCGACATCTTTAATAAAAGATAATGTTTCTTGGAAATCTTCTTCTGTTTCACCAGGGAATCCAAACATAAAATTAGTAGTAACTTTAACGCCTACTTCATAAGCATCTCTTATAATTTTTTTTGCATCTTTTACTTTATATTTCTTTCCCATCGAATCTAAAACTCTTTGAGAACCGGATTCTATACCAAAAATTAATTTTTTACATCCCGATTCTTTAACCAGTTCCAAAATATCTTTTGTCATTAAAGGATTTACTATGGCATTTGATAACCAATACTGTTTACTGCCAAAAGGCGGATACTTTATCATTAACTGACAAAATTCTTTCAATCTGTTAACATCAGCATTAAACTCTAAATCTTGAAAATCAATATGACCTGCCATTGGGTAAGCTATTTTGTGGTATGCTATTTCCTGATGTATTCTTTCTGCACACATCTGTCTATATCCTTGCCAGAAAGAATGAGTACTGCAGAATTTACATGCCCAAACACAGCCTCTTGAAGTCATAAGAGGCAAATGTTCATTATCATCATAATCATTAAGACTCATATCTGAAAAATCCATAAATGGTAAATTATCTAAATTTTTCAACATTTGTCTCGGCTTTGTAAAAACTATTTTATCATTATCTTTATAACATATACCATCGCAAGAATTAATATTGCCATCTCTATACAATATTTTTACAAGTTCACAAACTGTTACATCTCCTTCCCCAAGCAAGATGTAATCTACCTTTGATTCGTTAAAACTTCTCTCTATATTTCTTTTGTCATAAAATAATTGTCCACCAAAAAATATTTTAATATTTTGATTTCTTTTCTTTATTAAATCTGAAATATAAACAGTAGAATAAAAAGATGATGATTCCAATGAAAATCCAACTATTTTAGGATCATTTTCCAAAATTCTGTCAATATAAGATTCTAATTTTGGCAATATTGAGTCAAAGAAGTTAAAAACTTCTTTTTTCTGATACCAAAAAGATACTTGTTCCCATGCCCAAAGATTTGTAAAACTCATATCTCTATATTTATACAAATAATTATTTAAATCAAATGACTTTACTTCTATGCCAACAGCTTTCAAATCTCCCGAAAGCTGTGCAAGCGCTAATGGAGGTTCTCTAGTTCCCCAGACAGGGCATTTAACAAGTGAAATCCTCATGCATTCTCCATAAATTTATCAATTTCTTCTTGGCTTTTCCCTCTTGTTATAAAATGCGAATTAAATTTATTTAAAGAAGCTTGATTTGCTCTGATACAAAAATTTGAACATGCACTATTGCCGTTTAACAATTTTTTTCTTATTTCTACAAAATATTTCCCATTCCAAACTTCCATAAATGTTTCTTTATCTAAAATTGTTTCTCTCTGGTCCCCTGCAGCATCGCAGGTAATAATATCTCCTGAAGGATTAATCATCAGTTGTGTCCAAGCTTCTCTGCACATTGTTTCTGAAGGATATTCTTTTTGGTTATATCTTTGAGGAAGCTGCAAATTAACATTTAATTGTTTTGACAACTGCCAAGCTTTATCAAACATTTCATTTGTTTTGTCTTTTGCAAAATAAGTTGATAAATATTTCTGGTCTAATCTGTAAACAAAATTATAATAAACTACCACGTTGTCTGCACCTTTTTCAGCTGCAAACTTAACATAATCCGGAAGCTTTTCTATATTTTCAGTTGTCGCCACAAATATAAAATTAACTCTTAATTTATCAGTACTCTTTTTAGCTTTCATAATGTAATCAACATTTTGCATAACAGCGCCGTAAGTATTTGATTTTGTCATTACTTTATGAGTCATAGGATCACAAGAATGCATAGATATGTGAATTAAATATCTATTGTTGCTTTCAATAATATGATCAGCCATCTTAGGAGTTAAGGTTGAACCATTTGTAGCAAACATTTTTTCTGCATAAGTAAATTGATTAAAATATTCTAAATTTTTAAGAGCTTCCGGCAAAGACAAAAGTTCACCGGAACCGGTAATATTAATTCTCTCAACTCTTTCTAATACCGGTAATAATTTTTGTTCATATTTACTTTTAAATTCTTCTAAATTAAAATATTTATAACTATCCGGTCTTGAACAAAAAAGACAATCTTGATTACATGGAGCATCAATCTGCACAAAAATTGATGTCGGATAAGATTCTAATATAATCTTTTTTTGTTCATATTCTTGATAATTTAAATTTCTATTTGACTCTACTAAGTTTTGTTTATTCATAACTGATATCCCTATGATTACTTGCACCTATGTGGTCACATTTTGTACAAATATTTTCTTTATTAGATTTATGTTTATCCGTAACATATTTTCTTGCTATCCTGTAATTTTTGCTGTTCCACAAAAAGAAAAAAGGCTTCCATTTTGAAAACATTTCAAAATCATCTTTTTTATCTTCGACAGAACAACATGGAGATACAGATCCGTCTGCATTTATTGTAATAGCATCCCAAAGCCAATTGCAAAGTTTTGTTTCAGCATGTTTAAAAGCAACTGCTTTATCATTATCTCTAACTATATAATTATTATATTCATCAATTGTAGATACCCAATCCGGAGCACAAAAAGGAGCTGTAAAACCAATATCATTAACCCCTGACTCTATAGCCATTTTTCTTGCCTGTTCTATTTCATGTTCATTATGCTTAAACACTAAAAATTGCCAATGCAGATGCGGAGTTGACGAATTCAATTTTCTTTTTGCCTGAGCAAGCATTTTTATATTTTTCAAAACCAAATCAAGTTTCCCATTTTTTCTATATATCTCATAAGTTTCTTGACTTGCCCCATCAACTGATATTGTCATCCTGTCAAGCCCTGACAAAACGAGTTTTTCTGCATATTCTTCTGTCATTGAAATATTAAGATTTGTTGACACAAATGTTCTTGCTTTATATTTTTTTGCAATAGAAATCATTTCCGGTATATTTTTATTTAAGAGAGGTTCTCCCCAATTACAAAACTCAACATATAAAAGATACCTTCCTATTTTTCCCATTATTGATTTAAATCTGCTTATTGTCATTATTTCTTTTGGTCTTGTATCTCTTTTTTGACCTGTAGGACAAAATCTACATTCTAAATTACATAAATTTGTTGGGTCTATTGTTAGCCAATAAGGATACCCAAACAAAATATTTTTCTTATTTTTTTTCTGCCATTCAATTAATTTATAATTTAATTCTTTTAATTTCTGACTAATATTCATTTTTATTTAAATGGCAAAATCAATTATGCCAATATCTTCCTTTTTAAGATTATATTTATTATTGTTTTTAAAAATATATTTTAATAAAAGTTGCTGAGTTTCCGGTCTAAATGTAATATGTGACAGCAATTTATTAACATTATTTTTATCATACTTTAAACAATTTTTACACCATGTATGAATATTTCCGGAAGCTATTCCTTCTCTTAACATTACATACCCTTCACTATTCCAAATTTCTTCAAAACCATTACTATTCAAATTACCTATATGATTGCCTGCTAAGCAACATGGATTTACAGATCCTTGGACTTCTGTGTAAAAAAATTCCCATGGATCTCTGCAAGCAATATTATCTGCTTTACTATATTCTTGGAACTTTAAAGGCAAATTAACACTAAAAGATAATTCGTCTCTCAATTTTTCTGCTTGCTCTAAAATATTATTAACTTTATCTTTTATCCAAAAAACAGACATATCTACATGATTTGGTTCATACATAGTAAGATAATTTGCACTTACACAGTCAGTTTCTAATTCTTTTGAAAATTTAATAAAATCACACAAATTATCAATATTATCTTGTGTAATAACAAAAACCATATTTATACTTATTTTAGATTGTTTTTGTTTTTTTAACTCAACTAATCTTTTGATATTTTTAACAATATCATTAAATTTTTTTGTTCTGGTAATTTTTTCATGTAAAACATTATTTGAAGCATGTAACGATATCATAACATCATATCTGCCATCTGTTAATTTTTGGCATATTTTTTCATTCAGCATTATCCCATTAGTAGTAAAAGCTTTTGATTGATTTGGTAATGTTTCACTTAAATAATCTAAGATTTGAATAATTTCAGGATGAAGTAAAATTTCGCCAAAACCACAAAAGCCGACATTGATTGCTTTTTTTAAGATATGTCCTATTTTTGGTTCAAAAAAGTCCTTATATTTGGCAAGAGAAAAATCAGGATAATCTCCGCCTAAACAAAAAACACATGATGCATTACAACTGTAATGAGCACCTATTGTAATATAACTTGGTGTTGAATTTAAATTTATTTTTTTTTGTTCTATCTCTAAGTTTCGAACACTGTTATTTAATAATATTTTTTCATAATTCATCTAAATAATCTTTTATAAATTCATTTTTACTTTTTTTGATAAAAGAAATAACTTTCATTATTCTTTCTAAATCTGACAACTCACAATTGTCTTCAAATACTAATAACATTGAATCTATTTCTAAAATTTTACTTCTATTATAATTTTTATAGCTATCGATTATATTATCGACAAAGCTATCATCTTTTATTTTAGCATTTTTGATATATAAATTAAACCCAAAAACTTGGATTAATAAAGAAAATAATTTATCTTTGATATCTATAAATTTTTTAGAAATATCTATATCATTAATATGGAAAGACAAATCAGATACTGACTCTAAAATTAATATTTTTAATGTATCATAATTATGATAATAATACTCTGTATTACTTTTCAAATAGAATATTCTGTTTAAATATTTGTTATTTATATTCTTTAATTTAAGATAATTTAATGGAGTATTTTTAAATATAGCTAACAAAAGCATCTGAAACATATTTTTTGTAAAAAACATAACAGGAGTAAAATACAAAATTTTAATTTTTTTGATTTCTTTATAAAAATTCATAAATGATCCTGAACATTGACTAAATTTTGCAGTATCTAAATCATCTATTGTAACATAGCATATTCCAGGCGAATCTAAAATTATAGAAGAAACCGGTATTTCTTTCTGCAAATTATCAATTTTTTCATCAAATAATATATTATCTGTTTTAATCTGCTTATCTTTATTCATTTTTTTCAAATTCATAGTTTTTTTAGCAAAGTTATTAAATTCTACAGATAAATCATTTAATTTCTTAAATATTAAATTAAAAATTTCATTTCTAACATCAGTTTTAAGAATTATATTGTCTTTTAATACAAAAACAATATATTTTAATATATCTTTTTCATCTTCATAGCAATTTACTAGATAATATTCTAAAAACTCTATTCTTGAATTAATAGGTTTGTTAGCTGTATGGGAAAAATCAATATATTTCAATATATCTATAACAGCCTTCGAAAAGCATATATCAGTTACAATATCACTTTCACAAAAATAGTTATTTGAAAACAATATGTATGAATTTAATATCTCGGATATTATATCAATCTTAAACTTTTGTTTATTATGTTCGTATAAAACTATCTTTTGATTAATATTTTTTTCACCACTCAAAAGTTTTGCATCCAATAAATTATTTACTCTTATGCCACCATACTTTAAATAAAAATTTAATTCCGAATTTGTCATTATAAGATTTTCGCCATAAAATGGTAATATTTTTTTTATTTTTTTATATTTATTATTTATATTAAACACCGATTGCATTTCCGCATATAAATTATTATCTTTTATAATTGTTAAATAATCTATATCACTTGAACCTGCAATCCAGTCATTATTTAACATTCCTCTTCTTAAGTAGATAGATAATATATATTTATTATTTATATTTAAGATAGAATAATTTTTTACAGAAAGTAAATAAATTAATCTGTATATAAAATTAAATACGAATATTTTTCTTGTACTTAAAACAAACAATTGAAGTTTATATAATATTTTAGAAGAACCTATTTTATTATCGATATCTACTCCATCTTGTTGGATAAATTGATTTTTACAATTTATTTTTGTGTCATTTATATTAACATTATCTAAGTTATTACATATAATACATTTATTAAATTTATCAATAATACTATTTAACACATTTATTTTGGAATAATTAAACAATATAAACCCTACAGAATTAGAATTATTTGATTTCATTACTGTATTAGAT
Source organism: Endomicrobiaceae bacterium (assembly GCA_028690485.1). Classification (GTDB taxonomy): domain Bacteria; phylum Elusimicrobiota; class Endomicrobiia; order Endomicrobiales; family Endomicrobiaceae; genus Praeruminimicrobium. The sequence continues at coordinate 8,163 of JAQVBD010000045.1, forward strand.
ATAGAAATACTTGATTCGTCTGAATTTTTTGCAATTAAATTTCTTATATATATATCACTTTTCTCTATATATGCTTTGGAATTATCCTGTAATTGCAATAGAAATGATGCTACTATATTTGTATTTAAAATTTTTAACTTTGTATTGTATCTGCAATCAAACAACAGATGTTCACTATTATTTGATATACTTGAATTTGATATATTAATTTCTGATTTATCAACAGCAAAAACACATTGTTCATTTATAGAAATTGCTGATTTATCAATATTTAATTTTGCAATATCCATCAAAGAAAATAAATATTGATTTTGCTTTGTAGATGTTACTTCCCATTTCGAACAAAAGTCATATATTAAAGAATATTCACTCATACGAACAGCATTATCTCTAACATTAAATGTAGATTTTATTGAGTAAATTTGAGCAAATTTATCACAAGATGCTAATAAACCATTGATAACAGAAACTTTTTCTAATTTTAATAATGAGAAATCGTGTGCTAAAAATTTAAAAGAATTGTTGTTAACAAATGTTGTATTATAAATATCAACAGATGAATTACCATGAAGCGACACAGAATCATTATTTGTTTCAATATAAGAATCTATAATAGATATACAAGAATTAGCAGTTGCATCTAAAAATTTATTAAAAATTTTTACATTAATATTTTTTGCAATGAAATTGATTTTTTCTTTACATGTAATTAATTTTATATTTGATGTTGATGTTGTTTCTATATTAACATTACTAAATGAAATATTTGAATCATTTCTAAAAACAATTACAGGATAATCAGATACATATCTAAAATCATCACAAACATGAATTAAACCATTAGTTAAATTAAAATCAGAATTACCTTCAACTAAAATACTTTGTTGAAAAATCTTTGAACTTATATCAAAGCTGTTTATGTCAACATTAGAATCAGTAATTTTTAATGAATTACTAATAGTATCTATTTTTAAATTATCTATATATATATTTGCAGTATTATTGCAATAAATTCCTTTATTCCCAATACACTTTAAATAGCTTAAAAATATTTTATTTACTTTTTTAATAATTAAAGCATATGTCGTATTTGATTTTAATACAGCATTATTTACAACTGACATATCTGAATATGAAATATTAAAACAAACACCTTTGGAATATATTTTTATATTGTCGCATCTTAGATTCTCAATCCCAATCTTTTTAATTCCAAAACCTTTACTTTCCAGTTTGCTATCTCTTAT
>JAQVBD010000046.1 GCA_028690485.1 Endomicrobiaceae bacterium
CTGATGTATATAAATCATTAGTATTTACTTATTTTGCTTCTACTTTAAAGGATACAAGTAAAGTTGGAAGATATGGTAAATATATTCTAAAAAATAAATCTACAAATGTATATGTATTTATTAATTCATTAATGAGAGATAAAACTACAAAAGAATATTTTGAAAGATTATCTCAAGATGTTGAAAAAGAATTTGGAATAGAAGATTTAATTAAATCTATGGATATTGATGAATATAAAAATAGTGATGCATTCAGATGTATAGATAAGTATGTTATGTCTTATATTGTGGATAAAGTATTTAATGGTATTGGAGAATTTGATAAATATCAAGAGTATTTAGATATTAGAGAAGGCAAGTATTGGTTTGATTCATACAGTAATGAATATAACTTTACAAAGACTGCAATTTTATTTAATAAAAGAATAGATGAATTAGAAGATAGAATCAAAATAGTTGATATAGATTCTTTTGCAAAAGCATATACTAATGAGTTTTATGAAATAGATTCTTTATATAGAAAAGTATATTATTATTATGACAATATAGAAGATAAAGAATTATATTCAAACTTGAAAAACAGAATAGAAAATATATATGTTAATGATTTTATTAGTGAACTTTCTATTAAATGGAGTGACACTATTGAAAATATGAGCAAATATGATTCCAATAGAATGACAATGCAAAATAAATTCTATAATACTTTTGTTAAACCATATAATGATAAGAAAGATAGAATTATTGTTATTATATCGGACGCATTTAGATATGAGTGTGCTAAAGAGTTAGCAGATAAATTAAAAGTATTTAGCAATAAATCAGAAATATCATATATGTTAGGTTTAGTACCTTCATATACAAAACTAGGTATGGCTTCATTATTACCAAATAAAGAGTTATCAAGAGTTAAAGATAGCGATGATATTTTAGTTGATGGTATGCCATCTTCTTCAATAAAAGACAGAGAAGTGATTTTAAAGAATGAAAACCCAGATTCAGTTGCTATAAAGTATAGTGATTTAACCCAACTTGGAAAAGCAGATTGGAAAAAATTATTTTCTGGAAAGAAAGTTGTATATATCTATCACGATACGGTAGATAATGCAGGAGAACATAATGAAAATAAAATATTTGATGCTTGCGAGAATGCTATTGATGAATTAGAAAAACTTGTTAGAGCATTGCATACAACATTTAGTGGTGTTAATTTGTTTGTTACTGCAGATCACGGATTCTTTTATAAGAGAAGTAAACTTGAAGATTTTGACAAAACAAAGAAAGAATCAAATAGTACAAAACAAAAAACTAGATATGCATATTCAGATAGTCCATCAAATGAAGAAGGAATAATCTCAGTTAATTTAGATTATATTTTTGGGAATGATAGTGGATATGTAAATGTACCAAAGGGAAACATTATATATGCAAGACAAGGTAGTGGTATAAATTATGTTCACGGAGGTATTTTGCCACAAGAAATAATAATTCCTGTAATAGATTTTAAATCTACGAGAGCAAGTGAAGAATCTAAAAAAGTTGGCATAACTTATAGTGGTATTTCATCAAGAATAACAAACGCTATTACTTATCTTGAATTTTTGCAAGATAATAATATAGATGAAAATAATAAACCTTGTAGATATCTACTTCACTTTGAAGATGAAAATGGTACAAGAATATCTGATGAATGTACTATTATTGCTAATTATGAAAACACAGAAGTTAAAGATAGATTCTTTAGAGAAAAATTTGTCTTTAAGAATATTCAATATGATAAGAATAAAACTTACTATTTAGTAATAACTGATGAAGACACAGGTATAGAATTACCAAAAATTAAATTTACTATTGATATTGCTATTGTAAATAATTTTGATTTTTAGGAGGTGGCATAAATGGAAGAATTAAATGAAAAACTTAATAAAACTTTTGCAGGTAAAGTTGTTCGAAAAGATTTAACAAAAAAAATAAAAGAAGGTGCAAATGTTCCTGTATATGTTCTAGAGTATTTACTAGGAATGTATTGTGCCACTAATGATGAACAAGCAATTCAAGATGGAATATCAACAGTTAAAGGAATTTTAGCAGAAAACTTTGTAAGACCTGATGAGGCAGAAAAAATTAAATCTAAAATCAAAGAAAAAGGTGTATATACAGTTATTGATAAAGTAACTGTTAAACTTAATGAAAAACTAGATATATACCAAGCAGAGTTTTCAAATTTAGGAATTAAAGACGCACTTATTTCAGATGATATAGTAAAGAAATACGATAAATTATTAGTTGGTGGTATATGGTGTATTATAAAAATAAGTTATTATTATGATGACCAAGAAAAACATAAAATACCATTTACTGTTACAAGTCTTGAACCTATTCAAATGCCTAATATGGATTTAAAACAAATAAAAGATGGAAGAAAAGAGTTTTCAAAAGATGAATGGATAGACATATTAATTCGTTCTATGGGTATTGAACCATCTAAATTAAAAGATAATCAAAAATGGCATTTTCTTGAAAGAGCAGTTCCACTTGTTGAAAATAATTATAATCTATGTGAACTAGGACCACGTGGTACGGGAAAATCACATATATATAAAGAAATATCACCAAACAGTATTTTAGTTTCAGGTGGACAAACTACTGTTGCAAATTTGTTCTATAATATGAGTCAAAAGAAAATAGGATTAGTTGGTATGTGGGATTGTGTTGCTTTTGATGAAGTAGCAGGTATAAATTTTAAAGATAAAGATGGAATTCAAATAATGAAAGATTATATGGCTTCTGGTTCTTTCGCAAGAGGAAAAGAAGAAAAGAACGCTAATGCTTCAATGGTGTTTGTAGGAAATATTAATCAAAGTGTTGAAGTACTATTGAAAACATCACATTTATTTGAACCATTTCCTCCAGAGATGGCAAACGATTCTGCTTTCTTTGATAGAATGCATTATTATTTACCAGGATGGGAAATTCCAAAAATGAGACCAGAACTAATTACTGATGATTATGGATTTATAACAGATTATTTATCAGAATTTATGAGAGCAATGAGAAAAACAACATATTCAGACGCCATAGACAAATATTTCAGATTAGGAAGTAATCTTAATCAAAGAGATGTAATTGCAGTTAGAAAGACTGTTTCTGGACTTATTAAACTTATATATCCTAATGGAGAATATACAAAAGAAGAGCTAGAAGAAATATTAGTTTATGCTTTAATTGGAAGAAGAAGAGTAAAAGAACAATTAAAGAAAATTGGTGGAATGGAATTCTATGATGTACATTTCTCATATATAGATAAGGAAACAATGGAAGAAAAATTTATATCTGTTCCAGAAAGTGGTGGAGGTAAAATAATTCCAGAGGGAATGCTTAAAGCAGGACATACTTATTATATAGGCAGAGTAACATCTGGAATGATAGGTACATTTAAAATAGAAGTTGAATCTCCAAATGGACACGGTAAATTTACTGTATCAGGTGTAGGAAATGATAGAGAAACAAAAGAAGCATTAAATACTGCTTATAATTATTTTAAAGCAAACAAGAAAAATATTAGTTCATCAATACAAGTTGATAATATTGATTATTTATTACATATAGAAGATTTGCAAGGTGTTGGTGCTTCAAAAGATATTTCTCTTGCTACATATGTTGCATTATGCAGTAGTGCATTAAAAAAACCTATGCAAGGTAGTTTAGTTATATTAGGAAGTATGAGCATTGGTGGAACAATTGGTAGAGTTGAAGAATTGGCAAATACATTACAAGTATGTTTTGACTCTGGTGCTAAAAAGATATTATTACCAATGTCATCTGCAAGTGATATTTCTAATGTACCCAGTGATTTATTTTCTAAATTTAACATCTCATTTTATAATGATCCAGAAGATGCAGTTTATAAAGCATTAGGAATTGAATAACCGTTTTAAATAATAAAAATAGCAACACGTTGCGATTTTGACATCAAAAATTAATATAATTTTAAAATAATGTAGTATTTACTTGTAGAATCGACACAAATATCGATTGTATAAATACAAATAAAAAATATATATCCAATTATGGATACATATTACTAAAATAGGATACATGTTAAAAGCTTTGCTTTTAAGCAGTTTTGAGATGTGCGGACACATCTATTCCTGCTTTAACAAGAAAAATAGAGTTACAAGAGATTGTAGCTTTATTTTTTTGCCTTTATTTTTAAATATTTTTAAAAAATGTCACAAACTGCACTTTTTATTTCGGCTTTATTAATGAGAAGTCAAATTCTTAGTTTTAAAAATAAAAGGAGGAGTAGTTTTGATAGAAAAAATAAATAAGAATAAATCTGAAATAATTGATAAAAAAATATTTGAATATACTAATCAATTAAAAATTTTAAATATATTAAAAGAGAAAAATGAGATTAGTTTAAAAGAATATGATGCAGTAAAAAAGTATTTGAGAAATTTATACATTAATAACTAAGTGTTAAAGAAGGTTCGCAATAATTCAAAATGCGAATTATAATTAGGTTGGATAAAATGTAGGATTGGAGGAATAGATGAATGTAGAAATAATAAGAAAAGTAGATGGAAGATTAAATAGAAAAACAGGAGTAGTAATTGCTGGTAGGCCAAGAGTAACTGCTTATGCAAGAGTAAGTAGTGGAGATGAAGAACAATTAAATAGTTATAATTCTCAAAAATTGTATTATAAAGATAAAATAACTTCTAATCAAGAATGGGAATATATAGAAATGTATGCAGATGAAGCAATATCAGGTACACTGGATTATAAAAGAACATCTTTTATGAAGATGATAGAAGATGGGCTAAATCATAAATTTGATGTAATACTTACTAAATCAATTTCAAGATTTGCAAGAAATACATTAGATACTTTAAAGTATGTAAGAATGTTAAAAGAAAAAAATATTGCAGTTATTTTTGAAGAAGAAAATATAAATACTTTAGAGATGGCAGGAGAATTGTTACTTACAATATTAAGTTCAATAGCACAGCAAGAAAGTGAAACAATATCTTCACATGTAAAGCTAGGTTTGAAAATGAAAAAAGAAAGAGGAGAACTTGTAGGTTTTAATAATTGCTTAGGTTATAAATATAATTCCAAAAACAAAAGTTTAGAAATAGTTGAAGAAGAAGCAGAAATTGTAAGAATAATTTTTAACAAATATTTAGATGGATATGGCTCAGAATCAATTGCTAAAATGTTAACTAATATGGGATATAGAACACCTAGAGGTAATAAAAAATGGTTTGAATCTACTATAAGGAAAGTATTAAGAAATGAAAAATATAAAGGAGATGTATTACAAGGAAAAACGTTTACAGTAGACCCTATAACACATAAAAGATTAATAAATTTAGGAGAAGAAGATAAATACTATATAACAGGACACCATAAGCCAATAATAGAACCTGAAACATTTGATTTAGTACAAAATATAATTGAAAATAGATGTGGAGTTAGAGCAACAGGAAGAAGATTAGGAAATGTAGGTAGAAAATACACTATGAGTAATAGAACGTATTGTGGCTTTTGTGGGGAAGTTTTAACAAGAAGAAGTATATATGTGGGAAAGAATACAAAAATGCCTCATTGGTTATGTTTAAAGGCTGCTAAGTATGGAAGATTAAATTGTATAGACAGTAAACAAATAAAAGAAGAGATAATACAAGATGCTTTTGTAGATAGTTATAAATTACTATGTGATAATAAAAATTTTATAATAAATGACTTCTTAAATAATATAAAAGAATCAACAAAAGAAATATCACCTAAATATCAACTGGAAAAAATTAAAGATCAGAAATATAGTTTAAAAAGTAAAAAAGATAAATTATTAGAATTAATGATAGAAGGTACTATACCAAAAGAAGAATATACAGAAAAATTTAAAATAATTAATAAGAAAATAGAAAAATTAGAGAAGCAAATAATACAGTTTGAATTATTAGTTGAAGATGATAGAAGTATAGAAAACGGAATAGAAAAATTTGAAGAATTAATTAATAATAATGATACTATGGAAGTATTTGATGAAGAAATCTTTGATGCTTTGATAGATTATGTAGTAATTGGCGGATATGATGAAAATGGAAATAAAGATAATGCACTTATAAGGTTTATATTAAAAAGACAATTTGATTTAACAGAAAAGAAAGATATACACCCAGAAGATATTGTTTCTAATAATAGAATTTTAAATAGTAAAGAAAATGTAATTTTAGATTTTTCTATGAAGTACACAACTAGAACATTTGATAAAGATGAAAATGGAAAAATTAGTATGAATTTACGTAATAACTTGAGAATATTAGTCGAATATAGTATAATATGAACTGTAAAATAAGTTAATAGAAAATTGGAGATTATATGATAATATATTCAACTAAAAAAACAATAGAAGAATTTAATATTCCAATGCCTGAGGAATTATTAGATTTTAATAAAAAAATTGCAATTAATATAATAAAAGACCAAGAAAATGATGAGTTGTTAAAATGGGGTATGAAAATATTTCAATTTGATAATGTTAAATGTGTACAGGTGCTAAATTTTGCTACAAAGCTAACAATATTTATTTTTGATATAAAAGAAGAAAATATAGGCTTTATAGCTGATGCTATTGCAAAATATTTGCTTGATATATATAGTAAAGATAATGAAATGCAAGAAAACTTAAAAAAATTATTTGAAGAATATCCTATTTGTGCTTTTTCAAAATTGCAAGATAGAAGAGTAATAGCTTCATTGAATCATAATCAGTGTGGGTATGCTCAAGATGGAGATACTTTTTATGAATATATTGATAAAAATATATTGAAAACAAAGCAAATTAATAAAGATTTTAATTGGAAATATTTAGTGGGAACAACTATTAATGGGAAAAAAGATTATATATATCCTGCAGAATATTTTAGAGAAAAAATTTTAGAAAGATATAATAAGATCTAAAACCTGTAGACAAGTGTTAAAATTTTAGTAAAAAATAGTAAAAAAGTTGTTAAACTCTTCATATAGAATGTGTATGTTTGTTATGTTGTAAATAGGTTTTTAAAATAAAAAACAAATATAAATAATAAAAATTAAGCATCGTAAATTTTAATGTTGTGTACGGTGTCTAGGTTCCCAAATATATAAGGATAGATTTTTATAAAAAACAAAGTGCATTTTATGTACTTTGTTTTTAAGTCCAAAATATAATTATAGGGGAATAAAAAATATTATTTATTTATTAAAGCGGAAACTAGCTATACCTCAAGAAAACTTGACATATAGCAGAGTACATGGTATTGTAGAAATAAAAAAGTTAAGGAGTTTTTAAAATGATAATCTTAGATGTAAATAAACTAGGAATAAACTTTGGATATGGACAGTTATTTGAAAATGTTTCTTTTTCAATTAATGAGGGAGAATCTATTTCTATTGTTGGACCAAATGGATGTGGAAAATCCACAATGCTAAAAATAATAATTGGACTAGAAAAAGCAGATAAGGGTCAAGTTAGCATAAGAAAAGATGCAAAGGTTTCCTACTTGGATCAAACCGGTTCAAGTATTGTTGATGATAGACCTGTTAACGATATTTTAAAAGATGCTTTTGGTGACTTAAAAGAAAGAGAGACACAATTGGGAAATTTACAAGAAAAATTGGAGTCAGGAATAGAGGGAGATGAGTATAATACAATTCTTAATAAATATTGTATTTTAATGGAGAAGTTTTCAATGGCTGGTGGATATGATATGGATGTTAATATTAACACTGTTGTTGAAGGATTAAATATTGATAAGAATTTGTTAACACAAAGTTATAATGATTTAAGTGGAGGCGAAAAAACTCTTGTTCAATTAGCTAAAGTATTAATTATTAAACCAGATTTAATATTATTAGATGAGCCTACTAATCATTTAGATATTGATAGAATTGAATGGTTAGAAAGTTATATTAAATCTTTTAAAGGAGCATCTGTAATAGTATCACATGATAGATATTTTTTAGATAAAATGTCAAATAAGATTTTGGATTTAGATAATGGTGTTGGAACAGTTTATTATTCAAATTATTCTGGATACCTAGAAGAGAAACAAAAAAATTTTGAAAAACAGATGGCTGATTATAAAGATCAACAAGCTATGATTAAAAGATTTGAAGAACAAAAAAAGTATTTTGCTGAAAGAGGAATGGCAACAAACAGCTCAACTCTTTGTGATAGAGCACATGCATTACAAACACAAATTGATAGATTAAAGAAAATGGCTGTTGCTAGACCAAAAGAAAAGAAGAAAATAAATGTTGCTTTTTCTGAAGATAGAAAGTCAAGTAAGAAAGTTATTAGTGTTGAAGGATTAAGCATAACTACACCGGAAGGAAGAAAAATACTTGATGAAATAGATTTGGATATTTTTGCTGGAGAAAGAGTTGCACTTTTAGGAGTTAATGGTAGCGGAAAATCCACATTTGTTAAATCGGTAATAGGAAAACAGAACTTACCTGTAGAAGGTGATGTTTTTGTTGGTCCTAGTGTAAAAATTGGGTATTTGCCCCAAATCATTACTTTCCCAAAACAAGAACAACAATTATTAGAATATTTTTCTGGTGCTGCAGGCTTAAATGAACAAATTGCGAGACAAGTGCTAGCAAGATTTCAGTTTTATCAAGATGATGTAACAAAAAGAGCAGGAAGTATTTCAGGTGGAGAGAGAATGCGTATTAAACTAGCAGAACTTTTACAGAAAAAAATTAATACATTAATTTTTGATGAGCCAACAAACCATATTGATATACCAACAAAGGAAGTTCTTGAAGAAGCTATTGAGGATTTTGATGGAACATTGATTTTTGTTAGTCATGACAGATATTTTATTAATAAATTTGCAGATAAAGTCATAGAATTTAAGGATGGGCATATTAGAACATTTTTAGGGAATTATGATAACTATAAACAAAAAAATTGCTAAAATTAATGCTAGGTGTTACAATAGATAAAGGATTAAATAAATCAATAAAACACTAATTTAATAAAAAATTAAAAGGAATACAAAAGTGTAGAAAAAGTAGAAAAGTAAATAAATAAGATAAGGTTATATTATTAAAATATAAAGTAACTAATAAAATAGAGGTTAAAATATGAAAAAAGAAAAATCATGTGGCTGTATAATAATAAAAGAAAATCAAGTACTTTTAATATTTGAAAAAAGAAGGCAATATTGGGGATTCCCTAAGGGACATGTAGAACAAAATGAAACTGAAATAGAAACAGCAACAAGAGAAGTAAAAGAAGAAGTTGGATTAAATGTTGTAA
>JAQVBD010000010.1 GCA_028690485.1 Endomicrobiaceae bacterium
AAAAGGATTTATAACGGCTTCCACACCTTCTCTTTTTAAAGTACCTTTTTCTGGGTCAATTTGAACATTTGTTGTTCCCGGTACTTGTTTGATGCAAACTAATATATGCATACTATTACTTCCTCCTATTAATGCTCTACAAGTAAATTTAAGAAAATATACTACTAAATATTTACTTTTGAGGTATTCGCTTTGTCATTATAACTCATTATTCTATAAAATTTAAATTTACTAAACAATCAGCTATCGATTATTTTTGCTGTTTCTTCATTATTATATCGTTTTATTCTTCAGGATAAATTAAAGATTCTGTTCTTGTTAGTTTTTTTTCAATTTCTTTTGCTTTAGTATTTATTGCTTCTGTTTCAACATCCAGCCCTTGTATTTCGAGCTTTATTTTTTCTATTTGTTTATCAAACTCTTTTTTCTGATCTTCTAAAAGCGTTCTATTTTCTTCTTTTTGCTCTTTTATTTGTAATCTAATTTTTTTTTCTGTTTCTTTTATTGATCTATTCTGAAAAAAATAAACTAAGAATGGAATTCCTAAACCTAAAATTGTTACAGATATTACTAAAAACTTCATCAGATTTGACCAAGCACTATCATAAAAAGCATGAACTTGTCCAAGAACATCCATAGCATTCATAACATGTGCAGATGTTGACACATCTACACTTTGCATAACTAACGTCATTGTTGATACTGCTGATATTGGATCTGTCATTATCTCTCTTATTGACTAGAAATATTCCGAGTGAACCGAAGTGTTTTCAAAGCGAAGTTTACATTTAAGCGAAGCCGTAAATGAGCTTTAAAAACACAAAGGTGCAACCGGAATATTTCGGTCAAAAACTACTGACTTTATTTGTAATATCTATTTAGCAGTTGCATACTCTTTTATAAGATTCAATGCAATTTCGTTTTTCTGTATCTGGCTTGTACCTTCATACAAGGTAGTAATTTTTGCATCTCTCATCATTTTTTCTACAGGATATTCTTTGCAGTATCCGTAACCACCAAATATCTGAACAGCATTGGTTGTAACTTCCATTGCAATTTCTGAAGCAAAAAGTTTTGCCATTGCTGATTCTTTACTTGTTCTTACTTTATCTTTTTCTTCTCTGCTGTTATTTTCATCAATTGTTCTTGCTACATTATAAATCAAACTTCTTGCAGCTTCAACTTTTGTTGCCATATCAGCAAGCATATGTTGTATTCCTTGGAAAGAAGATATTGGCTGACCAAATTGAATTCTTGTTCTTGCATATTTTACTGCTTCTTCTAAAGCACCTGCAGCTATACCTAAAGCTTGTGATGCAACACCTGGTCTTGAACCATCAAGTGTAGCTTGAGCTATCATTAAACCATGACCTTCTTTGCCTAACAAATTATCTTTATGTACTTTGCAATTATTGAATATCAATTCTCTTGTTGAAGATGCTCTGATACCCATTTTATTTTCTTTCTTACCGAACGTAAAACCTTCCATTCCTTTTTCTAATATGAAACAAGAAATTCCTCTTGCTCCTCTGGAAGGGTTTGTTTTTGCAAACACTGTATAAGTTTCTGCATCACCGGCATTGGTAATAAAACATTTTGTTCCGTTAAGTATATAATAATCTCCGTCTTTAACTGCGGTTGTTTTCATTGATGTTGCATCAGAACCTGCTGATGGTTCAGTTAAACCAAAAGCTGCTAATTTTTTACCTGATGCTATATCCGGTAAATATTTTTGTTTTTGAGCTTCATTGCCTGCGACGAGAATAGGAAGTGTTCCTAATGCTGTAGCTGCAAGAGCCAAAGCTATACCACCATCAACTTTACAAAGTTCTTCGGTAACAAGAACAAGTCCCATAATTCCTTTACCAAATCCTCCGTATTCTTCAGGAATATAAACTCCGCACAAATCAGCTTGAGCTAATTCCTTAACGATATCCCATGGAAAAATTTCTTCTTCATCATATTTTTCTCTAACCGGCTTAATTTTTTCTTGCGCAATTTTTCTTGCTACATCAATCATCATTTGTTCTTCTTCACTGAAAAAATAATTCATTGTACAGCCTCCGTATTTTGCTTTTATTTTTTTAATTTTTTACTCGCCTGCTTTGCTGACATTTGTTCTGCTTCTTTTTTAGAAATTCCAACACCTATTCCTAAAAGACTTTCATTTATGTAAACACCCACTTCAAATTTTTTATCGTGATCCGGACCGTACTCTTTAAGAACTTTATATTGTGGCAAAGTCTGAAATTCAGACTGGACTTTCTCTTGTAATGTACTTTTATAATCAACTACAACAAACTTTTTTTGTGAACTTAAAAACTTTTTAATAAAATCCGATGTTATCAAAAAATCACTGTCTAAATAAATTGCACCTATTATTGCTTCAAAAGAATCACATAATAAAGTGTCTCTGTTTCTTGCACTGTTTAATTCTTCACTTTTACTAATCAATATAAATTTATCTAAATTTATATTTTTTGCCCATTTGCTTAAATTTTTTGCAGAGACTATCTGCGACTTGAGTTGAGAGAGTTTTCCCTCGTTATCATTAACATATTTATCGTATAAAAATTCTGCAACAATAGCGGACAGAATACTATCACCTAAAAATTCCATCCGCTCATTGCAATCTTTTAAACCATATTCAGAAGAATACGATCTGTGAGTCAAAGCTAATTTCAGATAATCCTGATTTTTAAATTGATACCCAAGATTACCTTGAAGTATTTTTAAATTATCCAACATATTTTTTTAATATTACAGCTGCATTATGTCCGCCAAACCCAAGTGAGTTTGACAAAGCACAAGTAATCTGTTGTTGCCTTGCTACATTTGGAACATAGTCAAGATCACAATCAGGATCTGGTGTTTCATAATTTATTGTTGGATGAATAAATCCGTTTTTCATAGACAAAATTATTGCAACAGCTTCAACTGCTCCTGCTGCACCCAACAAATGTCCTGTCATTGATTTTGTTGATGAAATAGGAATTTTGTATGCTCTTTCTCCAAAAACTTTTTTTATTGCGAAAGTTTCTATTCTGTCATTCATATCAGTAGATGTTCCATGCGCATTGATATAATCAACTTCATCTTTGGAAATACCTGCATCTTTCATTGCCAGTTCCATAGCATGTATTGCACTTTTTGCTTCCGGACTTGGGGCTGTCATATGATATGCATCACCTGAAGCTCCGTATCCTGCAAATTCTGCATATATTTTTGCTCCTCTTTTCTGAGCATGCTCTAACGTTTCAAAAATCAAAATAGCGGATCCTTCACCCATTAAAAATCCATCTCTGTTTTTGTCAAAAGGTCTAGATGCCTTTAGAGGATCATCATTTCTTGTTGTAAGCGCTTTCAAGCTACAAAAACCTGCTAAGGAGATTGGAGTTACTGTTCCTTCTGCTCCACCAGTAATAATAACATCAGCATCACCATATCTGAGGAGTCTTAGAGCATCTCCCATAGCATGATTTGAAGATGCACATGCGCTGGTTACAGCATAATTTGGTCCGGTAAAACCATATTGTATAGAAATTTCACCCGGTAACATATTAGTGATAATCATTGGTATCAAAAAAGGACTAACCCTTCTTGGCCCCCTTGTCATCAAAGCAGTATGTTCTTCTTCTATTACATCCATACCGCCAATACCTGTACCGGTAATACATCCTATCCTTGATAAATCTTCTTTAGAAAAATCAAGACCGGAATCTTCTATTGCCATTTTTGCAGCAGCTACTCCAAGCTGAGTAAACCTTGCCATTCTTCTAGCTTTTTTCTTATCCATAAAATTTTCTGGTAGAAAATTTTTGACATTTGCTGCAATTTTGCAGTTAAAGTCTGTGGTATCGAAAGTATCTACAAGATTAGCACCTGATTTACCATCTCTTAAAGCATTGGTAAATTCTTCCTGACCTATACCTATAGGGGATAGAACACCTATCCCCGTAATTACTATTCTTCTTTTATTCATAAATTACTCAACTTTTTACTTAGCTTGATGAGCTGTTATATAATCTACAGCTTGTCCAACTGATTGAATTTTTTCTGCTTCTTCATCCGGAATTTCAATTCCAAATTCTTCTTCGAATGCCATAACTAATTCTACAGTATCTAAAGAATCTGCTCCTAAATCATTAATAAATGATGCACCTATTACAACTTCTGATGGATCTACACCTAATTGTTCAACAATAATTTCTTTTACTCTGGTTTCTATGTCTGCCATGATACTTCCTCCCCTTTTTTTGAGTTAATTATTAACTCTTTTAAATTTATTTTAAAACATCATTACATATACATTCCACCATTGACTGATATTACATGACCTGTTATGTATGACGAATCTTCACTTGCTAAAAACAATGCTGACTTTGCTATATCACTTGCTTCACCTAATCTTTTTAAAGGGATTTGGTCTGTGAGTTTCTGTTTAACATCATCACTTAAAACATCTGTCATTGCTGTTCTGATAAATCCCGGTGCAATTGCATTAACTAAAACATTTCTTGATGAAAATTCTCTTGCACAAGTTTTCGTTAAAGCTATAACTCCGCCTTTTGATGCTGAATAATTTGCTTGTCCGGCATTTCCCATAAGTCCAACAACAGAAGCTATATTTATAATTCTGCCACTTCTTTGTTTAAACATTGGTTTTACAACTGCTTTAATACAATTGAATACACCCTTTAAATTAACAGATATAACTGCATCCCATTCTTGTTCACTCATTCTTAATACTAAATTATCTTTTGTTATACCAGCATTATTTACTAATATATCTATTTTCTGAAATTTGTCAAGTACTTTTGTAACTAAAGTTTCGCAATCTTCTAATTTCGAAACATTTCCGGCAACAGCTATTGTTTCAACATTGTACTGTAATTTTAATTCGTCTGCTGTTTTTTGTGCCAACTCCATATTAATATCTGATACAACAATATTAGCACCTTCTTTAGCAAAAGTTTCTGCGATAGATTTTCCTATCCCCTGTGCACAACCAGTTATAACTGCAACTTGTCCTTTTAATCTCATTTGCTTATTTCTCCTATTACTTTTTCTAAACTTATACTGTCTTCTATATTTAAAGGTTTTTTTGTTCTGTCTATTCTTCTCATAAGTCCTGCCAAAATTCTTTGAGGTCCTATTTCTATAAACAATTCAACACCACAATTAATAGCATTTGAAATTGAAGTGTCCCATTGTACAGAATTATATATCTGTTTGACAAGCTTTTCTTTTATTAATGTTGCATCTCTTGTGACTTCTGCATCACAATTTGTAATTATTGAATATTGAGGATTACTAAATGTATATTTATTAAGTTCTTCCGACATCATTTCAGCTGCTTTTTTCATTAAAGTAGAATGAAAAGGACCGGAAACATTTAGCATAATTGCTTTTGTTGCACCTTGTACTTGTGCTAAGTCTACTGCCTTTTGGACTGCATTATTTGAACCCGATATAACAATCTGACCAGGTGAATTAAAATTAACAGGTTCGCATATTCCAATTTTGGATGCTTCTTTACATATATTTATAACAACATCTTTTTCCATACCCAAAATTGCTGCCATACCACCAGGATTTTCTTGTGAAGCTTGTTGTATATATTCGCCTCTTGCTTTAACCATTGACAACCCATCTTGAAAATTAAAAAAACCAGCAGCACATAAAGCAGAATATTCTCCTAATGAATGGCCCGCAGTCATAATTTCATACTTACTTAAATCTATACTATTTTTTAAAACTTCAAATGTGGCAACACTAACTGCAAATATTGCAGGTTGGGCATATTTTGTATTTTTTAAAGATTCTTCAGGTCCATTGAATATTATATTTTTTATTTCTTCACCAACTTGATCAATAATATTTTTAGCTACCGGAAACTTTTCATATAAATCTTTTCCCATGCCAATATATTGAGAACCTTGACCCGGAAACATAAGTAATATTTTTTTCATCTATAATCCTTTTGAATTTACAACTTATTAATTGCCTTAAAAATTTTTAAAACACAAGACACATAAATCTAGCAAATATTTTATTTACTAAATTTAAATTAAAGTCCAAGTTTTAATATACAAGCTCCCCAAGTAAGTCCGCCGCCAAAAGCAACAAGTTCAACTAAATCATTTTTGGCAATTCTGCCTTCTTGTCTTGCTTCATCTAATGCAACTATCGTTGTTGCAGAAGACATATTTCCATATTTTTGTACATTTATATATACTTTATCTTTATTAATTCCTGCTTTTTTTACAACAGCATCTATAATTCTTAAATTTGCCTGATGAGGAACATATAATGCTATATCTTTATCTGTTTTATTTGCTAATTCTAGAGCTTTACCTGCGGCTTCTGCCATTTTTACAACGGCAACTTTAAACACATCTTTACCAGCCATCTTAATTGTATGTAGTTTTTGATCTACAGTTTCATGTGTTGTTGGAGTCTTAGCTCCACCAGCCGGAAGATCTAAAAGACCTGTATGTGTTCCATCGGCACCTAAGTAAACAGAAACTATATCATTGTCTTCTTTTGATGCCTGAAAAATCATTGCGCCTGCACCATCACCAAACAATACACATGTATTTCTGTCTGTCCAATCAGTAACTCTTGAAAGAGCTTCTACTCCAACTAAAAGAACTGTTTTATACATTCCTGATTCAACAAATGCTTTTGCTGTTGCAACACCATATATAAAACCGGTACATGCTGCAGATATATCAAATGCTACGGCATTAAAAGCTTTTAGCTTTTCTTGTAAAAAACATGCTGTAGCCGGAAGAGGCATATCCGGAGTAACGGTTGCAACTATTATTAAATCTATATCATTAACTGAAAGTTTCGCATCTTCTATTGCTCTCATTGATGCATTATATGCTAAATCGGAAGATGTTTGTGTTTTATCAATAATTCTTCTTTGTTGAATACCTGTTCTGGTGGTTATCCATTCATCAGAAGTTTCAACAATTTTTTCAAGATCAAAGTTTGTTAAAATTTTTTCCGGAACATAAGAACCAGTACCTAAAATTTTTACACCAAATTTATTATCCATTTTTTTACCATTTACTATTTAGAAATAACATTATCAAATTTTGTTATTTCTTCCGCTATTTTTTTATTTACATTATTTTCTGTAAATTTCACTGCTGCAATCAAAGCATTTTTTACAGCTTTAGCATTTGACTTGCCGTGCCCGATTAAACAAGTTCCGTTTACACCAAGTAGTGGTGCTCCGCCAGCCTCTGTATAATCTAATTTTTTCTTAACACCGTTCATTGCTAATTTTAAAAAAGGAGTCGCACCCCAACATAGAGGATTATCTTTAACACCTTCTCTTATTAATTTTATTATCATTTCGGCAATACCTTCACCGAATTTCAATACAATATTACCAACAAAACCGTCACATACTATTACATCTGCTTTTGCTTTAGGTAATTCTCCGCCTTCAATATTGCCTATAAAATTTAGTGATGATTTTTTAAGTAATTCAGATGTAGCAAAAATTAACTCATTACCTTTTGTATCTTCTTCACCTATAGACAAAACTGCAACTTTCGGATTTTTATTTCCTAAAACTTCTTTTGAATATATACTTCCCATAATTGCAAACTGAAGTAAATGTTCCGGTTTACAATCAACATTTGCTCCAACATCTAAAATAGTACACAAACCTGAAATTGTCGGAAAAGTTGTAGATATTGCAGGTCTTAAAACACCTGGGATTCTTTTTAAATAAAGCAATGCTGTTGCCATTGCAGCTCCGGAATTCCCCATAGAAATAAAAGCATCCGCTTGCTTTGATGCAACCAACTTAGAACATACTGCCATTGAAGAATCTTTTTTTTGTCTGGCTGCTATAGCCGGCGATTCTCCCATTTCTATAACTTCAGTTGCATTAACAACTCTTATTTTATTAGCAGACACATGATATTTTTTTGACCATTTTTCAAGTTGTGCATAAATAACATCTTGTTTCCCAACAAGCAATATTTCATGGTCCAATTGTTTTGCGGCTAATATAGCACCTTCTACATTAATATCCGGTGCCTTATCTCCGCCCATTGCATCGAGAGCAAGAATCATGTTATTTTGTTTCCTCTTGTGGCTGTTCTTGAGTTTTAGCTTTTTTTACTTTTTTAGGAACAATTAACATTCCATTATAAAAACCACATGATGGACAAACTTTATGAGGCATCTTAGGTGCTCCACAATTTGAGCACTTATTTGAATTTTCAGCTTCTATTTTTGAATTTGCAGATCTTCTACAATCTCTACGATGTGGACTATGTTTTCTTTTTGGATTTGGCATTTTTTCCCCCAGTTATATTTAAAATTTTTATTTTTGGCCACTTTTCAGCAACGAATTCATCTACTACTTCTTTTTCACAAGAACAATTTTTTTCATTTTTGTTATTACCACAAAATTGACATATTCCCTGACAATCTTGTTTGCATAACGGACTCATAGGAATATTTAAAATAATATTCTCTTTTATTTCTTTTGCAAGATCAATCTCATGTTCTTCCATACTAAAAGAGCAATCAAAACACAAATTTATGTTTTGACTAAAAATACATAAGCATCTTGAACATTCAAACGAAACAATCCCAGTGATATTACCGACTACATTTATAATATCATCATATTTATCTGCTTTAAAGGAAAATTTTATATCTGATGATTTTACAACATCATTATCAATATCAAAATTAAAGGCTTCATCTTTAACTGACAATGTTCTACGTTTTTTAAAATCATCAAAACTTAATATAAACTTTTCCATAGCTATAGATAAGTTTAGATTATATTTGTTAGTTTCTCGTTTGTCAATACCTTAAAGAAGAAATACACATCATTTAAATTATGTTATTTTACTTATTTCCCAATTTTATATATTCGCAAAAAATTTGCCATTTTAAAATAAACATTGTATTATAAATAATTATATAAAATTATTATGATAACTATGACAACTAATATCGTTTCAGTATTATTATCAACATATAATCGTAAACAATATTTAAAAGAAACCATACATTCCATTATTAACCAGACTTTTAAAAACATAGAATTAATTATCATAGATGATGGTTCCACTGATAATACTTGGGAAGAACTTCTTAAAATCAAAAAAGAGTATAAAAAACGATTTGTAAATATAATATTGAAAAAACAAAGAAATCAAGGAATTGGTTTAAGTGCAATTAAATTATTCAAACTTGCACATGGGAATTATTGTTTTTTTATAGATTCTGATGATACAATAAAAACCAATGCTATTTCTTTATTACATAATTTTTTATCACATAACAGTGATTATGTATTGGCTGTTGGCGATAATGAATATATAGACAACAATTCAAAAATATTTTATTTAGACAAACATCGTAACCATACATATGATAAAAGAAAAGCTGTCTATAAAACTAGAAACCAATCACTACAAAATATAAGAACTGACATAAATCTTTATTCTTCAGATTTTGGGAAGTATTCTTCTTTAGTAAAAGAAAATTATATTCTGAACGGTTTTCTAGTCAGCACAAAAGCTATTGAGAAAATTGGCGGATTTGTAAAAGATGCACCTGCATATGATTATTATTTGATGTTACAACTGGCAAAATATTCAAAATTTAAATACATTGATGAAGTTTTATATTCCTATCGTTGCCACAATGACAATGATTTTTCTACTTCTAAAATTTTATCTGACCGTGTTTGTAAAACCTTACAATATGAATTAAAACTAATAAAAGATATCAATTTAAAAAACTTAACAACCAATGCAAAAACTTGTATAAAAAATAAATTTGCACAACTTATATTAACATCGAGAATACAAAATTTACTTTTAAAATAGGAACTTAATATTACTATTTTGCAGCCTTTATTCTTGCACAACAAATTGGAATTATATAAAATCATTTTATTATGAATACAAAAAATTATAAATTATTATCAGGTAATGAAGCATTAGCACAAGGCGCTTATGAAGCTGGTCTAAAATTTGCAGGTTCCTATCCGGGAACTCCTGCAACAGAAATCTTAGAATATTTAACACAATTTGATGAAGTAGATGCTCAATGGGCTGTCAACGAAAAAGTAGCATTTGAAGTTGCACTTGGGGCATCTTTCGCAGGTGTAAGATCTATTTATTCATCTAAACATGTTGGTATCAATGTAGCAATGGACCCATTAATGACAGCAGCATATTCCGGAATAAATGCGGGATTTGTTATTGTAACGGCAGACGACCCGGGTTTACATTCA
The DNA here is from genome assembly GCA_028690485.1 of Endomicrobiaceae bacterium. Lineage (GTDB taxonomy): Bacteria > Elusimicrobiota > Endomicrobiia > Endomicrobiales > Endomicrobiaceae > Praeruminimicrobium. The sequence goes on from JAQVBD010000010.1 coordinate 10,289, forward strand.
TCTCAAAATGAGCAAGATAACCGTCTTATATCAAAATTTGCAAAAATCCCATTATTAGAACCGTCATCTCCGTCAGAAGCTAAGAAATTTATTAAACTTGCTTTTGAAATCAGTGAGCAATTTGATACTCCTGTTTTATTCAGAATGACAACCAGAGTTGCCCATACTAAAGAAAATATAGAAATCGGACAGAGACAATCAATTGAAAACAAAGTATTTGAGAAGAACCCTCAAAAATATGTTATGGTCCCTGCAAATGCATATAAAAAACACATACTATTAGAAGAAAAATTATTAAAACTTCAAGACTATTCTGAAAAATCAGATACAAATATTATTGAAATAAAAGATAAAGAATTGGGATTTGTTGCGGACAGCGTTTCATACTTATATGTAAAAGAAACTTACCCTGGTGCATCTATTTTAAAACTTGGTATGCCTTTCCCTTTTCCAGACAACAAAATAAAAAAATTTGCAGCCCAAGTAAAAAAAATAGTTGTTGTTGAAGAGAATGAACCTTTTATAGAAGAACATTTATTACAGATGGGAATTAAATGTACCGGAAAACATTACACATATAGAGTAGGGGAATTAAGACCGGAAAACATAAGAGATATAGTAGAAAATAAGCCAAAAACCCAATATCCTAGCGGGTCAAGAAGACCAGTTTTATGTGCCGGATGTCCTCACAGAGCAGTATTTGTAGCATTGAGAAAAACAAAAGTTATTGTCAGCGGAGATATAGGATGCTATACATTAGGATCATTACCTCCATTAGCAGCTCTTCATACAACAATATGTATGGGTGCCAGCGTAACAATTTTTGACAGTTTATCAAAAGTATTAGGAAGTGATAAAGTTGTAGCTGTTATTGGCGATTCAACTTTTGTACATTCCGGTATTACAGGCCTTATCAATGCTGCCTATAATAAAGCAAAGGGTTTAATAATAATCCTTGACAACGGAACAACCGCTATGACCGGGGCACAACCTAACCCTTCAACAGGAATGACCGCAAAAAATGAACAAACCAAAAAACTTGATTTAGAAGCATTATGTAAAGCATGCGGGGCTGACAATGTTGAAGTAATCGATTCTTCCTGCAAGTCAATAGAATATAAAATTAAAGAATACACAATTCAAGATAAATTATCTGTACTCATTGTAAGATATGCTTTATGCAAAATGATTGACCGAACAAAAAAACCTGCACCTTTATTCCATGCAGAGAAATGCAAAAAATGTTATATGTGTATAAGTGTTGATTGCCCTTCAATTGTGAAAGATGAACAAGGAAACATAAAATTAAATTCAAATTTATGTGCAGGATGTAATGTTTGTGTAGAAATGTGTAAATTTGGTGCTTTAGAAAAAAATAAATAATAACAAGTGGTATATATTATGAAAACAGTAAATATTTTATTTTGTGGTACTGGCGGACAAGGGATTTTAACTGCTGCTGAAATTGTGGGATTAGCTGCAATGTATGATGGATATCATGTTAAAAAATCCGAAGTACATGGTATGGCACAAAGAGGCGGTTCTGTAGAGTCTCATTTACGATTTGGAAAAGAAGTTTTTTCTCCTATTATTACTAACGGGGAAGTTGATTTTATGCTTTCTTTTGATAAAGGTGAACACGATAGAATGATTCATTTATTAAAAAAAGATGGCAAAGACCTATTCCAAGATTTTGCAGAAGCTGATAAAAAAATTACTGATAAAAAATTCTTAAATACATATATGTTGGGTATCTTATCCAAATATTTAGGTTTGTCTAAAGAAAGTTGGCAAAAAGCAATGCAAGATGTGTTTAAATCGAAATTTATAGAAAAGAACTTTGAAGTCTTCAATTCGGCTAGTTCTAATGGAGATGAAAAATGATTTTTAATGAAGCTATTGAATGTGCAAGTAAAGAAAATTTAAAAAATCTTCAATCTGAAAGATTAGCTAAACTGGTTCAATATGTGTACAAAAATTCTCCTGTATATAAAAAGAAAATAGACGATTTAGGAATAAATCCTCAATCAATCAAAACCATAGATGATATCACCAAATTACCTTTTACTCCTAAAGAGGATTTAAGAGATTTTTATCCTTTTGGATTGTTTTCATCCAACATAAAAGATGTTGCTGAAATACATGTATCAAGTGGGACAACCGGCAACCCTACTGTCGTAGGATATACAAAAAAAGATTTAGATTTATGGTCAGATGTTTCAGCAAGGTCTATTGCCTGTGCAGGTGGCAATAAAGGAGATATGATACAAGTTGCCTATGGCTACGGCTTATTTACAGGCGGTTTGGGGTTACATTATGGAGCCCTTCATTTAGGTTTAACTGTTATCCCTATGTCATCCGGACAATCAAAAAGACAAGTCAAATTAATGCAGGATTTTAAACCTAGACTTGTAGCTTGTACTCCTAGTTATTGCTTGTACTTAGCTGAAGAAATGAGGGATATGGGAATAGATCCAAAGACAAGCAACTGGGAAATTGGGATTTTTGGAGCAGAACCTTGGAGCGAATCGATTAGAAAAAACATTGAAAATACATTAAATATTAGTGCAACTGACATTTACGGATTATCAGAAATAATTGGTCCCGGTGTTGCTCAAGAATGCACATATAAAGAAGGATTACATATCTGGTCTGATGTATTTTATCCTGAAATTATTGATCCGGATACCAATTTACCGGTACCAGAAGGTCAACAAGGAGAACTTGTTATAACGACATTAACAAAACAAGCTATTCCTCTTTTAAGATACAGAACTAGGGATATCGCTTCTTTAACATATGAAACTTGCAAATGCGGAAGAACCGTTCCTAGAATCAGCAAAATCAGAGGCAGAACAGATGATATGATTATTGTAAGAGGTATTAATGTATTCCCTACACAAGTAGAACATGCTTTGCTACAAATAGACGGAACTTTGCCAAATTATTTGATTATTGTTGACAGACAAGGCGGAACTATGGATACAGTTGAAATTTGGGTAGAAGTTGATGAAAAAATCTTCTCAGATGAATTAAATGTAATGTCTGAATTGAAAAACAAAATTAAAAGGGTTATTGAAACAACTTTAGGTATAGGAGCAACGATAAAACTTGTTGAACCAAAAACGATAACAAGAAGCGAAGGAAAATCTACAAGGGTTATAGACAGAAGAAGTCTATAAAATGGTATATTAATGAATCTAAAACATCAAATATTTATGTATTTGCAAGAATTAATTAATTTAATAAAAAGCAATTATTTAATCATTATTTCCTTTATTTTATTGTCAATACTGCTAGAATTTATTACTATTCCTTTTTTATCAATTTTTTTATTAATCTTTTTAATGTTTTTTTTATCAAAAACTACAGAATTTAAACCCGGAAATTTGAAAATACTTAATTTTATATTGTTTTTTCTTCTCGTAATTGCATCTGTGTTATTATTTATAACACCAAGTGTAATATTTTTGATGACATCTGATGTTTCTACTACAGAAGAACTAGGAACTTCAATATTGTTAAAAACTTCTATACAAATTGGAGTAGCTTTATCTTTAATATTTATATTTATTCCTTTTAGAATTTTCGATGCAAATGATAATATTTTTACAGCATCAAAATATTCATATACTGTTGTTAAAAACAATGTTTTTATTTTTATGATGTTATTAATATTTTTATTTTCTTTAGATTTTATTTCAACAGGAATAAAGCATATAGATTATTATATATACCTTATTGATGTTATTTGTATGGCAAGTTTATATAAACTACATGTAAAAAATTCTTTAAATAAGGATACTTTATGAAAATTAACCAAATATCAATTTTTATTGAGAACACAAAAGGTAGATTGGCAGAAGTTTGTACATTATTAGGGGATAACAATATTAATATTCGTGCTTTGACTATTGCTGAAAGCCCGGAATTTGGTATTCTAAGAGTTGTGCTTGATAAACCTCAGGAAGCAAAAGAAATTCTCAAAGAACATGGCTTTATTGCAATAAGCACAGAAATTGTTGCCGTAGAAGTTTCCGATACACCTGGCGGTCTTTCAAAAGCATTACAAATTTTGGCACAAAACAATATAGATGTTGAATATATGTATGGTTTTGTTGAAAAAGCTACAGATCAAGCACTAATGGTTTTTAAATTTACCAATATTGATAAAGCTATTGAAATATTACAACAAAACAATGTCAGTATTGTTGATAAAAAAATTGCTCTCGGTTTATAAATATTGTGATTAATATTAATAAAAAATTTAAAGCTGTGTTATTTGATATGGATGGAGTTATAGTAGATTCTATGCCATATCACTTTATATCTTGGTTTGAAGCATTACAACAATATGGTATTACTGTTACCCCTTTTGATATATATGCAAAAGAAGGAGAAAAGAGCGATATTTGCATCAATTATTTTTTTGCTAAAAAGAATGTGACAATAGACAGCCAAACAATTAAAGAAGTTTTAAATTTAAGAAATAAAATCTTTCAAAAATATTTTAAACTTCGTTTATTTAAAGATATAGAACCTATACTTAAAGAATTACATAAAAAGGGAATTTTATTAGCAATAGTGACTGGTTCCAGCAGGAACAAAGTAGTTTCCATATTGCCAAAAAAAATATCTAAAATATTCGATGTGATTATATCGGCAGATATGTTAAAACAAGGCAAACCTTTCCCTGAACCATATTTAATGGCTGCAGAAAAATTAAAAGTTAAACCTTCACAATGCATGGTTATAGAAAATGCACCTTATGGAATTAGATCTGCAAAAGCAGCAAAAATGTATTGCATTGCAGTTACAACTGGCTTACCTAAACAATACTTAAAACAAGCTGATAAGATATGTGATAGCCTTAGTGATATTTTTAAATAGAAAGAACCTAAAAAACATACAAATGTATGTTTTTGCAAATTAATATAAGGTGAAATTCGCTTACCGGCAGAGCATAAAAGATGTTTTAGATGCATTTTATATTATAGAGATAAAACTTACTAATAAAAAATATAATGTTGTTTCACATGAAACAAACACAATTATATGGCAAATTTTTATTAATTAACCGCCTGTATACAATTATACAGCTCGTGACTTATATACAAAACCACTATGATGATTATATTTATCTTCTTTATTGAAAAACAATCTATTGATATCCAATTATTTGATTATATGTATAGATGTTCTATTTAAAAAAATGTCCAAAATCTAATAAATACGGTTGTAGCCATTGTATAAAAGAAGAAATTTTAAAAACTATCCTATATAAAAGACATCAAGAGAAAATATTATCACTTTAAATTCCCTATTAATATAGCTGAACAATATTTTAAACAAATTGATACACCTGATATTATTATTACCTCTGTTATGACATACTCTTATATTGGTATTGAGTAAATTATATCTATTTTAAAACAACTTCCCCGCAAAACCACTATATAGTTAGATAGAATTTATGCAACATTCGCAGTAATCATGTAAGAACCTTAAATGACATTACAAATATCATATAAGAAAATTTATCAAATTTAATATATATATTAAACATACATTTAAAGAATTCCATTTACCTAATTACTCTTTTTATACTAATTTAGAATATATGAGTTCATGATGTTCTTTTAATTGCATATACTGTGCTCAAAAATATTGAAATAGCAATTAATATACTATAAAACTTCCTAATGTTATAAAATAAGAAATATATGAATTAACAAATACCCATAAAAAATATGTTTTTTTATGATGATGCTTTATTATACCAAGCAAACAAAGGAAGAAAACCTTTACTTTTGAAAATTATAAATGGAAACAAAAATTTGATTCCCATACTCCAAATGGATTATATGCAAAATCAATCCAATATTCAAATATTAATAAACAAACGAATAGTGGTAATAAAATAAATAATATCAAGTTTACAAGCATTATAAAATATCTTAACACCACTGTATATATAAAAAGAGAATACCCGACATATCTTTTAATAAGTATGCGCAATCAAGGTATTCATTTCACAAAAGATTCGATAAATTTTGTACATAATTTAGACTCAAAAATATCTTTGCCGAAATATACAGCAATACCACATACTAAAATTTGGGGAAACATTAATATTCCATATACGAAGAGCATCTGTATCAAAATAATATATAATTTTTATCTCAATCTAAAAATTATAATAAAATTTTAGAAATGAAAAAACTTGCTAAAGATTTAAATAATAAGTTATAATGTTTCATGTGAAACATTAGTATTATAAATGGAATTATGAATTATAAAAAAGAACAAATACCATCTCCTGAAGTTATTTGCCCAATACAGACAAACAAAGCTGCTGTATTTATAAAAAATATAGTAACCTCTAAAAAAATTATTGTTGGCGATTATACAATTGGTTTCACTAACGCTAAACAATTCAAACAAAATGTTTCATTCCATCTTTTAAATGACAAACTTATAATAGGTAAATTTTGTTGTCTGGCAGAAAATGTAAAATTTTTTATGGGAGCTTTTCACCATAATAATACCAACTGCTTTACAACATACCCTTTCCTTCATTTGTCAGGCAAATGGGGAAAAGAACAATGGAATGATACTGATTGTAAATTTAGAGGTGATACTGTAATAGGCAATGATGTATGGCTTGGGAAAGATTCTGTAATACTTCCGGGTGTCCATATCGGAGATGGAGCAATTATTGGGTCTTATTCTATTGTAACAAAAGATATTCCTCCATATACTATTGTTGGTGGTAATCCCGCTAAAATAATAAAAAAACGTTTTGATGATGAAACTATAGATATCCTTATAAAAATGAAATGGTGGAACTGGGATATAACTAAAATAACAGAAAACATACATATATTGAAAAGTTGCAATAAACAACAATTAAAACAGTTAGCAAAAGATATGGGTTATATTAAATAGGAGCCACCACATGAGTAAAGTCATAGCAATAGCCAATCAAAAAGGCGGAGTAGGAAAAACAACCACAGCAATAAATCTTACTGCAAGTTTAGCTCAGTTAGGACAGGAATGTCTGTTAATAGATATGGATCCTCAGGGAAATACAACAAGCGGACTAGGAATAGACCAGGTAGGTATAACAAAAACAATCTATAATGTTTTGATTGATGGAGTTGCTTTAGAAGATACATTAAGAACGACTGCTATGGATTGGTTAGATGTTGCACCTGCAAATATGGACTTAAGTGGTGCTGAAATTGAGTTAGTTAATATTCCTCAAAGAGAAGAAAGACTAAAATTAGCTTTAGAGAAATTTCAAAAAGTTTATAAATATATTGTTATAGATTGTCCACCTTCTTTAGGATTACTAACAATTAATTCATTAGTTGCAGCTGATACAGTGCTAATCCCAATGCAATGTGAGTTTTTTGCATTGCAAGGACTTGGACAACTTTCAAAAACAATTTTTGCTCTTATGCAAACATATAATTTAGATTTGGAAGGTGTTCTTTTCACAATGTTTGATAGCAGAACAAATCTGTCTCAACAAGTTGTTGAAGAAGTTGTAAAATTCTTTGGAGACAAAGTTTACAATACAAAAATACCAAGAACTGTGAAATTGGCTGAAGCTCCTAGCTTTGGAAAACCAATTATACTATATGATAAACATTGCAAAGGCACGGAAGCATACTTAGAATTTGCATCAGAATTTCTGTCAAAACAACAAATCATAAAATAACAGGAGAACATAATAATGTCAAAACAAAAATTGGGTAGAGGATTAGAAGCAATATTATCACCGCTTACATCAAATAAAACAGCAACACCTGCAGAACATATAGTAAAAATTGCAATTGATAAGATAAAACCAAACAGACATCAACCAAGATTAAACTTTAATGAAGATAAATTACAAGAACTCGCAGAATCTATTAAACAGAACGGATTACTTGAACCAATATTAGTTATTCAATCAATTGCTCCGGGCGAATATGAATTGATAGCAGGAGAAAGAAGATTAAGAGCAAGCAAATTAGCCGGACTCAAAGACATTAAAGCAATCGTTAAAACTTCTGCCTCTGATAAAGAAAAATTGGACATTGCACTAATAGAAAATATCCAAAGAGAAGATTTAAATCCAATTGAAGAAGCAACTGCATATAAAAAATATGCAGAAGATTACAAATACACTCAAGAACAAATCGCTCAGATAGTTAACAAGAACAGATCTGTAGTTGCTAACACTATGAGATTATTAAATTTGCCAAATAATATCCAAAATATGATTATTAGCGGTGCTATATCTTCCGGTCACGGCAGAATGCTTGCAGGAATAACTGATGAATCTAAATTACAAGAATTAGTTAAACAAATTATTGAACAGGGTTTAACTGTTCGAGATATAGAAAATATTGTATCTATATCAAAAAATAATAATAAAAATTCTAAAGCTGAAAAAATAAAAGATATTGAAATAGCTAATTTGATTGAAGAATTGCAAAGACTATTTGGAACAAAAGTTGAGATTACCGGAAATGGTAAAAAAGGCAAAATTATTTTCAATTATAATAATTTATCAGATTTAGAAAGGGTTTCTAATATTTTAAAAAAATAAAATCTAAAGATTGTTGATAAAAATCCTTTTTTTAATAAGATATGTTAAGTTATTAATAAATATTGTTTAAAAAAATAGTTGAAAAATGAATATGTTTTTAATGTTTATAAAATTTATGTTAAAAAAAGACTTTATTTGTTACTAAGTTGTGGATAAGTTTAAAAACGTTAAAAAAAATACTTGAAAAATATAACAAAATTACTGTGATTAAAGAAATTTTTAAATTGAAATGATGCCAACCAAAATGGTAAGTAAAACATCTAGACTTAGTACCAGTACAAATTATTGAATTTACAGGGGCAGTAAATGGATTTTGCTATAGAAACAAAATTATATAATGATAATGTTTTTAAAGAAAAAATAAATAGAATTTATTTTGCAGATGCATTCTGCCAAAATCTTATTCCTACAAAACAAGAATTAGAAAAAGCATACAAATCTGCCAAAGATAACAACTTACAGTTTACATTAAATACACCATATGTAACTGATAAAGGCATTAAACAAATATTAGAGAATATAGAATCCATATATAAAAATGAAGAAAATTTTGAAGTTGTTTTTAATGATTGGGGTGTTTTTTACGAAGTAAAAAAAAGATTTCCAAAAGTTAAACTAATATTAGGAAGACTGTTAACAAAACAAAGAACTGATCCTAATGCATATGAAATAATTACTAATTCACAAAAAAGAAATACTGATAACAATGTAATTCCTAAAACGGTTCCTGATACACTATACCAACATTTTCAAAGTTCTGTTATCAATGACGATGTTTTTCAAAATTATTTAATCAGTAACAGCGTCAACAGAGTAGAAATTGAATATCTGGTCTGGGATATGAATATCAAATTAACAGATAAAATTAAAGCAACTATTTATTACCCGTATGCACATATAACAACAACTAGAAATTGCGGATTATTAAATATGACATACACAACATGTAATAAAATGTGTAACGATATTCAAATACAGTATAAGAATGAAAGTATGTTGTTCCCATACATTGTAATTGGAAATACTGTATATTATCAAGTTAACGATATAAGTAAATTGCAACAATATCCTAGTATTGATAGAATTGTATTTAACGATTTGGAAGCATATCATAAATATCAAACCATTTTGGAGAATTTGAATGAGTCTTGATTTAAATATAGGTATAGACACTATTGATAAATTATCAAAACTTAATACCGTTGGTATTAAAAAAGTGTTTTGCGGATATATTGATGAAACTGCCAGACAAAAATGGCCGGAAGAATTCTGCACATTAAATAGACGAGGACATAATGCCAGTATTATAGGCAAACAACAGTTTAAAGAATTTGCTCTGGAAAGCAGTAAATATGATATTTCAATATATGTGACTTTTAATGTTGTATATACGCCGGAACAATATGAATGGCTTCTTGATGCAATAGACACTGTCAGTTCATATGATGCTGTTAAAGGTATAATTATAAGTGATATGGGACTACTAATAAGATTAAAAGAAATTAATTATAATAAAGAAATTATAATCTCCACAGGAGGAACAACTTTTAATTCCTCAGCTGTATCTTTTTATAAACAATTTAATATAAAGAGAATTGTATTGGACAGACAACTGGATATAGATGAAATGAAACAAATAATAACAAATCATCCTGATATTCAATTTGAAATTTTTTTAATGTTTGGGAACTGTCTGTTTATTGACGGATTTTGTTCTCTTATGCACTGTCTTGAAAATGAAGAAGATAAAAATACATGTTGCTATAGTCCTACTGAACTTTTAACAAATTGCGGTTTTATTCATAAAGCCCAGCGAGACAATTCATACAAAATAATAAACAAATCAAATAAGAAATATAATATTAATTTCAATGATAATATAAATAATTTAATTACAGGCTGTAACTTTTGTGCTCCGCAAAAATTAACAGACTTTTCTGATAATTTAACCTATAAAATAGCAACCAGAGGCAGCCATTTTATTAATGAGTTTGATACAATGTACCCTTTTTTACAAGAAATTTATAATTTAGAACAAACTACAATAAACAGAGAAGAACTTTTCAGGAAAATATTTCAATATAATTGTAACGGTTATGGTTGTTATGCCAGCAAAAAAATTATTTAACATAGGATAAACTTTGTGCCCGAAATAGAAATAAACGAAGATTTTCAAAAAGCAATACATATACTATCTAAAACAAATGACAATGTTTTTATTACCGGTAAAGCAGGAACCGGTAAAACCACATTTTTAAAACATTATGTAAGCCAATGTGACAAAAAATTCGTTATTCTTGCACCTACAGGAGTTGCTGCTCTTAATGCAGGCGGTGAAACCATTCATTCATTTTTCAAATTTAAAACAGATGTAACATTAGCAAAAATCGTCAAGAAAAAACTTAATAAACAATCTATCTATAAAAATGTTGACACTATAATTATTGATGAAGTATCTATGTTAAGATGCGATTTACTTGATTGCATAGATAAATTTTTAAGACTTAACGGAAAAATTCCAAAACTGCCATTCGGAGGTGTACAAATAGTTTTCGTCGGTGATTTACACCAGCTTCCTCCGGTTGTTATGAAAGATGAACAATATTTATTTCAAGGATATTATGACAGTCCATATTTTTTTAGCGCTAAAAGTATGAAAGAAAGTTTTTGCCATATTATTGAATTTAAAAAAGTATACAGGCAAATAGATACAGATTTTATCAATATGCTGAACTCTATCCGTAATAATAAAATTTGCGATGAAACAATCTCATTACTAAATAAAAGAGTTAATAAAAACTTTTCAAAAGGTAAATTATCAGTTCTTTTGACAACTACAAATAAAGCAGCTGAAGTATACAATGAAAAATTTTTAAATGAAATTTCTTGTGACGAAAAATTATTTACAGCGGAAACAGAAGATATAACTGCGTTAACAAATTTCCCTGCTAATTATCAATTGAAATTAAAAATCGGCGCTCAAATAATGATGTTAAATAATGATAATAAAAACAGATGGGTAAATGGTTCTTTAGGAATAATTCAATCAATTAAAAAAGATATTACTAATGACAAATATATTGTTTATGTCAAATTACAAAATGGCAATATCGAAGCAGTTGAACCTTATAAATGGGAATTATTCAAATACCAATGGAACGAAGATTTAAAACAAATAGAAACAGAAAGCGCCGGATATTTTTCCCAATATCCTATGAAACTTGCCTGGGCAGTTACAATACATAAAAGTCAGGGTAAAACATTTGATAATGTAATGATAGATTTAGGTTATTACGGTGCTTTTGCTCCTGGACAACTCTATGTTGCTTTAAGCAGATGCAAAGCAATCGAAGGAATCAGCTTGGCAAGACCTATTAAAAAAACTGATATTATTGTTGACGAAAAAATTGAAAAACTTTTTGCTATGAGAGAAAGAATAAATTTTTTAACAGACCCTAAATATAAATTATTATAAAAATGAAAAACAAACCTTTTTTTTCAATTATTATTCCATTATATAATAAAGAAAATTACATTATCAGAACCATTACATCTGTATTGAATCAAACTTTTCAAGATTTTGAAATTATAATAATAAATGACGGCTCAACAGATAATAGTTTACAAATTGCAAAAAAAATCATAGACCCGAGAATTAAGATTTTTAATCAAAAAAATCTTGGGGTTAATAATGCAAGAAATGCCGGTATTAAAAAATCGAAGGGTTTATTTATTGCATTTTTAGATTCTGATGATGCATTTACACCAACATTTTTAGAAACCATTTATAATTTAACAATCAAACACAAGAATTTTAGTTTTTTTGCAACAGCATTTAAACGAGTATACAAAGACAATTCCCGGATAGATACAAAATATGGAACAAAAAAAGTTTGTATTGTAAAAGATTTCCTGACGCAAATAGCAAAAACCGGTAAATTTTTTATACATATTTCATCTGTTGTAGTCAAAAGAACAGTATTTGACGATGTTGGTTATTTTTTTTCTCGTTCACCTAAACATCATAGCGGGATCACTATAGTAGATGATCTTGATTTGTGGATTAGAATCTCTTGGAAATATAATCTTGTTTATTCAAATCTTATAGGTTGTATTTATTATACTAATACACCTGTTAATGTAATAAGCGGTTACGGGTTTAAAAATTTAGATTGTACTTTTTATGAAAACACAATAAACAAATTAATGTCCGAAGCAAATACTGACAAACAAAAAGTAAATTTACAGAAATTGTTATATCGGCTAAGGAACTTAAGCGCTATACAATTTTTAATCAGAGGACATTTTAAAGAAGCAATTGATATCATTGAAAAACAACCTGAAAACAAAGAAGTTCTTAAAATTAAAAATATGATAGAAATACAAAAAGTTACAAAACAGTTATCAACAAAAAAGAATAAATAAATTTAAAGGGTTAACAGTCTTGAAAATTCTTCTAATCAATCCAATATGGAGTTTCCAAAATTATCCGCCAATTAATCTTACGGAACTAGCTTCGTATATTATTGTTAATGGTTTTAAGAATACTAAAATAATAGATTTAAACTTTGAAATTAAAAATAAATTTAATACAGAAAATATTGTTGAGATTTGTTCCCGAAAAATCTTACTCAAAAAACCTGATGTTGTTGCAATAACATGTAATGCAGTGCAATTCCCCTTTGTATGCGAATTATCAAAAGCAATTAAAAATCAAAAACCGGAACTGCCAATAATTATCGGCGGAGTAATGGCAAGTTTAAATCCGTCTTTATTATTAAAACTGGCAAAAGCAGATTACATTATAAGAGGCGAAGGCGAACAAACTTTATTAGAACTGTTACAAGCTATTAAAAACAATTCAAATACACAAAATATTGCAGGCATTTCTTATAAAAATAAGTCTGGCAAAATACAGCATAACCCGGCAAGAGAATTGCTTGATATAAAAGAATTACCAATTCCGTCATTTGATTTAATATCTGACAATTTAACAGCTAACAAACTTGTTTGGCTTACGGCAAGCAGAGGTTGCGCCTATAAATGCAAATTTTGTTCAGGAAATACTTTATGGCATTACCAAAGAAGAAAAGAGATTGATAATATTTACAGCCAAATTAAAATACTGAAAACAAAATATAAAATAAAAACATTTGTTTTTGGAGATGACTGTTTAACACTTAACAAAGAATGGATTTTAGAATTATGCAAAAAAATAAAACCATTGGAAATGAAATGGGGATGTTTGGCAAGAATAGACAGTGTTGATGATGAAATTCTTCAGGCTTTAAAACAATCAGGATGCTGTCAAATTTATCATGGAATAGAATCCGGCAGTAAAACTGTCAGAGAAATGCTGGACAAACAAATTAAATGTAATACTAATAAATTTATTTTAAATATGGTACAGAAAGAAATTCTAATTGGTTTTGATGTTATATGTTCTTTTATGACAGGCATTCCTTTTGAAACTAAACAAGATATTACAAAAACTGCTTCTTTAGCAAAACAGATGAAAAGCTTGGGAGCAAAAATTCAATTATGGCTGCTAACTCCTTATTTAGGATTAAAAATAATCCAAGAATATAAAAAACAGCTAACTACAATAAATAGAGCAAATTCTAATTTGCAGCAAGATGTGTTTAATACATCACAAATTTATTTATACAATAATTTTATTGATAAGTACCGGAAATATAATCCTGACAATTATATGTTTTTGCCTAAAGATATGGATTTAAATACTTTTATACAGCATTTCCATAAGATACAAAAAAGTTTAGAAATAGAACAAAAAAATATACAATTAACAAATAAAGAATTATTTATTTTAAAAAACACAAAACTATGAATTTACTTTTAACTACACAATGTTTATCAAAATGCAAATTTTGTTTTGTTCCTAAACAACTAAAAACAAAACATCAAGAGATGTCTTTTGTAAATTTTAAACATTATTTAGACCATATCAATAAAATATATAAAAAAACAAAGCCGATAGTAGGGTTGCTTGGCGGTGAACCTACATTGGCAAAAGATTTTCCTTTAATAATCAGTCATGCAAAAACATATACCGGCGGTATCAGATTGTATTCTAATTTGATAACTGCTAGCAGCAACATAGAATACATATTAGGCGCAAAAAATATGATTCTTGTCTGGAATATAGGTGCATATTCACAAGCATCCATAAAGAATAAACATCTTATTATTAAAAATCTATTGCTGATTCAAAAAGATTTTAAACAAAATATCATAGCATCTATTACTTTACATCCTAAATTTAAAAAGAAAGATTTTACTGCTATCATAAAAATATTACAAAAATATAATATTAAAAATATTAGAATAGCTTTGGATGCCACTAACCATAAATATTTTATAAATTATGGTCAGCAAGTTTATGACTTTATCAAATATCTTAAAGATTTAAATTTTACTATCACAACTTCCTACTGCGGTCATTTTGTAAAATGTATGTTTGATAATGAACAAGAGAAATATTTAAAAGATAATATTAAAAATTTTAACTATAATGATTGTGCCGTAAATTATCCTTTAGATATATTGCCTGGCGGACAAGTTGTTCCTTGTATGAAATTTACAAATACACGAAGTTCTATAAATTTATTAAACTATAACAGTTTAAAAACTTTAAAAGCAGATATCAGTAAGAAGTTCAAGATGAAGAAAATATCAACTATATGTATAAGATGTGATTTCCAAAAAATTTGTGGCAAATTGTGTGTAAACATTAATGAAAAATAAATTTAAAATTATTACAGGCTTCAATCCGACAGATTCCATATCTGATTTAAAAGGAAATGGAATAAATGAAGTATATTGCGGGTACTATGATAATGAATCTGAAAAAAAATGGCCTGTTTCATTTGGTTGTATAAACCGCAGAGGGGAAGGGGTCAATTTTTTGGGATGGGATAAATTAGTTTTATTTTCAAAAAAAGCACACAAACAAAATATATCTGTTTATGTTACATTTAACAGTCATTATTATATAAAAGAACAATATAAATGGTTAACAAAAGCCCTGAAAAATATTAATAACGAACCTTCTATAACCGGTATTATCACAAATGATATCGGACTATTATTATTACTGAAAAAAATCAACTTTAAAAAAAATATTACAATTTCGACATTGGCAACATCATTTAACAGTAATGCCGTAAATTTTTATAAAAATTTTGGAGCAAATAGAATTGTTCTTGACAGACAATTAACACCTAATGAGATTATTGATATAACATCAAAACATCCGGATATCAATTTTGAAATTTTTGTCCTATCAACCGGCGGGTGTCTGTTTATTGATGGTTATTGTTCTTTAATCCACTGTTTTGAACAATTAAAAAACAAGACTTCTTTTGCCGGCATTAATAAAGGGCAAAAATATGATATTACAACATCAGGCGCAGGATGTTGCGAAGTTCTCAATTGTTTCAATGCAAAACAATTTGATATCAATAATATTGCCAAAACAAAAAATAGCCAATTTAATATATCAAAAACATTAGGATTCAGCTGTAATATATGTATGTTATACCAACTTAAAGATATTTCTAATATTTCATTAAAAATTGACAGCAGAGGCTCTAATGGTTTAGGTGTAACTAACTTTGAAATGTTAAACCAATTATTGTATGCAGTAAATAATTCAAAAAACAATAATGAGTATATTAAAAAAGCAAAAACAATTTTAAAACAGTGTAAAAATATAAAATGTAATTCCAATATATGTTTGTGTGGTAAATAAAATGAAATATGCTTTTATAACTAATCAGCTTAATATTGCAAAAAAATGCAAGAATATAGATATCCTATATTTTGGTGATGAATTTTGCCAAAATAAAATACCAAATAAACAAACAATACAAACAGCTTATCAATGGGCATCTAAAAACAATCTTCAATTTGTATTAGTATTACCTTATATAACAAATGAAAAAACAGAATTAGTAAATAAAATACTAGAATATTTAAATAACCAGAAAATTACTATGGAAGTCGTCTTTAATGATTGGGGAACTTTTACAATGATTGGCAAATACAAATATTTATCCCCTGTTCTTGGCAGGCTGTTAACAAAACAAAGAAAAGACCCGATAGCAGACACTATACTTACAAATCAACAAAACAAAATGAAAGTTGTTTTAGAGAATAACAAGAAACTGATTCTTGAATCAAAAAAAGTTCCAACTAATCTTAAAACATACTTTCAAAAAAGTTATATAGATGTTCCTCATGTTATGGACTTTATGCTTTCAAACAATATAAAAAGATATGAACTGGATTTATTACCTTGGGGCAATAAGTTGGACATCAACAAAAAAATTAAAAGCAGTATCTATTACCCTTATGTCAATATTTCAACTACAAGATATTGCGGCGCTATTAATTTGTCATATACAAACAAGTGTAATTTAATATGTCAAACACAAACAATAGAAATAGGTAAAAACAAATTAGATTATCCATATATAATAATGGGTAATGCTATTTTTTATCAGGCTACAAAAGAAATGTTAAATAAAGAGATAAAAAATAAAAATATAGACAGAATAGTAATTAATGATATCTCAATACTACAAAGTTTAAAATGTGAAAAGACTATTATTAATAAAGTATAATAAAAATTAAAGAGAACTATATGAAAATTTTAGGAATATCAGCTTTTTATCATGATTCAGCCGCTGTTATAACTATTGACGGTAAAATTATTGCTGCAGCACAAGAAGAAAGATTTACCAGAAAAAAGCATGACCCTTCTTTCCCAACTAATACTATAAAATTTTGTTTACAGCAATCAGGACTTCAAATTAATGAACTTGATGCTGTAGCTTTTTATGATAAACCTTGGCTTAAATTTGAAAGATTAATGATGACATATTATATGTATGCCCCTAAGGGTCTTAAATCTTTTGTAGAAGCAGTCCCTGTTTGGACAAAAGAGAAAATGTTTTTAAAAAAAATTATTGAAGAAGAACTTACATCTATTGAAAAATATGACTATGCAAAACTAAATTTGCTTTTCCCGTCTCATCACTTATCTCATGCTGCAAGTGCTTTTTATGCAAGCCCTTTTAATAATTCTGCCATTTTAACTATAGATGGCGTAGGAGAATGGGCAACAGCATCAATATCTTTAGGTGAAGGCAAAGATATAACATCGCTTAAAGAATTAACTTTCCCGCATTCATTAGGATTATTTTATTCTGCAATAACATATTATTTAGGTTTTAGAGTAAATTCCGGCGAATACAAAGTCATGGGACTTGCTCCTTACGGAAATTCTGATTCCAAACAAGTTGAAGAATACAAACAGAAAATTAAAGAAAATATTATAGATATTAAAGATGATGGTTCCTGCTGGCTCAATCAGGACTATTTTGATTATTCAACCGGTATGCAAATGACAAAAAATGATAAATGGGATAAACTTCTTGGTATAGAAAAAAGACAACCTGAACAAGAGTTAAACCAGCAGCATTGTGATTTTGCATTGGCATGCCAGCAAATTACAGAAGAATCTGTAATCAAAATGGCACAGACTGCACAAACTTTAACAAAATCTGAAAATTTATGTTTAGCCGGCGGTGTTGCTTTAAACTGTGTAGCAAATACAAAAATTCTCTTATCAAAAATATTTAAAAATATATGGATACAACCTGCTTCCGGAGATGCAGGCGGTGCTTTAGGTGCAGCTCTTGCCGCTGAATATATTTATTTTGATTCTCAAAGAATTACTGACAATAAAACAGATATTATGCAAGGTTCATATCTTGGACCTAGTTTTTGTGATTGTGAAATAACTAAGTTAATTAAACAATATAAAGCCTCTGCAGAACATATTCAAGATGAAAATGAATTATTACAAAAAACTGCTCAGGCTATCAGTAATGGTAAAGTTATTGGCTGGTTTCAAGGAAAAGCCGAATGGGGACCAAGAGCATTAGGTAACAGATCAATTATTGGCGATCCTCGAAATGAACAAATGCAAATGAAAATGAATTTAAAAATTAAACACAGGGAAAGTTTCAGACCATTTGCCCCGTCAATTACAATTGAAGATGTTGAAAAATATTTTGATATTGATACTGAATCTCCATATATGTTGTTAACTTCCCAGGTAAAAAAAGATATTTGTTTTGATTTGCCTGGCAATTATAAAGATTTTGCAGTTAAAGAGAAATTGTACTTTAAAAGATCTTCAATTCCTGCAGTAACACATATAGATTACTCTGCAAGATTACAAACTGTTTCACAAGATACAAACCCAAGATACTATAAATTAATTAAAGAATTTCAAAAAATTACAAATTGCCCGATACTAATAAATACCAGTTTTAATGTCAGAGGCGAACCGATAGTTTCTTCACCTGAAGATGCTTATAGATGTTTTATGAATACAGAAATGGATTGTTTAGTGATCGGCAATTTCTTTTTTGAAAAAGACAAACAACCTGATTGGACAGAAAAAACAAACTGGAAACAAGAATTTATATTGGACTAAACTAAAGGATAAGATATGAACAAAGAACAAGAACTAAAAGTAATGGTAGTGTTATCTCTGGCTTGTTTAATGATATTTTTTATATTTCATATTAAATGGTTTTCTATTGTTTGTTTAATACTTTTATTACTTGCGATGTTTGGCGGTAAACCATCATATATAATTGCAAAATCTTGGATGTCTTTTGCTCATATTTTAGGCAAAATAAATACTAAAATAATAATCTGTATAGCTTACTATTTATGCTTAACTCCCCTTGCCGTTATATATAGAATGTTTAACAAAAAAGATTTGAATAATTTTTTTAACAAAAAAGATTTAACATATTTTAAAGATATCAACAAAAAATATACAAAAAAAGATTTACAACAATTATGGTAAATATTAAAAAGAATCTTTTAATTGTTTCACCGACTATCCCTCAATATAATACAAATGCCGGTGATTACCGTGTTTGGATGTTAACCAAAGAATTAAGCAAATATTTTAATATTTTTTTTATGGCATTAGATTATAAATCTTCAAATGTAAAATATATTGAAAATTTAAATCATAATATCTGCAAAATAGTTAAACCTGCTGGCTCTAAATCTAATTTTAAAAAAATTATAAGCCAATATGACATTCATATCTGTCTATTTGAAAAATACTGGAGTATGCCTTTTGATATACATCAATTTGTATCAATATCCCCTTTTTCTATTATAGATATCCATGAATTAGGATTTCTTAAGACAGCAGCACAATCAAAAATCCAAACAATAACTAATGCAACAATATATAAAGCAAAAGAATTGTTATTTTATAAAGATGCTCATTTGCTTATTGCTATCACTGAAGAAGAAAAAACAGAACTTAAAAAATATTTCCCTGAAAAACAAATAGCAGTTATTCCTACATGTACTGAAGTTAACACATCAAAATTTAAAAATTTCTTACAAAGAAAAGATATTTGTTATTTTGGTTTTTTCAAACATCAGCCAAATATTGATGCTGCAAGTTATTTTGCTGCAAATATATTCCCAAAATTACAAAAGAAAATACCTGACATCAAATTTCATATTTTAGGCAACGGTTCAAAAATATTTGAAAACAACTACAATAATGTACTAATAAAAGATAATATAACCAATATAACTAAAGAATTATCAAATTATAAAGTGTTTGTTTGCCCTTTGAGATATGGCGCCGGATTAAAGAAAAAAATTTTAGATTCAATGGCATCCAAAACACCAATAATATCAACATCTTTCGGCTTTGAAGGCATTAACACTTTGCAATCCCAATCATTAAAAATTAATAGTACCCAATTTATAGATGCAATTGTCAATGTCTATACCGATAATAAAATGTGGAACCAATTATCAAAACAAAATTTTAATATTGTCAAAAAATATTATTCATTACAATCTTTTACAAAATATGTTAAACATTTTGTTAAAACTATAATAATTTAAATATTGAAATTTATAATATTTTATATTATGATATTAAAATGCGAAAGTATCTTTTGTGTGTTTTATATTTTATAATATCGTGTTTGTTTTTTGTCGGATGCAGCGATGAAGAACTTGATATCGATCTTACTGACTCCCCTCAAATTGACACTATCATTTTGCAAAGTGGCGATGTTCTTATCAAAACATTTGAAAAAACAAAATTACCTGTTCAAGAAACCAATATAATAGTACAAGAACTTAAAAAATTAATTAACATTAGAAAATGTAAACCAAATGATTTTTATGAAATTACCTATTCAACAAATACAAATACTTGGACGGATTTTAAATATTTTCCATCAGGAAAATATTTTTATTCTGTTACTAAATCCAGTGACAATGTTATATCTTCACAAAAATTAGAACTACATACAACAAAAAGTACTTATAAAATTTCCGGTACTTTAGAAAACTCTTTGTGGGAATCAATGACAGCATTAAATGTCAAACCTAATGTTATATTAGCTTATGCTGATATGTTTGCTTGGCAAATCGATTTTCTAACAGACCCTAGACGAGGTGATACTTTTAAATTAATTTATGAAGTAGAAGTTCTTGATAAAAAAAATACTGTTATTGCTACAACTATTCTTGCCGGAGAATACATAACAAATACATCTTCTTTTACCGCAATAAAATTTACAAATGATCAAGGTATTGACGGATATTTTGACCAAAACGGAAAATCTATTAAAAGTGCTTTTTTAAAGGCTCCTTTGCAATTTAAAAGAATTTCTTCTTTTTTCACAAAAAAAAGATATCATCCTATTTTAAAATATTACAGAGCTCATGAAGGAATAGATTTTGCAGCCCCATTGGGAACGCCTGTATCTGCCATTGGAGACGGAATTGTAAAAAAAGCACAATATAGTGGCGGATTCGGCAATTTAATTATTGTAAAGCATAGTAACGGATATGAAAGTTATTATGGCCATTTATCAAAATATGGCAGAGGAATCAAAAAAGGCGCTAGAGTAAAGCAAGGACAATTGATTGGATATGTTGGTTCTACCGGACTTTCTACCGGTCCTCATTTGGATTTTAGAATGAAAAAAAATAACAGTTTTATCAATTTTCTAAAAATAAAAAAGCCTCCTACAACAACTTTATCCGGCCAAAATAGAGAAAAGTTTTTAAGCGAAAAAGATACAATTTTAAAACAATTACAAGAAATTTAAAATTCAGTATTTTTTTAATTAATTTTATATTAAAATTTACTTGATTTTTATTAAGTTTGTGCTTGACTATTATATGTCAATTTTATATACTTTTTTGACGACAATGTTAATAATATTTTATTATTTTATTATTGTTTTGAAATCTAATGATAATTAACTGAATTATACTTATCCACACTTGTGGATAACTTGGGGATAAGATGGATAAGACAGCTCTTGATATATGGGAAAAAGTTGTGGATAACTTGACTTTATCCATTGGTAACGATTCTGTCAATTTATGGATTAAACCAATTAAACCTCTTTCTTTAAATGAAAATATATTGACTTTATCTGTTCCTAATATCTTTTTTTCTCAATGGATAGAAAAAAATCAACAATATAATATTGAACAAATATTATCTAATTTATGTTTATCAACTGTTAAACTTGAATATAAAGTTCAAAAAGATATTTCTCCTATTATAAAAACTGTTGAAAATACGCCTGTCCACGCTGATCCTCCTATGCCATCAATTGTGAAAGATCAGATAAATCCTAAATTAGTTTTTGAAAGATTTGTTGTAGGTAATTCTAACAGATTTGCCCATGGATGTGCAGAAGCAGTAGCAAAAAATCCGGGCAAGCAATTTAATCCTTTATTTATATATGGCGGAGTAGGATTAGGTAAAACACATTTATTGCATGCTATAGGAAACTCTTTAAAACAACAATTCCCAAATTTCAGAATATTATATGTAACTTGTGAAAAATTTGTATCAGAATTTATTGAAAATATTAAATCCGGTTCATCAGACAAAATATCTACTTTTAAAAATAAGTATAGAAATCTTGATTGTCTATTTATTGATGATATTCAATTTCTTATGGGTAAAGATAGTTCACAGGAAGAATTCTTTAATATTTTTAATACATTAAAAGACAGCGGTAAACAAATAGTTATTGCTTCCGACAGACCTCAAAATAAGTTAGACCAAATAGAAGAAAGACTTATTTCAAGATTTAAATGGGGTAACACTGTAGATATTCAACAGCCTGACCTTGAAACAAGAATAGCAATTTTAAGAAAGAAAGCTGAAGAAGAAGGTTTTTCTGTTCCTGATGATGTTATTATTTTTATAGCCAAACAAATTAAATCTAACATCAGAGAATTGGAAGGTAATTTATTGAGAATTACATCTTTTATCAAATTTACAAATACACCTTTCACTTTGGATGCTGTTAAAACAGTATTAAAAGATGTTGTTGTCCCTGAAGAAGATATTCAGATAACAATAGAAAAAATACAGCAAATCGTTGCAGAACAACATAATTTAACAATTAAAGATTTGAAAGCTAAAAAAAGAACTGCTCAATTTGCTTTACCTAGACAAATTGCTATGTATTTAGCTCGAACAATGACTGATATATCTACTACAGAAATAGGTGATGCTTTCGGTGGCAGAGATCATACAACAGTAATGCATGCTTGTAATAAAATTAAAGAAAAATTAGAGTCCGATCCTTATTTTACAGCCCTTGTAAATAAGATAGTAAGATTAATAAAAACTGATGATATTTAATTGTTAGTAATTTGTTATTTGATTGAAGTTTTTATGTATAAATAAAAAAATATCTAACAAGTAGAGTAACTTTTTTAGTTATCAACATACTTATTAGAATTAATAGAACTATAAAAACAGTTGATATGTATGACTTTTCTTGCTTTATTAAAATTACTAAAGTTATACATATGCTTATTATTATTATTATTATGTTTTAAATAAAAAAGGAGGAAGTAATAAATGAGAGTAATATGTGCAAAAGATGAATTATTAAGAGGTATGCAAATTATTCAGCCAGTGATAGCATCAAAAATAACACTTCCTGTACTTTCTAATTTTTTATTTGAAACAGATGGACAAAGAATAAAATTGTCAGCAACAGATTTAGAAATAGGAGTTACTTGTTATATAAAAGGTGAAATACAAAAAGAAGGCGGAATAACAATACCTGCAAAAAGATTTGCCGATATTATAAAAGAACTTCCTAATGGTGATGTAGAAATTAAAGCCGATGAAACAAATCAAATAAATATAAAATCCCAAAAATCAAAATTTATTTTGATGGGAATAGAAAAAAAAGAATATCCGGCTTTACCTGATTTCCCAAACGAAAATGTTTTTTTATTGAAAAAAGAAGTATTAAATTCAATGTTGAAAAAAACAATATTTGCAGTTTCTAAAGACACTCAAAGATATGTTTTAAATGGAGTTTATTTAATTACAGAAGAAGGTTCTGTAAAAGCAGTTTCTACCGACGGGAGAAGATTAGCATATATTTGTGTAGAAGGAATTGAAAATAAAGTAACAAGTAAAGCTATTATACCAACAAAAGCAGTAACAGATATTTTAAGACTTATAGCAGCAAATGAAAAAGTAGAAGAAGTTAAAATAGGATTAACAGATAATTTGGTATCAGTAGAAATTGGAGATATTAGTTTCCAGTCAAAACTTATAGAGGGTGTTTTCCCAAATTATGAACAAGTTATACCTAAAAAAACAATATCAAAAATTAAATTAAATGTTTCAAATACAATGTCAGCTGTAAAACAAATGGCTCTTTTAACAGGAGACAGATTGTCGGCAGATAGATCTTCTTCAGTAAAATTTAGTTTTGAAAAAAACAAAATGATAATTTCAGCAAATACAGTAGGTCTTGGTTCAGGTGAAGCTGAAGTTGAAATAGATTATGCTAATGAATTATTTGATATTAATTTTAATCCAAATTATATTAAAGATATTTTACAAAATATAGACGATGAAAATGTAGTTTTTGCTTATACTACATCTCAAAATCCTATAATTTTAACACCGGAAAAAGATAATAATTATATTTGTGTAGTTATGCCTATGAGATCATAAAAAAATGGAGTTAGTAGAAGTTTCTCCAATATTAGAAAAAATCAAAAAAGAGTTAGGTTTAGACGATAATTATTATATTATTATGTCCGTATGGCAAAAAGAGGTGGGCAACAATAATGTCGAATTAAGCGGTTTTAAAGATGGAACAATTTTTTCTACAACAACATCTGCAGTATATTTGAATGATTTAAACTTAAGAAAAAGGCAATTAATAAATAGATTAAACCAATATTTAGGTAAAAAATTAGTAAAAAATATTAAATGTATAATTAAATAGTGCAAATATTTGGAGGCAGTCCATGACAAACGAAGAAATAAAAGAATCAGCAGCATCATATGATGCTTCAAAAATCCAAGTTTTAGAAGGATTAGAAGCTGTTAGAAAAAGACCGGCTATGTATATTGGTTCAACATCGGCTCAAGGATTACATCACTTAGTTTATGAAACAGTTGATAA
The DNA here is from genome assembly GCA_028690485.1 of Endomicrobiaceae bacterium. Lineage (GTDB taxonomy): Bacteria > Elusimicrobiota > Endomicrobiia > Endomicrobiales > Endomicrobiaceae > Praeruminimicrobium. Next base: position 35,459 of record JAQVBD010000010.1, read on the forward strand.
TTCAATAGACGAAGTTTTAGCAGGGTATTGTAAAAATATAGATGTAACTATCCATCCGGATAATTCAATAACAGTATTAGATGACGGTAGAGGTATTCCTATAGATCCGCATCCAAAATATAAAAATAAATCAGCTCTAGAAGTCGTAATGACAGTGTTACATGCCGGTGGAAAATTTGATAAAAATTCGTACAAAGTTTCGGGCGGATTACATGGTGTAGGTGTATCTTGTGTGAATGCTTTGTCTATAAAAATGAAAGTAGAAGTTTTCAGAAATGGTAATATTTATTGTCAGGAATATTCTAAAGGCAAATCGCAGGGACCAATAGAAATTACAGGAAAAAGTGATGACAGAGGAACGAAAGTTACTTTTTTGCCGGATCCTGAAATTTTTACAGTTACAACATTTTCGTTTGATACATTAACGAACAGACTAAGAGAACTTGCTTTTTTAAATGCAGGTACAAACATAACTATCATTGACGAAAGACAAGATAAAGAACATACTTTTCATTATGAAGGCGGCATTAAAACATTTGTTAGTTATCTTAATACCAATAAACAGGTTATTAATAAAGAATCAATTTATTTTTCAAAAGAAAAAGAAGGTGTAAATGTTGAAGTTGCTATGCAGTATAACGATTCTTACAATGAACAAATTTTTACTTTTGTAAATAACATTAATACTATAGAAGGAGGAACGCATTTAACAGGGTTCCGTTCTGCATTAACAAGAGTAGTCAACGATTATATCAAAAAAAATGATTTATCAAAAAATAAAGATTTGAATCTTTCAGGCGACGATGTCAGAGAAGGATTAACAGCAGTTATGTCTATTAAAGTTCCTAATCCGCAATTTGAAGGGCAGACAAAAACAAAATTAGGCAACTCTGAAGTTGAAGGTATAGTAAAATCTTTAGTAGGTGATGCATTAGCAACTTTCTTAGAAGAAAATCCGGGAATAGCAGGACAAATTTTAGAAAAAGCTATTAATGCGGCAGATGCCAGAGAAGCAGCAAGAAAAGCCAGAGAATTAACAAGAAGAAAAGGCATTTTAGATTCAGCAGCTTTGCCTGGAAAACTTGCAGATTGTTCAGAAAAAGATCCACAAAAAACGGAAATATTTATTGTAGAGGGAGACTCTGCAGGTGGTTCGGCAAAGCAAGGCAGAAATAGAACTTTTCAAGCAATATTGCCACTTAAAGGGAAGATTTTAAATGTAGAAAAAGCCAGACTTACTAAGATTTTGACCAATGACGAAATAAGAACAATGATTACAGCATTTGGTGCAGGCATTGGAAAAGATTCTTCCGATTTTAATATAGATAAAGTTAGATATCATAAAATAGTTATTATGACAGATGCCGATGTTGACGGCGCACATATTAGAACATTGATGTTAACATTCTTTTATAGACAAATGCCACAGCTTATAGAAAAAGGATATATTTATATTGCTCAACCTCCGCTATATAAAGTTAAAAAAGGCAAAAAAGAAATGTATCTTCATACAGAAACAGAATTAGACCAATTTTTATTTAGCCAAGGATTAGACGGGCAAACAATGGTATTTCTCCATGAAGGAGAACAAGTAGGTGAAGAAATAGAAGCTAAAGAATTAAAAAAGATAGTAGACTCTATATCAGAATTAGATGGATTAGTCAGGAAAATGACTAAAAAAGGTGTAAGTTGGACAGAATATTTGAAATTCAAAGAAGAAGGAAGATTACCTTTATTCAGAGTAGTTGACCAAGGGAATATAAGATATATTTTTTCTGATAAAGAATGGAAAGAATTTAAGGCAGAACTTGCAGAAAGAAAAAGACAGATGCAACAAGAGCAAGGCGATTTACCGGTTGATGGCTTATCAGAAGAAATATTACCGGAATATAAAGAGTTATGGGAACTTCCTAGAATAGATACATTAGCAAAAAAGATAGAAAGTGAAGGTTTGCATTTGCACCATTATGGGACAACACATATAAAACCTGTTTATAGATTAAAAGGGAATAATGATGTTCATGATTTAAGTTCTACATCTCAATTAGTAGAAAAAATCAGAGAGTTAGGTAAAAAAGGTGCAACAATACAAAGATATAAAGGTCTTGGAGAAATGAATCCCGATCAGCTTTGGGAAACAACAATGGATCCGGCAAAAAGAATATTATTACAAGTAAAAATGGAAGATGCTGTTGAAACAGACAGAATTTTTACAACATTGATGGGTGACAAAGTTGAACCAAGAAGATTATTTATTCAAACACATTCTTTGGATGTAACAAACTTAGATATTTAATGTAGTAAAGGCTCAAGATGCAGATATGTTGTATATATATAAGAAATAATATACATAGTTCATCAGAGTTAGCTCATTATGATCTTCGATATGACATAATGCCGTTAGGCATATCTTATATATCAAGTTCTTTGAAACAAGCAGGTCATACAACTGAAATGTTGTTTTGTGTACCGAACAATTGTAATGAAACAATTTTACGGTTTATTACAAAAAAGCCGCAAGTATTTGCTGTATCAGTAATATCAGAAAGTGATTTTGAGTTAGCACAGAATCTTTTTCAATTATTAAAAGAACATTTTCCTGATGCTAAAATATTTGTTGGAGGGTCGTACCCGACTTTAGTTCCGGATTTGGTATTTGAAGATAATAATATAGATGTTTTATGTATAGGTGACGGAGAAAAAGCAAGTGTTGAATATATAAAACAGTTAGAGTTAAATACATTTACTAAAACAGATAATTTATGGATAAGAAATAATAAAGAAACTATTAAATGTGATAAAAGTGTATTTACAGAAAATTTAGATGATCTTGTATATCCGGACAGATTTGGTTGGGACCGTTGGGTAGTTTATTCAGAACAGCATAAAATATCTCTAGAAAGAGGATGCAAATATCAATGCACTTATTGTGCTAATCATGCTCTTTCTCAAACATCAACAGGTCATTATGTCAGATATAGAGATATTAATGGAATTATAAAAGAAATAGAGGATATTCAACAACATTATAATAATGTTAAATCGATATATTTTGATGCAGAAAATGCTTTGTCAGATCTTGAATATTTTCGTAAGCTTTGTGAAGCATTAATAAAATACAACGATCAATCGGTAACGAAATTAAATTTTTCATTAAAACTTAACTTTACACCTAATTTATTGCAAGATTTAAATATTATTGGATTAATAAAAAAAGCTAATATAAATTGGATACATTTTGGATTAGAATCAGGATCTTTTGACATAAGAAAAAATTTTCAAAGGCCATATTATACAAATGAACAAATAATACAGTTTTGTAATCTGATGCACGATTATAAAATTAAAATTTTAATACATGTAATGTATTGTTTCCCATTTGAAACAAGAAAGACATATAAAGAAACAATAGTATGTTTAAAACAATGTAAAGCAGATATAATTTCGTTGTCATGGTTAACTCCAATTAAGAACACAAAATTATATGAGCAGTTACAAAATATAAAACAAAAAAAAGTAACAATAATTGATAAATACCAATTTTTGACATTTAGATGGCGGGTATATAAAACATATAAACTTTACAAGCAGGCAATATTTTTATCAATAGAACCTTTGCGTTATTTTGATAAGATAATTAATTTATATAAAGTTGTAAAAGAATATAACCATAAAAAAAATGAAGAATATAAACAAAAAGCAAAAATTGAGTTTGATAAAAGCAATTTTAAAAAAGCAGTAAAATATTTTAACAAAATAGATATTTTAGACAATGAAGGGTGGATATACGGAGACAGAGCAATAGCACAAATGAAAGTAGGCAATTATAAATCGGCATTAAAAGATTTTGACAAAGCATTACAATTTGAGTCTAAAGAAATATATAAACAAAAAAAAGAAGAATGTTTAAACAAGATACAAAAAATAAAAAAGGCGAGTTAAAAATTACTATATTAAGAGGTTAACATGGAAGAAGACAAAAATAAACCAATAGAGACACCGGAAGTAATGGCAAATCCTAATATTCTTTCGCGCAATATTGAAGATGAAATGAAAACATCTTACATAGATTATGCTATGAGTGTTATAGTAGGCAGAGCATTACCTGATGTAAGAGATGGTTTAAAACCGGTTCATAGAAGAATTTTATATGCAATGAAAGAAATGGGGTTAAGACATAATACAGCATATAAAAAATCTGCCAGAGTTGTTGGGGATGTTCTTGGTAAATATCATCCTCATGGCGATACCGCAGTATATGAATCAATGGTTAGAATGGTGCAAGAATTTTCTTTAAGATATCCTTTGGTTGACGGTCAAGGGAACTTCGGAAGTATTGACGGAGATTCAGCTGCAGCAATGAGATATACAGAAGCCAGAATGGCTGGTATTGCTGACGAAATGTTAGCTGATCTTGATAAAGATACTGTTGATTTTACTCCAAATTATGACGGTTCTCTAGAAGAACCTGTTATTTTGCCATCAAAGTTACCGGGTCTTTTAATCAATGGTTCTTCAGGTATTGCTGTTGGTATGGCAACAAATATGCCAACACATAATATCACGGAAATTATAGACGGAACGATTGCATATATTGATGACCCTGAAATAGAATTTTCAGAATTGAATAAAATTATTAAAGGTCCGGATTTTCCTACTGCCGGTATTATTTTAGGTAAAGGTGGAATTAAACAATATTTAGAAACAGGCAGAGGCTCTATAAAAATAAGAGCTAAAACAGAAATTGAAGAATTCAAAAGCGGTAGAGAAGCTATTATTGTTAATGAGTTGCCATACCAAGTTAATAAATCAAATTTAATTTTGGCAATAGCTGATCTTGTCAAAGATAAAAAATTAGAAGGTATTTCAGATTTAAGAGATGAATCAGATAGAGACGGTATTAGAATAGTTATAGAAATAAAAAGAGATGCTAATGCCCAGGTAGTATTAAATCAATTATACAAACATACACAATTACAATCTTCTTTTGGTGTTATTATGTTAGCTTTGGTTAATAATAAGCCAAAGGTATTAAATATAAAAGAGATGTTGTTCCATTTTATAGAACACAGAAAAGTTGTAGTTGTAAGAAGAACAAAATTTGAATTAGCAAAAGCAGAAGCAAGAGCACATATTTTAGAAGGGTTGAAAATAGCAATTGATAATTTAGATGCAATAGTTAAAACAATTAAACAGTCTGCAGATGCAGATACTGCCAGATTAAGCTTAATAGAAAAATTCAGGTTGTCAAAGATTCAAGCACAAGCAATTTTAGATATGAAATTGCAACAATTGACGGGACTTGAAAGACAGAAAATAGACGATGAATATATTGAACTTATTAAAACTATTGAAAAATTCAAATCTATTCTTGCTGATCCTAAAAAAATTCTAAGTATTATTAAAGATGAATTAGCATATTTAAGAGAAAAATATGGTGATGCCAGAAGAACAAAAATTGTAGTAGCAGAAGCCGATTTTAATATTGAAGATTTAATTCAAGAAGAAGAAGTCGCTGTTACAATGTCACATACCGGATATGTTAAGAGAATTCCGGTTGATACATACAAGATACAAGGCAGAGGCGGAAGAGGTGTTGCAGGTATGAGTACAAAGGAAGAAGATTTTGTTGAACAACTCTTTGTAACTTCATCACATGCATATATGTTATTCTTTACAACAAGAGGAAGATTATACTGGACAAGAGTATATGAAATTCCGGAAGGTACAAGAATATCTAAAGGTAAAGCAATTGTAAATCTTTTACAACTTTCCAGTTCAGAAGAAAAGATTACAGCAGCCATACCAATAAGATCTTTCAATCCAAAAGATATAAAAGATGAACATTTATTAATGTGTACCAGAAAAGGAACAATAAAAAAAATAGCACTGTCTGAATTTATAAATCCTAGAAAGGGCGGAATTATAGCTATAAAATTAGATGATGGCGATGTTTTAATAGAAGTAAAAAGAATAGAAAATAATCCGGAAGTTGTCATTGCTACAAAACAAGGTATAGGTATCAGGTTCAAAGAACAAGATGTCAGATCTATAGGAAGAGCAGGTATCGGTGTTAGAGGTATAACTCTAAATAAAGAAGATGAAGTTATCGGTATGGAAGTTTTATCTCCGGCAGATGTCTTCCTGTCTGTATCTGAAAATGGTTACGGAAAGAGAACAGAAGTAGGAAAATACCGTTTGCAAAAAAGAGGCGGGAAAGGCGTAATCAATATGCAAACGACAGACAGAAATGGTTCAATAGTAAATATTAAAAAAGCAAACGACGGACAGATAATGATAATAACAGAACATGGAATTACTATTAGGTCAAAAGTTGAAAATATTTCTGTTATAGGAAGAAATGTTCAGGGAGTAAGACTTGTAAGACTTGAAGCCGGAGACAAAGTTGCAGCGATTGCTCATGTTATAAAAGGCGAAGAAGACGATTCAGCAGTAGAACCAATAGAAACTATTGAAGAATAATAAGTAATAGCTTAATAAACAGAAGAGAAGATAATAATTGATATGATTATTATCTTCTCTTTTTTTATTGATAATTAATATTTTACAAACTTTTAACAAAATATTAACAATATGTTGCTATATTATATTTGTAAATATACTAAGGAACTTTTATGAGACGATAATGAAACTAATATCATTGATTACATTAATTTGTTTTATGGTTACAAATGTTATTGGCGATATTTATGCCAATATTACATATTCATCCCTAACATATAATGAATCATTTGATATTGAGAATATTATCAATAAAAATAATTTATCAATAAAATACGGACAAATAGAAGAAGCAATATATAAGCCAAACACTCCTTTGGTAGTAATAATTAATGATTTACATCAAGATCCAATTATTCAATCAAACATAGAACAAATAATAAACTTTTTAAAACAAAATTCAAATCTAGATAAATTAATAGTTGAAGGTGCACCAAATAAACAGATTAAAACAGATTTGTTTTTGTCTATTCCGGAACAACAAAGGACCGCTATTGCTGATAAGATGTTAAACAAAGGAAGACTATCCGGCGCTGAAACATTCGGTATCAAAAATAATTTTAATAATTTATTCGGATTAGAACAATGGGATATATACAGTGCTAATTTGCAGCGGGCAAAAGATTTAAAATATAGATATACACAAGACATTAATATTATAAAAAAATCATTTATCAAACATAGGATTTCATTTCCAAAAGGCAATCTTTTCCCGGTATTGACTCATGAAAATTCTTTAAATGCAAGACTTATAAAAATTGGTGAATTTTGTAAAAAAAATAAAATAGATTTAAGTATTTATCCGGATTTAGATAATTTTATTTATATGCAAACATACCGTAATATTAACAGTGTTAATGATGATTTTAGTAATTTTCTCAACGATATTAAAAAACAAATACCATACAATATCTATTCGTATATTACTAGTTTGTTAAAACAATCAAATAATATGTCTACTAATCTGGCTTTGTTATTTGAAATAGCTAAATTATATTGTCCGCAGATATTAATAAAGTATGAAAATTTAATTACATACTTTAAGCATATAGAAATGAAAGTATCCATCAGGTCATATTTATTATTAAAACAATTAGATCTGGCAGAAAATATAATCTTGGACAAATATGCTGATTTTACAGAAAAAGATTTATCTGAAATAGATAGATTTATATATTTGCTTTCAGAATATACAAATTTATCATTGACATATAATCAATATCAGTACTTACAAGAAAAGAAACAATATCTGTATCAAATTTCTTTTAAGTATTTAGATATGAACTCTATGGGAATTATTAATAATATTTTAAATGATAATCAATTAAATGAATTTTATTCAATCAATACAGCAAGAAATGATGTTTTTTTTAATAATATACAACAACTATTAAATCTTCAAACTAGTCAAATGTCAACCATCCATAATAAAATGGAAGATACAGAATTAATTTTG
>JAQVBD010000011.1:0-10515 GCA_028690485.1 Endomicrobiaceae bacterium
TTAGGAGCAAATCCGCCTTCATCGCCTACACCGGTGCTGTACCCTTTTTTATTAAGGATGGATTTCAAAGCATGAAAAGTTTCTTCGCCCATTCTTATAGATTCTTTAAATGATGAAGCATTATGTGGAGCTATCATAAATTCTTGAAAATCAACATTGTTATCTGCATGTTTGCCGCCATTTATTACATTCATACATGGTACTGGCAGCACATAATTGTCACTATTTCCCAGATATGTATACAATGGGATTGCTAAACTTATTGCCTTAGCACGAGCATATGCCATAGATACAGACAGTATTGCATTTGCTCCTAATTTTGATTTATTTTGAGTTCCATCTAATGCAATCATAAAGTAATCAAGTTCTTTTTGATTTGAAAAATTTTTGTTGGCTATTTCTTTTTCAATAATCGTATTCACATTTTCAACAGCTTTCAGTACGCCTTTTCCATCATATCTTTTTTTATCGCCATCTCTCAGTTCATAAGCTTCTTTTTCTCCTGTTGATGCCCCGCTGGGAACCATTGCACGGGCTTGTGTACCATCTTCTAATGTTATGTTTGTTTCAACGGTAGGATTTCCTCTGGAATCAAGAATTTCAATTGCTTCTACTTTTGTGATTTTCATAAAGATATTCCTCCATATTCAATCAATACATCATAAAAATATTAGCAAATATTGTTAAGATGAACAACATTTTTAGCTAAAATAGTATGTTTAATTTTATAAATAGAACTTTTTTTGAAAATTATTAATGACAAAGACATTGATAATAATTTTAGTATATTATTTCATTTACAGATGGTTTTGATATATCGTTTTATATAATTGTCAAATAGATAGTTTGATACTCACTGTCTATTTTAATATAATCTATCTAACGATTAATAATTCAAAGAATTTTTTATATGGAGAATATGTTTAATTTATATAAATTAAACATAAAGAATAAATGATAATTTGGGAAAAATTTAGAAAAAATATTATTGATAATAAGTTAGTAGTTTCCGGAGATAAAATTCTATTAGCTGTTTCTGGTGGTGCAGATTCTATTACGATGGCAGATTTATTTTTTAGATTAAAGAAAATATTAAACATAGAGCTTATAATTGTTAATTTTAATCATAATTTAAGAAAAGAATCTGTAAAAGAAGCAAAAATTGTTGAAAATTTAGCGAAAAAATACAATATAAAATTTATATTAAAAGATTTGCAAACAAAACATTTTGCAAATAAACAAAATGTTTCTATTGAAACTGCCGGAAGACAACTCAGATATACAAATTTAGAACAAATTGCAAAAGAAAATAAGTGCAATAAAATAGCTACAGCGCATAATATGAATGATAATGCAGAAACTGTGTTAATGTGGTTAATAAGGGGGACAGGCTCAGAAGGATTAAGCGGGATTCCTGTCGTTAGAAAAATAAATAATAAAATATCAATTATCAGACCATTGTTAGTTATTTCCAGAGACTTAATTGATCAATATGTTAAACATCAGAGTTTAAAATTTTGTACAGATAAATCAAATTTTACTTGTGATTATACCAGAAACAAAATCAGATTAAATATAATACCAAAATTACAGCAATTAAATCCTTTGGTTATTGAACATATATTTAATTTATCTAGCATTATTACGGGAGAAAATGATTATTTTAAGAGTAAGATAAATGCTTTTATATCAAAACATATAACGATTCAAAAAAACAAAATTGATATTAATTTATTAGCTTTTTCTAGGTGTGAAGAAATTTTAAAATATAGAATTTTAAAAGAAATTTTACCGGATAAAAAAAGAGCAATCCATATTAATAATATTATTAATTGGATAATAGATAAAAAATCAAAACAATATATACTATCTAAATTTTGGATTGCTGTTAAAACGAAAGAAAAAATAATATTTAAACAAGTTTTATAGACAAAAAAACAATCATAATATTAATTATCATTATGATTGTTTTTTATTTCAAATATTTATTTTTAAGAGTTTAATATACTTAAAGATATTAGTACTTTTGTACCTTTATCTTTCTCACTGGTAATGGAAAGAGTTCCGGTATGCATTTCTACTATTTGGTTGGCAATAGTAAGACCCATTCCGACAGCTTTAGCTAGTTTTGTTGAGAACATAGGGTCTAGACAATTTTCGAGAGTTTCACCATCCATACCAATGCCATAGTCTATAATTTCTGTATTAACAATATTGTTTTCAATATTCATTTTAAGAGAAATAGTACCTTTGTTTTGCATAGCATCTTTTGAATTTTTTATAATACTAACGAAAACTTGTTTCATTCTTAGCGGGTCAGCATATATTTTTGCAGACAATAACTGCAATTCAAAAGTTATACCATCAACTTTAGTATCAGTTATTGCTTCATTAATTATATCTTGTAAATCACAAGGGACTTTCGATAATTGTTTTACTCTTGTCATATCTAATAAATCAGTTATCCTTGTATTTAAATTTGCTACTTCACTGGATAAAAGCTTTAACATTGCATTAGGGGTTTCACCTTCTACTTTGAACGCTTTTGAAAAATAATAAGCAATATTTGATAATCCGCCCAATACATTTTTTAAATCATGTGAAGCTACAGATGCAAACCTTGCTATTGCTTTGTTTTTTTCAGCATTTAGTTCTTTTTTTGTTAAAGTATATGTTTTTTCTGTCATATAAATTATTTCCTTATTTTATTTATTAGACTTATTATATCTTCAATTTCAAAAGGTTTTGTTAAATAAAAACACCCTTTTTTCTTTAAAGCTTCTACATTTGCATCATCTTGCAAAATATAAATAGCACCAATATTTGGCATTAAACTATGTAATTTATCATGGAAATCAGATATGTTAGTTTCTATTTTTGCATTAATTAATACTGTATCAAAGAAACAGTATTTTATTTCATCAAAGAAATTTTGAAAATTAACATAAGGGATTAAATTAAATTTCTTTTCAAGTAAAGATGCTCTTAAAGTAATAAATTCATCAGATTCAGCATTTATCATGGCAATATTATATTTTCTATTTTCTTTTCCTAATATTTCAAAAACTTGAGGTATACAGATAGGAGTTTTTATAAAAGCGACTGTGCCAATTTTTTTAAATTTATCTAATATCGCATCATTCTCTTGACTTCCAACAAGTATTGTTTTAGGAATAGAGCCGGTCATCTCTTTTAATTTTTCCAAAATGGATAAACTTATAGTAATATCATTATCTATACTGAGTATTAAAATATCTGGTTTATGCTTAAACATAAAATCTATTTTATTCATATCCATAGCAGTAGTTGCAACATTTAACCCACTATGTTTTAATGAACTTAAAAAATTTGAATTAAGATTTGCTTCATCATCAACAACAACTGCAAAAGGTCTAGAAGTTACATCTTTGATAGTAGATAAAACTGTTCCTATTTCAAAAGGTTTGCTAAGGCAAGTAAATGCACCAAGATTTAATGCTTCAACAATTAAATCGTTTAATGCATATGCCGTCATCATAACACCAATGATATCCGGTCTTATTTTTTTTATAAGCTTGAATGTTTCTGTGCCTGTTCTTCCAGGCATTCTTATATCTGAAAATAAAATATCAAAAGATTCTTTTTCTGCTAATTCAACTGCTTTAAATCCATCTTCAGCTGTTTTTACTTCGAATCCTTCCATTTCTAAAATACTTGCCAAAGAAAATCTTAATGCATCTTCATCATCAACAACCAGAATTTTTAATTTTTTATCCATTTAAATCCCCTATGATAGTGGCAACTCAATAGTAAAGGTGGTACCAATATTTTTATTACTTTTAACAGTAATTTTACCTAAATGAGCTTCTATAATTTCTTTTACTATAGGTAATCCTAACCCAATACCCTTTAGTTTAGTTGTAAATAGTGGTTCAAATAGATGTGATTGTGTTTCTTCATCCATACCACATGCATTATCCTCAATAATGAGTAGAAAACTTTTATATTCTTTCTTAGCAATAATAGTTATGGTGCCTCCTTCAGGAGGCATAGCATCTCTTGCATTAGAAACTAAATTTATAATAACCTGTGTTATTTTATCAGGATCTATTACAGCTGTAAATGTTTCAAAGTCTTTCAATATATTTACTTGGTCAGGCATAGTTACAGTCAATAATGCTTTTTCTATAAAAGAATCTATGGTTACTTCAAGTTTATTTAGTTTTTTTGTTTTAGAATAGTCAAGTAAATCTGTAATAATTTTATTTGCTCTTAAAACTTCTGAAGATAACATGTTTACCATTTGTTTTGATTTATCGTCGCTAAAAGCTCCCATTTTTGAAAGAAAATATGCAATATTTTTAATGCCGGCTAAAGGATTTCTTAGTTCATGAGCAACGGATGAAGCAAGTCTACCGATAGTTGCAAATTTTTCAGATTTAATTAAATCTTGTTGAATGTTTTGTACTTTATCCAGAGTTTCTTCAAGCTCTTGGCTTCTTTGTTCAAATGCTATTTTAAGATTCAAAAGTTCTTTTTTCTCTTTATTTAATTCTCTTATATGTATTTCCATATCTGCTGCCATAGAATTAAATGATGCAGCCAAATCTCTAAATTCATCCCTTGAGTTCAAAGGAACCCTATAACCTAAATTGCCCATAGCTATTTTTTTTGTTCCTATTATAAGTTCTTGGATAGGTTTTACAAGTATTCTAATTAGGAATACAGCAATAATAATACCGGCTAATACAACAATAAGAGTGAGAAATACTATACTCTTAGACATTTTATCTATTTGGTAGTTTATTCTTTCAAGTGTAAGTCCAACCCTTACAATACCAATAATAATACCATTGTCGGATGCTGAAAATGAATTTGGGAATGTCATAGAATTTGCTGTATTTAAATAGTCATAAGATATTATAGGAACAATAATCTCTATTACTTCTCCAATTCCTGATATAACACTAACACCTTTTTGTAATCTGGTTTTTTCAAGATTCATTATAGAGGAAGGTTCTATCGGCGTTGATGTTATATATTGGTTAATTAATGGATCTGCAATAGATGATTCTGATAAAGGGATACCATTTTTATCATAAATAATTGAGTATAAAACATCTTCTTCTTTAATTGTATTTTTTGTAAGATGTGAAAGGAATTCTTTACTAACAGTAGTTACGCCATATTCACTTGAGTTGGCTAATGTATGAGCTAAAATAATTGCTCTGTTCTCGACAAAACCTCTTAGAAGCAATGTTTGACCGTTAATAAAAAACCAAGTTAATACTATGGATGTGAAAATTATAACGATTGATATTATTATTACGAACTTAAAACTTAAGCTAAAAGATAATTTTTTTTCCATAAGCTCTTTTGTTCTATTGGAATGTCTAAATTTTAAAAAGCCGACGAGAGGACTTGAACCTCCGACCGATGGTTTACAAAACCATTGCTCTACCAACTGAGCTACGTCGGCAATAATTTTTACTGTCACAAAGGATACCAAAAAAATATTTCTTTGTCAATTTTATGAGAAGAAATCATATTCTTGACTAAATATTAATATTATTATAGAATGAAAAAAAGCCGAGATGGTGGAATTGGCAGACACGTGAGACTCAAAATCTCAAGTTGCTCAGGCGACGTGTGGGTTCAAGTCCCACTCTCGGCAGATTAAGTTTATAACGACTATCAATAGTCGTTATTTTTATTTGTAAAGATATTAATTAATTTTCATATTAAACACTTGTGAAAAATCAATAGGAAATAAAAAAGACTTATAGAAAATTTTCTATAAGTCTTTTTTATTAATGGTTGCGGGGGCAGGATTTGAACCTACGACCTTCAGGTTATGAGCCTGACGAGCTACCGGGCTGCTCCACCCCGCGATTATCAACCAACTTTATTTATTTTATATTTTAAAATATATTTTGTCAAATGCCTTAGTTATCTTTGACACTATAAGTTTTTTTTTATAGAATTCAAAAGATATGAAATCTAGAAACGGATTTTTAATAACAGTAGAAGGTTGTGAAGGATGTGGGAAATCTACGCAGTCTAAATTATTAGAACGATATTTGCAAAAAAAAGGATTAAAAGTTGTTCTAACAAGAGAACCTGGCGGTAGTGTTGTTGCAGAACAGGTAAGAAATATTTTGTTAAATCCCAAATCAAAACTTTCTCCTATTTGTGAACTTATGCTTTATGAATCAGCTCGTGCTCAGCATGTCGAAGAAATAATCAAACCTAATTTACAAAAAGGATATGTAGTTATTTGTGATAGATTTACAGATTCAACTATTGCATATCAAGGTTATGCAAGAAAAATAGATATTAAAATAATTGAAAAATTAAATGATATTGCAACATCTTTAATAAAACCGGATTTAACTATTTATCTTGATATTAAACCACATATTGGTATAAAAAAAGCAAAATCTATATCGACAAAAGATTCTTTTAAAGATGGTGATAGAATAGAAAGAGAAAATATGACTTTTCATAATGCTGTCAGAAAAGGTTTTATTGCTCTTGCAAAAAAATTTCCGGAAAGAATTAAAAAAGTTAAAACAAATTCGGTAATAGAAAAAACACAGTTTTTAGTTAATACTGAAATAGATAAATTTTTTACAAAAAAGAAAATATATGTTTAAAAGTATAATAGCTCAAAATAAAGCTAAAACAATTATTTCAGAACAAATAAAAAACAACAAAATACCACATGGTTATATATTTATGGGGGAAGATGGTATTGGTAAAAATACTACAGCTATTGAATTTGTTAAAATTTTAAATTGCACAATAAATGACTATACAAAAACAGATGTTGGTGCTTGTAACCATTGCATTGCTTGTGAACAGATTAATAAAGGCTCATATCCTGATTTGCATATTATAAATTTTGCAAAACAAGCAGAAATCCTAGAAGAGGATGTTGACAAACAGAAGACATTGAAAATTGACACAATACGATATATGCAAAAAAATGTTTACATGAAAGCAACTGAAGGAAAATGGAAAGTTTTTATTTTAGAACCGGCTGAAAAAATGACAACAGCCGCAGCAAATTGTTTATTAAAAACATTGGAAGAGCCACCGGAAAATACAATTATTATATTAATTGCAAAACATAAAGAAACAATTCCAATAACTATAGTTTCCAGAGCACAGACAGTTTTTTTTCAGCCTTTGCCAACAAATGAAATTGCAAATTATTTACAACAGCAACATTCTTTAAGTATTGAAAATTCTGTAAAAATTGCGAATTTATCAGATGGTTCAATAGAAAAAGCAGAAATGTTAATGTTGAATACACAAAATGAATATTCATCATTATGGTCTGAATTAACTAGTAAAAAATTAGCGGCAGTTGATATATTAAATAAAAGTAAATCAGTTTCAAAAGATAGAAAATCAGTAGTAGAGGCAGTTAATATAATTACAGAAAGTGCTATAAAAAATTTCAGAAGAGAACCATATAAATACACGGATATAATAGAAAAATTAACAGAAAGTAAAAAATATTTGAATCAAAATGTAAATCCAAATACAGTATTAGATGATTTGTTTATATATATAAATTCAAAAATAAAATAATGGAGATATAAATGACTATAGCGGTTGGAGTGATAGTTAGAAGGATCAAAGAAAAAATTTATGCACAGACTGGACAATATACAATAGAATTAAATGACAAAGTAATTATTGAAACAGAGCATGGAGTTGAGTTTGGCGTTGTTTGTGAAAAAGAAAAAAATATAGAACAAACAAAAGATTTATATGTTGGTAAAGTTGTCAGAAAAGCAAATGAATATGATTTCAAAAGATTACTTAACAATGAAAGTAAAAATCATCAAGCTCATGCTGTTGTATCAAAAGAAATCAAAGATCATAAATTAGATATGAAACTGACCTATGTGCAATATACATTTGATAGAACAAAATTATTTATTTATTATACTTCTGAAACAAGAGTTGATTTTAGAGAGCTCATTAAAGATTTAGGTCATGTTTTAAAAACAAGAATACAAATGGTACAGATAGGTGTTAGAGATGAATCAAAAATTGTTGGTGGAATAGGGACTTGTGGTCAACAATTGTGTTGCCAAATATTTTTAAAAGATTTTAGTTCTGTTACAATAGATATGGCAAAAGATCAAGATTTATCATTAAATACAGCTAAGTTATCCGGTTTATGCGGAAGGTTAATGTGTTGTCTTTCTTATGAACATGAACAGTATCTTAATATAAAGAAAAATAGTCCTTCCATTGGTTCAAGAGTAAGTACACCTAATGGTAAAGGCAAAGTTATTTCATTGGATTGTGTAAAAGAATCTGTGAATGTTGAACTTGGCGAAAACAATGTAAAACCTTATAAAATTTCGCAAATTAAACAAATTGAAGAAAAAGACAAAGATAAAGAAAAGGAAACAAAAGAAAAGAAATAAAGTTTATAAAATATATCTTGTATATTTTACTTTTTGAAATAGATTTTGTATTTTATTCAAATAATATTTAAGTGGAGACAAAAGAAATGAATGTACCAAACGAATTATTTTATGCAAAAACTCATGAATGGGCAAGAAAAGAAGGTAATAAAATTTATGTTGGTATTACAGATCATGCACAACATGAAATTACAGATATTGTTCATGTAGAATTACCTGAAATTGGCAAAAAATTTGCTAAAGCACAACCATGTGCCGTTGTAGAATCAGTTAAATCTGCATTTGATATATATAGTCCTGTATCAGGAACAGTAATAGAAGTTAATGAAGAACTTTTATCAAGTCCGGAAATTATAAATCAGTCACCTTATGAAAAAGGTTTCTTTTTTGTTTTAGAACTACAAAATGAAAATGATCTTAAAGAATTGATGACTGCTGAAACTTACAAAAATTCTCTTTAAGGTCAAAACAATGAATTATATTCCAATAAATGAACAAGATAAAAAAGAGATGTTAGCCCGTATTGGTGTCAAAAATACAGAAGACTTATTATCTCTTCAAATTCCTGAAGTATTAAGAGCAAAAAAATTAAATATTACTGAAGGGATATCAGAGCAGGAATTATTATTATTATTTAAGAATTATGCTAAGAAAAATAAATCGAACCTCGTTTGTTTTAGAGGTGCAGGAATTTATGACCATTTTATTCCATCATTAGTTGATGAAATTATTGGCAGATCTGAATTTTCTACTGCGTATACTCCTTACCAAGCGGAAGCCAGTCAGGGAACTTTACAGGCAATTTTTGAATATCAAAGTATGATATGCCAACTTACAGGTCTTGATTGTGCAAATGCTTCTATGTATGACGGAGCAACAGCTGTAGCAGAGGCAGTACTGCTTGCAGTAAGAACTTCAAAAAAAAATAAAGTTATTATTTCTTCAGCAGTAAATCCTGAATATATTTCTGTTGTAGAAACTTATACTAAAAATTTGAATATAGAAATTATTAAAATTGAAATTGATGAAAAGACAGGTTCTGTCAATCAAAATCTTTTGCAAAGCAAGATGGCAGATGATATTGGGGCTGTTGTTGTTCAATCTCCAAATTTTTTTGGAATAGTCGAAGATATGCAAGTTTTATCAGAAATATCAAAAACAAAGAATGCTCTTTTTGTTGCAATTGTTAATCCTGTATCGTTGGGACTTTTAAAAACACCTTGTGAATATGGTGCAGATATAGCAGTTGGAGAAGGACAGGTTTTTGGTAATCAAATGTATTTAGGTGGTTCAACATTTGGATTTTTGGCAGTTAAGAAAGCTCTTGAATGGAAAATTCCTGGAAGAGTTGTCGGACAGACTATAGATAAAAATGGCAAAAGAGGGTTTGTACTTACTCTTCAATCAAGAGAGCAACATATCCGCAGAGAGAAAGCGACATCAAATATTTGTACAAATGCAGCCTTGAATGCTTTTGCAGGTTGCGTTTATATGGCATGTTTAGGAAGTAATGGAATAAAAGAGATTGCAGAAACAAATATTTCAAAAGCTAGGTATGCTTTTAATGCAATAAAAAAAATAGATGGGTTTGAACCATTATTTTCAAATTCTTTATTCTTTAACGAGTTTGTTTTTAAAACTACAAAAAATGTCAAAAAAATAGAAAAACAGTTATTAAAAGAAAACATTTTAGGTCCTTTAAATCTTGTAAAAATCAATAAAAAATATAAGGATTGCATAATGTTTGCAGTTACCGAAAAAAGAACAAAACAAGAAATAGATAAATTAACTGATATTTTAAACAGAGTATAAAAATGAATAAACTTTTAAATGAAATTAAATCAAACAGACAAGAATGCAGAGTAGTTGAATGTGATGTTCCAATAGATGTTTCAATAGATATGAAATATAAAGGACAAACAGTTCCAAATATTCCAAATCTTTCGGAAATTAGCTTATTGAGACATTTTACTAATTTATCAAGAAGAAATTATGCATTAAGTACAACTTTTTATCCATTGGGTTCATGTACAATGAAATATAATCCGATAGTTAATGAGAAAATTGCAAAATTTGAAGAATTTGC
>JAQVBD010000011.1:10615-43259 GCA_028690485.1 Endomicrobiaceae bacterium
TGAGACATTTTACTAATTTATCAAGAAGAAATTATGCATTAAGTACAACTTTTTATCCATTGGGTTCATGTACAATGAAATATAATCCGATAGTTAATGAGAAAATTGCAAAATTTGAAGAATTTGCCTCATTACACCCATACCAATCTGAAGAAACAATTCAGGGAAGTTTGGAAGTTATGTATGAACTTGAAAGAGCATTATGTGAGATTTCGGGTATGGATTATTTTACATTGCAGCCTGCAGCAGGTGCTCATGGTGAATATGCAGGACTTTTAATAATAGCACAATATTTTAAAAGTAAAAAAGAAAAGAGGACAAAAATAATAGTTCCTGATTCTGCACACGGGACAAATCCTGCTTCAGCAGCACTTGCGGGCTTTGAAATTGTTTCATTAAAATCTGATGAGAATGGAATAATATCACCGGCAAACCTCAAAGAAGTTTTAACACAAGATGTTGCTTGTATGATGATGACTGTTCCGAATACACTTGGTGTTTTTGAAAAGAATATTGCAGAAATTTCTAAGATGATTCATGAAAACGGATCTTTATTATATTATGATGGTGCAAATTTGAATGCTGTTATGGGAATAGCAAGACCAGCCGATATAGGTTTTGATGTAATGCATATAAATTTACATAAAACTTTTTCAACACCTCATGGCGGCGGCGGACCGGGATCCGGACCGGTAGGTGTAAAATCATTTTTAAAAGATTTTTTACCTATGCCTCTAATTATAAAAGAGAATGATGAATTTAAAGTTTCTTTTAATAATAAAAAACAATCAATTGGTAAAATGAAAGCATTTTTCGGTAATTTTCCTGTTTTACTTAAAGCATGCGCTTATGTTAAAGCTTTAGGAGGCGTAGGATTAAAAGAAGCTTCAACACAAGCAGTTTTAAATGCGAATTATGTATTATCATGTTTAAAGGATAAAGTTTCTATACCTGCAGGTAATGTCTGTATGCATGAATTTGTTCTTTCTTCAAAGGGGCATTTAGGAGAAGGTATAAAAACTTTGGATGTTGCAAAAAGACTTCTAGATTATGGATATTATGCACCAACAATTTATTTTCCTTTAATTGTTGAAGAAGCAATGATGATAGAGCCTACAGAAACAGAATCAAAACAAGTATTAGATGAATTTATAGATGTGTTATCAAAAATTATTGATGAATCAAAGACTAATCCGGAAATAGTTCATAATGCACCTGTAAATACATTCGTTAGTCGTCTTAATGAAGTTGAAGCAGCAAGGAAACCAAAATTACATTGGTAAATTGATTTATATATTTTATAGACAAACAAAAGTCAGGTAGATGAAAATCAACCTGACTTTTGTTTAATAAATTTGTTGTAGAATAGATTATATTTTTTGTAGAATATACAAATAATTAGATAAAAGAGGTTTTTATATGATAATACTTACAGGCGGAGCAGGTTTTATTGGCAGTTGTTTTCTATGGAAGTTGAATCAAGAAGGAATAGATGATGTTTTAGTAGTTGATCATCTTGATGATAGCGAAAAATGGAAAAACCTTATTGGTAAAAAATATAAAGATTATATGCAGAAAGAAGATTTTTTAGAAGCAGTCAAATTAGGCAAAATAGCAAAACCTGAAGCAATAGTTCATTTAGGAGCTTGTAGTTCCACAACTTTAACAGATGCAAATTATTATATTCATAATAATTTTGAATATTCAAAAACTCTTTCATTATGGGCAATGGAATTAAACATTCCTTTTGTTTATGCATCTTCAGCAGCGACTTATGGCAATGGCGAAAATGGATATGATGATACAATTGATATAGATAAACTTGCTCCTTTAAATATGTACGGTTATTCAAAACAAATGTTTGATTTATGGCTGTTGAGAAATAATTATTCAGATAAAGTAACAGGAATAAAATTTTTTAATGTTTTTGGACCAAATGAGTACCATAAAGGTTCAATGAAAAGTGTTATATGCAAAAGTTATGATGATGTTGAACAAAAAGGTGTAATGAAATTATTTAAGTCATATAAAAAAGAATATCAGCATGGAGAACAAAAAAGAGATTTTATATATATTAAAGATGCAGTTGAAGTTATGTGGTTATTGCTAAAAAATCCTAAACAAACAGGTATTTATAATTTAGGTACAGCAAAAGCAAGAAGCTGGAATGATATTGCCAATTCTATGTTTGCAGCAGTAGGTAAAAAATCAAATATTGAGTATATTGAAATGCCTGATATTTTACAAGAAAAATATCAATACTTTACAGAAGCTACAATGAAAAAAATAGAAAAAGCAGGTTGTAAACATCAGTTTATGTCATTAGAAGATTCAGTAAAAGATTATTGTCAGTATTTAAAAAATAAAACTTATTTATAATTAATGAGGAAAAACATGAAATTAGTAGACATAATTCCAAAATTAGCAAAGCAATCTGTTTTGGTTGTTGGTGATACAATGGTTGATAAATTCATATGGGGAAAAGTTTCTAGAATTTCTCCGGAAGCCCCGGTTCCGGTTGTAGAAGTTTCAAATGAAACAGAAACATTAGGCGGAGCAGGTAATGTTGCAAGTAATATAACTTCTTTAGGTGCAACATCATATTTGGTTACAGTTATTGGTGATGATAATGACGGTAAGAATATGAAAGATATGTTAAATAAAAAGAATATTAATACAGATTTTGTCATTGTTGATAAAAATCGTCCAACTACAATAAAAACAAGAATTATTGCATCACATCAACAGGTTGTCAGAGTAGATAAAGAAATAAAAGGTTCATTCTCTGGTGGGACTGAAACTAATATTTTAAAAAATATTGAAAAAGTTATTGAAAAAGTTGATGGTGTAATAATTTCAGATTATGCAAAAGGTGTCTTAAGTTCAAAAATTTTAAAGAAAATAATTACATTAGCAAAGAAAAAAAATATACCGGTCACAGTTGATCCAAAAATTGAAAATTTTAAAAAATATAAATATATTACTTGTATTACTCCAAATACAAAAGAAGCAATAGAAGGTATGAATGCAAAAAATATTTCTACAGATAATGATATTGCTGCCCTTGGTAATAAAATTTTGAAAATATTAAAATCCGAATCTGTCCTTATAACTAGGGGAGAAAAAGGAATGACTATAATTGAAAAAAATAATAAAATAACTCATATACCAACTAGGGCAAAAGAAGTTTATGATGTTACCGGTGCAGGAGATACAGTTATTGCAACAATGACTTTGGCATTATCTGCAAAAATTGATTTGGTTACTTCTGCTGAAATCGCAAATTTTGCAGCAGGTATTGTGGTTGGTAAAGTTGGTACGGCAACAGTTTCTCCTAGTGAACTTATTCAAACGATAGAGGATTTTAATAGAAAATGAAAACAGCAGTAGTTATTCCGGCAAGATATGCTTCTTCCAGGTTTCCCGGTAAACCTTTATTTTTAGTTAAAAATAAACCTTTGATATTACATGTTGTAAGTAAAGTTATAACCTGTAAAACTGTTGATTGTGTTGTTGTTGCAACAGATGACAAAAGAATTTTTGATGTAGTTAAAAATGCAGGATATAATGTTTATATGACACCAAAAAATCTTAAAAGCGGAACAGACAGAGTTGCCTATGTAGCAGAAAAATATTTGAAAAATTTTGATGTGTTTATTAATGTCCAAGGTGATGAACCATTAATAGATAAAAAACTTGTTGAAAAAATGGTAAATGAATTTAAACAAGATAAAAAAATAGAATATTTGACTATCGCATATAAAATGAAATCTGGTGATGATATAAATAATCCAAATACAGTTAAAGTAATTTTCGATAAAAATATGAATGCGATTTATTTTTCAAGATTCCCAATACCTTATTTAAGAGATAAGACAAAAATAAAATCAGAGTATTATAAACACATTGGTGTATATGGTTACAGAAGAAATTTTGTAATAAATTTTGCAAAAACAAAACAAACAGATTTGGAAAGAAAAGAATCTTTAGAGCAGTTAAGAGCTATAGAAAACGGTAAAAAAATAAAAATTATTATATCCGGTAAAGATTTACAGGATGTTAATGTTTTTGAGGATATTGCCAAAGTTGAAGATAAATTATAATAAAAAGTAGTATAATATAAAAATGAATAAAATTAAGATCACAGAAAAAATCATTGTATCAAATGACTTACCATTATCAGTTATAGCAGGTCCATGTATTATCGAAAGTAAAAAACAGGCATTTGAGATAGCAAAAAAGTTAAAAGATATTTGTGCTAAGTTAAAAGTAAATTTTATTTTTAAGGCTTCTTATGACAAAGCTAACAGGTCTTCGATAGATTCATTTAGAGGCCCGGGTCTTGAAAAAGGATTAGCTATTTTATCAGAGATAAAAAATATTTTAAAAATTCCGGTTCTTACAGATGTTCATTGTTCTTATGATGTTAAGAAAGTTGCAGAGGTTGTAGATATTATCCAAATACCTGCTTTTTTGTGCAGACAAACAGATTTAATTGTTGCTTGTGCAAATACGAACTTACCAATAAATATAAAAAAAGGACAGTTTCTTGCACCTGAAGATACATTACAAATAATCAAAAAAGTTAATGCATGTAAAAATAATAAACTTTCCTTAACAGAAAGAGGATCAAGTTTCGGTTATAGAAATTTAGTTGTTGATTTTAGATCAATTGAAATAATGAAACAATTTGGATGTCCTGTAATTTTTGATGCTACACACAGTGTTCAAAAGCCGGGAGGTCTTGGTACTTCAAGTGGTGGTGATAGACAATTTGTATTACCGCTTGCAAAAGCAGCAGTTGCTGTTGGAGTAGCAGCATTATTTGTAGAAGTTCATCCTAATCCTGATAAAGCTCTTTCTGATGGAGCAAATAGTATAGATTTTAAAATGTTTAAAGATATGATGCAGGAAGTTGTTAAAATAGATAAAATTATTAAGAGAAAGTAATATGTCTAAAAATCAAAAAGAATATACTTGGATGCCATCTTTAAAGTGGATGTTAAAAACATTAATTATAATATATATAGTAATTATAGTTGCTTATTTTTCTTTAAATATTTTACTTAAGCCATATATGAGAGATATTCCAAAAGAATTAACACCCTGGTTAGATAAAACATCTTCTGTGGAGAATAAATGAAGAAATATTCAAAACAACTTCTTTCTGATGCAAAAAAAATAAAATTAGTAGCTACAGATATAGATGGTGTTTTAACAGCAGGTGAAGTTATACTTTTAGAAAATAATGAAGAAATAAAAATATGGAATGTAAAAGATAGATTAGGTGCGCATTTATTAAAGCAGTATTTACCGGATGTTAAAGTTGCTTGGATAACAGGAAGACAGTCTAAACAAGTAGCTTTAAGAGCTAAAGAATTATCAGTTGATTATCTTGTCCAATCATGTAAAGATAAAAATAAAACCCTTCTACAAATTGCAAATGAATTAAGTATAGATTTTTCGCAAATTTTATATATTGGTGATGATATTATTGATATATGTGTTTTAAAGTATGTGGGGTTGTCTGTATGTCCGAAAGATGCTGTCGACGAAGCAAAAAAATATTCAAAATATATTTCACAATATAATGGTGGCAAAGGTGTTTTCAGAGAAGCTTGTGAACTTTTGCTCAAAGCTCATAATTTGTGGAAGGAAATAGTAGGTTAAAATTAATGAAAAAATATATTAGAAAATGTTATTTTTACGGGGCATATATTTTTTCAAAGTTAGTTTTGGTGTTACCATATAAATTTTCAGTTGGAAAACTCGCTGATGCTTTAGGCGCTGTTGCTTACTATATTGTCAAGGATGCAAGAGAAAAAGCAAGAAAACATCTGACTTTGTGTTTCCCTGATAAAACATCAAAAGAAATTGAGCAAATAATAAAAACAATTTTTAAATATCAAGCAAAAAATTTTTTTGAATTACTTAATTTTCCAAGGATTAATAAAGATTTTTTTGATTCAATAGCTTCTATGTCTCAAAGAGATATAGAAATATATAAAAAAGCTCTTTCAAAAAATAAAGGTCTTTTAATTGCGAGTGCACATTGTGGTAATTGGGAGATTTTAGCTTCCGGAGTTGCAGCAAAAAATTTCTCTGTAAATGTTATTGCAAAAAGAATTTATATTGAAGAATTAAATCAAATGTTGGTTTCATATAGAGAGTCTAAAAATGTTAATGTAATTTTAAGATCAGAAAGAGATACTGCCAGGAAAATGTTAAAAGCACTAAAAAATAATGAAATTATTGCAATGTTGATAGATCAAGATACATCCGTTCAAAGTGTTTTTGTTGATTTTTTTGGTATGCCGGCATCTACACCGTCAGGGCTTGCAACAATAGCATTGAAAATGGGAACACCTGTTATTATGACAGTAAGTAAAAGGTTACCTAATGGTACCCATACTTTTGTT
This sequence comes from Endomicrobiaceae bacterium, assembly GCA_028690485.1. Lineage (GTDB taxonomy): Bacteria > Elusimicrobiota > Endomicrobiia > Endomicrobiales > Endomicrobiaceae > Praeruminimicrobium. Next base: position 17,035 of record JAQVBD010000011.1, read on the forward strand.
GTAAGTGATGAAATAGAGCCGGATAAAACAACTGGTGTTTTTGAACAGGATGTCATTAATTTTACAGGGAAAGTAACAAAATATATAGAAAATTATATAAAAGAAAATCCGGAACAATGGGTGTGGTTTCATGAAAGATGGAAAACTAAAAAAATATAAATATATTTTAATTGTTTTATCTTTAAATTTAATGTTATCTTTTTCAGGTTGTCTGGAAGAAGAAACAATAATTGAAGAAACTCCGCCAACAACAGAACAAACAATAGAAAATTTTGTTGTTACAGAAACACAAGATGGCAAAATAAAAACAATTCTTGAATCTGAATCTGCAATAATTGATGATAATCAAAAAAAAGCCTATTTAACTTTGCCTAAAGTTAAATTTTATGAAGATGGGAAATATACATCAATTTTGATTTCAGAATCCGGTGAGATTGATTTAGCCACAAATGATATAAAAGCTTTAGGAAAATGTACTGTAGATACCGTTCGAAATGAATATTTACAAACAAGAGATGTATCATATAATGCTAAAAATAAGCTCATATCATCAGATAGTGATATTAAAATTACTAGAGGAAAGGATGTTATTTACGGTAAAGGGTTTCAGTCTGATACAGATTTAGATAATGTTGTTATAAAAAATGAAAGAGCTATAATTGATTAAAAAAATTAGTTGCTTATTTATATTTTGTTTATTTGTTTCTTTTTCTTTTGCAAAAGAAAAAGAGAAGACAGTAGTCACTGGTGACAGAATGGAAATTAAAAAATCTGGAGAAAAAACAATAGTTAAAGGCAATGCAAAAATTGTAAGGAGTTCTAATACAGTAACATCAGATAAAATGACTTATTATAAAAACAATTCGAATGTTGATGCCAGTGGTAATGTTGTTTTTTTTGTTAATAATGAAGATGGCAGTATTATTAAAGCGACATCGGAAGAAGCTGTTTATAATACAAATGATTCAAGTGGACAGTTATGGGGAGGAAGACCTACTATTGAATATAATCTTAAAAATTCTACTGACACGATGTATCTTTATGCAGATAAGCTTTATGTAGATAATGATTTTGAATATGCTGATGCTGAAGGTAATGTCGAAATTGTTTCTTCTTCCGGTACAATAATATCTGAAAATGCTTTATTAGATAAAAAAGCAAATACATTGTTTATGCATAAGAATAAAAAGAAACCACAAATAAATGCTTACCAAAATGATAAAAAAGCAGAATTCAAAGCAGATGAGATATCATTGTTTTATAATGAAAAAACTGTAAAAATGAATAAAAATGTTGAAGGCAAAATTACTATGGATACATTAGAGGGGAAAGAATGATATTATCTGCTCAATCATTGTATAAAAAATATAAACATAGAATGGTTGTAAATTCAATCAGCATAAAAGTTGAACAGGGTGAAATAGTTGGTTTGCTTGGACCTAATGGGGCAGGAAAAACAACGACTTTTTATATGACAGTTGGACTAGTTGAACCTTATGAAGGTAATATTTATCTTGACCAGAAAGATATAACTTATGCCCCAATGTATGAAAGAGCAAGGGCAGGTATTGGATATTTGCCACAAGAATCATCTATTTTCAGGGGTCTTTCTGTTGAAGATAATTTGATGGCAATAGCTCAGACATTGCCTATATCAACAAAACAGCAAAAAGAAAAAGTTGATTCTTTGCTTGAAGATTTTGGACTTACAAAATTAAGAAAACAAATTAGTGTAACATTGTCTGGCGGTGAAAAAAGAAGATGTGAGATAGCAAGAGCTTTAGTTAATAATCCAAAATTTTTATTATTAGATGAACCTTTTGTTGGAATAGACCCAATAACTGTTTCAGATATTCAGGGTATAATTTCAAGATTGAGAGATAAAGGATTAGGAATACTTATTACTGATCATAATGTCAGGGAAACTCTTGAAATTATAGATAGAGCATATATAATTTATGAAGGTAAAATTTTACTTGAAGGCAGTGCTGATGAACTTTTAAATAGTCCTGAGGCTAGAAAAGTTTATTTAGGTGAAAATTTCAAGATGTAAAGTATTAAATTGGCTATATGTAAATCTTCTGTTTATAAGTAATAAAGATTAAGTATTTTGTTTAAAACTATCTTAATAATAATCTCTAAATAAAATCGGTATATGAACAATCAAAAAATTATCATTTCAGGTCCCACAGCCGTTGGTAAAACATATATTGCTGTTGAACTTTGTAAACAAATAAATGGTTCTATCATTTCTGCCGATTCCAGACAAGTATATAAATATCTTGATATTGGTACAAATAAAGACGGCAAGTTGGGAAAGGACAATGTTAGAAAAATAGATAACATTTCTCAATATTTGACAGATATTATTGAACCAAATCAAAAATATAGTGCTAAAAATTTTGAACAAGATGCAGAAAAATATGAAAAAATTATTTTGCAAGAAAATAAAATTCCTGTTATTGTTGGCGGTACAGGATTATATATAAAGTCTTTTTTATATGGTCTTGATGATTTACCTGATGCAGATGAGACAATTAGATTTTCCATTCAAAAAGATATAGATAATAATGGTTTAGATTATGTATATGATGAGCTCTCTAGAGTTGATATTTGTTCTGCCCAAAAGAATAAAGGGAATACTCAAAGAATTATAAGAGCTTTAGAAGTATATAAGCTTACAGGAAAAACAATGACAGAATTATTAAATAAAAAAATAGTTAAAAATAAAAATTTTAAACATTTTGTTATTTTAAAAGACAGGGAACAATTATATAGTGATATAAATACCAGATGTGCAAAAATGATAACTTCCGGTATGATAGAAGAAGTAGAAAAAGTCTTAAATATGGGGTATGACAAAAATTGTTATGCTTTAACAGGAGTTGGCTATAAACATATAGTAAAATATTTAGATAACAAAATTACAAAACAAGAACTTATAGAACAATTTTCAAAAGACACAAGACAATATGCAAAAAGACAAATTACATGGTTTAAAAATCAGATGGATATTGAATTAATTGATATTATTGGCGGGAATTACAAGTCTGCAGTTGAAATGATTTTGAGATATTGACAAATATAAAAAAAAATGTTAGTATGACCAAACAAAATATGGCAAGGCTAAATTTATGATTGAAAAATTAAGTGAATCATTGGAAAATTATTTAGAGACTATAGCATTTTTAAAAAGAGAAAATAAAGTAGCTAGAGTCAAAGATATAAGTAAAATGCTGAATGTGAAAAATTCAAGCGTTAACATTGCTTTGAATGTTCTTATGGATAAAGGGTTTGTGTTACATGAGAAATACGGATATGTAGATCTTACTCCGAAAGGTCAGACAATAGCTGACGATATTCAAAAAAAAGAAGATTTGTTGTTTTTGTTTTTACATGACATACTTGGAGTTGAAAAAGAAATTGCTCTTAAAGATGCCTGTAAAATGGAGCACACCATAAGTGATGAATCTTTGGCTAAATTGATATATTTTGTAGGATTGTTGGATAAAGAACCTGTTTTAAAGAGAAATATTCAGAAAAAGACGAAATAGAGAAAGGTTTTATTATTTTTTTGATTAATAAGTTAGTTTAAACTAACTTATATGAAATTTTAAGGATTTTAATATGCAGTATTTTAATATTTTCTTTTCTATGTTTAATGAAATGGCTCCATACTTGTTGCTCGGGTTCTTTTTTGCCGGACTTTTGCATGTTTTTATACCACAAAGTATTTTTTCAAAATATTTGTCGAGAAATAATTTCTTTTCTGTTTTTGCGGCAGCTTTATTCGGAGTTCCTTTACCGTTGTGTTCATGCGGAGTTATTCCTGCGGCAATGGCTTTGCGCAAAGAAGGATCTTCACGTGGGGCAGTAATATCTTTTTTAATTGCAACGCCTCAGACCGGGATTGATTCTATAATGGCGACATATTCTTTGTTGGGGTTTCCTTTTGCCGTCATTCGTCCGATAGCGGCTTTTGTTACGGCTATATTAGGAGGTTTTGTCTCTAATATATTTTTAAAGAAAGAAAAAGATGATGAAAATAACGGGATATTTCCTACATGCGACATAGGAATGACTGTTGCTGCAAATAAGATTCTTGCGGCTTTAAAATACGGTTTTGTCGACATAATCAGAGATATAGGAAAAAGACTTATTTTAGGATTGTTATTGGCTGCTTTAATTACTTATTTTGTACCTGAAAGTTTTTTTAGTATATTTGCAGGCAGTACTGTTTTAAGTATTTTATTCGTATTGTTATTGTCTATACCTATGTATATATGTGCTACGGGTTCAATACCAATAGCGATAGCTTTAATGATGAAAGGTTTTTCTCCCGGGACAGCTCTTGTTTTGCTTATGGCAGGACCGGCTACAAACATTGTTTCTATTTTAGTTATTTCTAAAATTCTAGGGAAAAGATCTCTAATATTTTATTTAGGGTCAATAATTTTAGGTTCGATAATCTTTGCATTAATTATAGATTTTTTACTGCCGTCGGCATGGTTTAGTTTACCATTAATGACAGATATGGTTAATAGCCATACTTCTTTTTATTGGATAAAAGTTTTTTCAGGAATTATTTTATTAGTTTTAATAATTAATTCTTTTATAGTTAATTATTTATCAAATAAAAGGGTAGCTGGAAATATTATCGGTAAATCTTCTTATAAAGTAGACGGAATGCATTGTGAAAATTGTAAAAACAGCATAATAAAATTCTTGAAAAAAATAGATGGCGTGGAATCAGTTGAAGTTAATTTAAAAGACGGAATAGTATATATAAAAGGGAATCCGGAAGAAGTAAAAATAAAAGAGACAGTTTCTTCTCTTGGCTTTTTATACAAAGGGAAAATAGGCAACTGAGACAGGTTAAGTTGTTTAATATTTTTTTGTTCTTTAAGTTAGGCAAAACTAATAAAGATTTAAAAGACTAACAAATTTAGTTTTTAAATACCAACGTCAATCCGTTTGATTGAATATCGGGTTGGCATATTTTTTAAACATTAAGTTAGATAAAACTAAAAAACATAAGTTAGACTAAAAAAAGGAGAATAAATTATGAGGAAATTATTAAGTGTTTTTAAAGTAAACGAATCAGGTACAGTTGCCAAGATATCGTCCGAAGACGATAATTTATCGAAAAAAATACTTGCTATGGGGATTACAAAGGGAATTCCTGTAACTGTAGTTAAAAAATCACTGCTTGGAGATCCTATCAATATAAGTGTAAGGGGGTATTCATTAAGTTTAAGAAAATATGAGGCTGCGGCAATATTAATGGAGGTTTCAAAATGAGTCCTTTAACAAAAGCAAAAAAAGATACGATGCTTGTTTTCTCTGCTTTTAGGAATATAGTTGACAGTGAGAAACAGAAACTTACAGTACTTGGACTTATTCCGGGAGAAAGAATAATGTTGCTTAATGAAGCAAAAAACGGATACATAACATTTGTTTTAAAAGGAAGCAGAATAGCGTTGGATTATCACATAGCAGGAGAGATTATAGTAAATGAGGTAAATAAATGAAAAATAATTTAAAAGAAATAAAAATATGTCTTGCAGGAAATCCTAATTGCGGTAAATCAAGTTTGTTTAATAATTTAACAGGTCTTCATCAACATGTAGGAAATTATCCGGGAGTGACTGTTGAGAAAAAGGAAGGAAGTCTTGTAAAAGGGAACTATAAAATAAATGTAGTTGATTTGCCGGGTATTTACAGCCTTTCTGCAAGTTCTGAAGATGAAATAGTTGCAAGAAATTTTATTATAGAACAAAAACCGGATTTGATAGTAGATGTTGTTGATGCGTCAAATTTTGAGAGAAATTTATATCTTTACACTCAGTTGTCAGAATTAGGCATTAAAGTTATTATAGCACTGAATATGATTGATGTCTTAAAAAACAAAGGACAGGAAATAGACTGCGGATTATTGATGAAAAGTTACGGAATACTTGCCGTACCTACAATAGCAAATAAAAATAAGGGAACGGAAGAACTAATTAAATCGGTAATTGATGTTTATGAAAATAAGATAGATATAAAAAATACAAAGATTGATTATGGTGATTTTATATCCGGTCATCTTCAAAAAGTTGAAAGCATTATTTATAAAGACATTCTTTTAGTGGCAAAATATTCCGTAAGATATCTTGCTGTCAATTTGATAAAGAAAGATAAGTTTGTACTTGAAAAAATAGAAAAATCTACAGTCTCTGAAGAGTTAAAAAAACAGGGTTTTGAAAGCGGGGATAATATATCTGACAAATTTTCAGACAGCATTGATTCTGTTTTTGCCGATAAAATATATACCTGGATACATTCAGTTTCGGCAATTGTTATAAGGACTGTTGCAAAAAGTAAATACGATGTTTCGGATGCTATAGACAGAATAGTGTTAAACAGAATATTTGCTTTGCCTATATTTGCTTTTGTGATGTATGCGATTTTTAAATTTACTTTTACTCTTTCAGCGCCTTTTGTCGGATGGTTTGAATCAGGAATAGAATTCTTGTCAGGTTATGCAGACAAAATAATTCCTGAAGGGGTATTCCAGTCTTTTGTAGTTGACGGAATTATCGGCGGCGTAGGCGGAGTTTTAGGCTTTTTCCCTCTGATTCTTTTTATGTTCTTTGCAATAGCTTTTTTTGAAGATACTGGGTATATGGCAAGAGCCGTATTTATTATGGATAAATTCATGAGAAAATTCGGGCTCCACGGTAAATCTTTTGCTTCAATGATTGTGTCTACAAACGGTTGTGCTGTTCCCGGACTTATGGCGGCAAGAACTATAGAAAGCGAAAAAGACAGACTTATAACATTAATGGTAACTCCTTTTATGATCTGTGGTGCAAAGCTTCCGATATTTGCTCTTTTTATAGGAGCTTTCTTTTCAGCAAAGGACGGAGCAAATGTAATGTTTATTATGTATGTCTTAAGCGTTATTCTTGCATTGGGTGCTGCATGGATACTCAAAAAAACAATTTTAAAAGGAAAACCGGCATATTTTATAATGGAACTTCCTCCGTACAGAATGCCAAGTTTAAAAGGAATACTTTTAAAAATGTGGGAAAGAGGATTCCTATATTTGAAAAAAGCGGGAACAATAATTCTTTTAGTGACGATACTTATATGGGCAGGACTTTCTTTTCCAAAAATGGGAGGAGAAAAAGTTGATAATGTCAGTGAAGAAAAGGCTGCGAGTATCCAGATAGAACAGAGTTATATAGGTAAGCTTGGTAATTTACTGGAACCTATAATTCAACCTATAGGTTTTGACGGGAAAGCAGGGATAGCTTTGATCTCAGGACTTGCGGCAAAAGAGGTTGTAGTGAGCACTCTTGGAACAATATATTCATTGGGCGAAGTTGATCCTGAAGATGCATCTTCTCTTTCTGAAAAATTACAGCAGGATCCCGACTGGAATAAATTAAAAGCAGTGACATTTTTAATTTTTTGTCTTATCTATCTGCCTTGTATTGTTGCAGTTGCAGTTTTTTTCAGAGAATCAGGTTCAAAAATAAAATGGCTGCTTTTCCTTACTTTTTGGACGACGGCTGCCGCATGGGTAATTTCATTTATCGTTTATCAGGGAGGAAGACTGCTGGGATTTGGAGGTTAAAATGGAAATATTGTTTGTAATATCAGTTGTTTTGTTAAGCTGTGTCGGGTTGGCATATTTATTCATAAAGCATTTCAAGGGATCATGCAATTGTTGTTCAGGTTGTGAATGCGGGGATAAAAGCAGCAAATCTTGTAACTTTAAAAAATAAAGTAATTGTCGGTTATTAAATAAAAAAGGGAGGAAGTAGAATGGTTAAGAAGTTTTTATGCAGTTGCGCAGTTTTTTCTGTTTTGATGTTGTCAGGAGGAAATGTCTTTGCAAGTTCGGGAGAGCATCTGGAAAAAGAACTTGAGAGTTTAAAAGAGAGACTTAATATTCTTGAGAAAAAAACAGAAGAACCAAAAGAAGTTAAAGGTGTATTGAGCGATTTGGTTATAGGAGGAGGAATAACTTTGGTTTTACAAAATGCTCAGAATGCAAATGCTGATTCAACAGATTTGTATAACGGTAAAACTCCTTCAGTTGCTTCATATTCCCTAGATTTAGGTTTTGAAAAAAACTTTGATGAAAACAATAAAATGTTTATTCATCTTGAAACAGGGCATGGAAGCATAGAAAGTCAGTTAAAAGTTTTTTCAAATGTAAACAGAGACAGCGATGAATCTGACGGAGCAGTTTCTGTAACTGAAGCTTGGTATGAGCATACATTTGCAGGAACAGGGTTGAAAGTAAATATCGGTAAAATTGATGCTACAGGCGGAGTTGATGAAAATGCTTATGCTAATGATGAGACGGAACAGTTTTTAGGAAATATTTTCAGAAATTCTTCAGCTATAGATTTCCCGGATGATAATTCTTTCGGAGTAAAAGTTGCATATGAATCAGATAAAGCTGATGCCTCTTTGCAGTATTTAAGCGCCGACGGAGCATGGCAGGATGTTACAAAAAATATTTTTGTTTCAGGACAGCTTAATTTAAAGCCTGAATTTATTAAAGAGAAAGAAGGAAATTACAGGTTTTATGGATGGACAAATACAAAGCAATATGTTAAGTGGACAGATTCATCTAAAAATGATGAAAATAATTACGGTTTCGGCGTAAGCTTTGACCAACAATTAACTGATAAAACAGGAGCTTTTGCAAGATACGGTTGGGAAAACCAGGAAGTTTATTGCGATGGCAGCGATTTTTCTTTGTCTCAAAGCTGGAGTTTGGGATTGCAGTTTTCGGCAAAGTTAATTAGCGCCGAAGACATACTTGCTGTTGCATACGGGCAAGTTATTCCTTCATCAGATTATAAAGATGTAAACGGTCTTAATGCAAAAACAGAAAATCATATAGAAGTATATTACAAATTACGGATAACGGATTATTTGTCGGTAACTCCTGATATACAAATAATTGAAAATCCTTACGGAGGAGATGCAGGAAACAACGACACAATTTTTGTCGGCGGAATGAGAATGCAGATAAGTTTCTAAAAAAGGATTAACGGCATTTTGCGGCTAAAAAAGGATTAAGAATATTTTTGTTATTCTTAATCCTGCCGTTAAGAAAAAAAATTTTAACATCATGGTTTAAAAATGAAAAAATTAATAATTTTAATAACACTAACAGTATATTTTATCAATATAATAATCCCGCAGGGAGTAACTGCTGAAAATATAATAAACAGCGAAGTCTTTTCTGCAGACAGCAAAACATTGTGCACAAGTCTTCCTGTGTCAAGCGGTGTCATCTTTTAATCTAATTTGAAAAACGGAATCAAACCTGATTTAATCATTATTGAAGATTTGCACTCTAATGCCTATGTTCAAAAAAACATATTTAACATTATAGATTATTTCAGCAGAGAAATCGGAATAGGTTATATATTTACTGAAGGAGCTCCTGAAGGAGAAATAAATCTTGATTCTTTGCATTCTCTTACTCCTGAAAAAGTGAAAAATCAAGTTTTAGACAATATGCTGAATAAAGGTTTGTTGGGTGCTGCGGAATATTATGGAGCGGTAAACAGAGATGCAAAACTGTACGGATTGGAATCGTGGTCTGTATATATGGGGAATATAGAAAGATACCAGAATATAAACAAAAAAGAGACTTCTTTACTGCATATAATATCTTCTGCTGAAATGAATTTAAATATCGATAAATTAAAAAATTACAATAAAGATATGTTTTTATATGAGGATGTATTTTACGGTAATTCCCGGAAAGATAAAAAACATTTTGAAAAAATAAATTATCTTACGGAAAAATACGGGATAAAAACAGATTCATATAAAAATATAAAAGCTTTTGCCTCTCTATCTGCGGACAAAAATAAAGAATATACCGTAGGGAATGATACAAGGTATTTTTCCGGTCTTTTAAGGAATAAGATTTCTTTCTATGAATACAAGAAACTTTTCAATGAACAAAAAAATAAAAATTCCGAAGAAAGATTGATAATACTTTACGAAAAATCAAAATTTTTTTTAACATGTGAAGAGAACAAAAAGTATATATATATACAAGAATTGAAGAAGAAGTATGAACTTATAAATGTTTTTGATTTAAAAGGATATATTGAAGAAACTAATACTGTAAAACAAATACTGTTTGATAAAATTTCTAAAGGAAAAGAAGCAAGAAATACAGGAATGATGAGTCTTTTTCTTGCATTGCTTAAAGATTATGTTAAGCTTAATATAATGTTTGAAGATTTAGAGTATATTCAAAACAATAAAGAGAAATTTAAAAGGATTCTATCTGGGAGTTCTTTACAGGATAAAAAAAATATTGCGGATATCATTGATAATAAAGAAATAGAAGAATACTATGATACAAATCTTAAAAGAAATAAGATTTTTGTTGATATTATAAAAAAGAAAAGAAGTGGGACAAAAACGGATGTGGCTGTTGTAGGAGGATTTCATCACGGTATAACAAAAATGCTTGAAGATGAAGGCATCAGCTATATTGTGATAATGCCTAAATCAGATAAAACGGATTTGCACAATTATAAAACGACTATACTGGATATAACAGTTTCTTCGGATGCTCTTTCTGACGGATTATTGGTTATGGGTTTGTCAAAATATAAACAAAGAGAGTTTTTAACAATATGGATACAAGAGTTAAGGAACAGCGGTTTTAAAGATTATGAAATAATAGAGATACTTAACAAATGGGCTAATTCTTATAAAAATTTTTTCGGAGCCAATGAAGAATCCGTAAGGCAAATACAGGGAAAAGAAGAGACTGAATCCGAATTTGTAAATGATGAACAGGAAAATATCAAAGAAGAGAACAATATATCAGAAACAGCAAAAGCAGATTCCTCAAATACTCAAACAGAAGAAATAGATTTGTCTGAAGTTGTAAAAGAAAGTAAAAAAATAACAGTTAAAAAACTTTTAATAAGTGCTAAAGTTGCCGTAAAATCATATTTGGCAAAATTTAAGAAACCGTTTGTTTACAGATATGAGAAAGACAGAGAAAATGCAGTCGATGAAAAAACGGTTAAGAAAATGGAATCAAATATACGATATTTTCCTTTTATACAGCTTATGCTTGGCTTTGAACTTGCTTCATCTTTCTCAACAATATTCATGCAGTCAAGCGGATATGAATTAAATTTAATCGCCGTAATATTTTCATTCCTTGCTCCTGCCAGTTTCGTTTTTTCGGGATTTTTTGGATTTTTGGGAGACAGAATTCCAAAGAGAACAATGCTTATATTGTCGTTGCTTCTCCATACATTGGGAAGCGTTAGTTTTACTGTTATACAATTCTCTCCGGTTCTGTTTATTGCTTCTCAGATTTTGCCTGTAATAGGAATAGCCGGTCTTGATATAAGTCTCAGTCCATTTCTTTATAAATCTCTTGACAGACTGAAGAAGAAAGAATCTTTTAAGGAAATATATGGGCTGAATCTCGGTTTATTTTGGATTACTATGTCGTTGTCATCTCTTATAGGAGGAACTCTCGCATTTTTTGTCGGACAGCATATAGTTGTTATAATAGCCGCAATGCTTGATGTTGCTGTTTTTGTCGGATCTTTATTCTTTACACATAAAGAAAGCGACGGTAAAGTTGAAAAAGAAGAAGTAAAAGAAGAAACTGGCTGTAAGAAAAATCGCATTTCTCAAATTTTCAGTCCTTTGAGAGCTCTTTTTACTGATAGAAAAACTTTTATGTCCGTTATTATAAATATGGTGGTAAACAATATATTCTTTGTATCGTTAGCATTCTTTTTACAACCTTTATTTATATCAAGCGGATTAAGTGCCATATTTCTTGCGCCTATTTATTTTGCTGCAAATGTACTTCAGTCGATGGCGTCTCATTTTATAAGCAGATTCGGAATTATTGCGGAAAAGAAACTCTACAGAACATTATTCTTAAGCAGCGCTCTTGTAATGACAGCTCTTTTTGCTGTTACCGCTCATCCTGTATTTTTATTTGCCGTATATGTTTCAATGAATTTTTGGCAGGGAACAGCTTCTTTAACTGAAGTTTCGTCTGTTTATGAAATTCTTGATGATAATATGAGGTCTAAATGGCTTGCATTTAAATCAATGGCAGGCACGGTTGTGGCAAGTTTTACACAAATAGCCATAAGCGGACTTCTTTCTTTAGGAATAACAGGAGATATGATTATTACGGTTGCCATTTCAGTTGCGGTATTTGCTTCGGTAGTAATACCTAAAATATTTGCAGAAAGACATAAGAAACATAAAGAAGTTTTTGAAGCAATAAATATTGATACCAGATATATAAATGCTATTTTAGCTTCCGCATAACATTTTTATTATATAAAGTCAGATGGCTACAATTTGCTTGGTTTTATTAAACAAATTGATAATAAATTAACATTTTGCTAAAATTTACCAATGAGTATAGATATAGCAAAAGCAGTTTCAGATATTATTGAAGATGTCAAAATTAATGGTGATATTGCAGTACTAAAATATCTTAAAAAGTTTGATGGGGTTTCTTTTGCTTCATTAAAAGAAGTTAAGGTATCTAAAAAACAGATATTGTCAGCTAAAAAAAACATAGATAAGAATTTAAAAGATTCTATCCTATCATCATATAGAAATGTTGAATCTTTTCATAAAAGAGAATATTCAAATATTAAGAAAAATTGGATATTGTCAGATAATATCAAATCTGTTGGACAGATTTATAATCCAATAGAATCTGTTGGATTATATGTTCCGGGTGGAAAATTCTCATATCCATCATCAGTTATTATGACTGCTGTTGCAGCAAAAGTTGCCGGTGTAAAAAGAATTGTTATGGTTACACCTCCAAAAAAAATGTCAAATGAAGTGCTTTTTGCAGCAAGTATTTGCGGAATAACTGAAATTTATTCTATAGGCGGACCTGTAGCTATAGCAGCACTTGCCTATGGGACAAAAACTATAAAACCTGTAAATATGATTGTTGGTCCGGGAAATGCATATGTAAATGAAGCTAAAAGACTTGTTTTTGGTAAAGTTGGCATAGATTCTTTAGCAGGACCAAGTGAAGTGGCAATAATTGCAGATAATGGCGCATGTAAAGATTATATTTACTATGATTTAATGGCACAAATAGAACATGATTCTATGGCAAAAGCATATTTGTTTTGTCAGTCCGATGAAATTGTAAAATATATTAAAGCAAAATTAGATAAACAACAGTTAAAACAAGTTGAAATTTATAAAACTACTATTGAAAAAGCTATTATAAGAGTTAATGATATTGCTCCTGAACATTTGGAATTATTAGTAAAAGAGCCTAAAAAAATAGTAAAATATATAAAGAATGCAGGTGCTATTTTTGCCGGATACAATACAGCAACAGCAGTTGGAGATTATTGGGCAGGGCCATCTCATGTTTTACCAACAAATGCTTCTGCAAAGTATTCTAGCGGACTTTCTGTAATGACATTTTTAAAAAGAAGTAGTTACATTGAATTGAAGAATGTAAATTCTAAAATAAAAAGTCAGATTGCAAATTTTGCAAATGCTGAAGGTTTGATAAATCACAAAAAATCAATTGAAGTTAGGAATGAAAAATGCAAATAGAATTGTCAGAAAGAGAAATAGAATTAATAGTTCATATGCTTACTGAATCAGTTACTAAAACTAATGATGGAAAAGTAAGAATTAATTTTTCTATGGATGAAATTATATTATTAGAGAAGTTAGAACAGAGTTTAAAAATAAAAGATATTGATAGCTTAGAAACAACAAATAATAGAGTTAAATATTTAAATTAAGAGATATTATGAAAATTAGAAAAGCACATCTCAAAAGAGAAACCACAGAAACAAAAGTTGATTTAGAAGTTAATCTTGATTCTGCAAAAAAATCTAGTATTAATACAACAATTGATTTTATGGATCATATGTTAACTTTGTTTTCTGCCCATGCGGGAATTAGCCTTAATATAAAAGCAGAAGGTGATACAAAAATAGATGATCATCATCTTGTTGAAGATATAGGAATTACATTTGGGTTAGCTTTTAAACAAGCAATTGGAGATAAAAGAGGTATTGTAAGATACGGACATTTTCTTTTGCCAATGGATGAAGCTCTTGCTTATGTTGCATTAGATATTTCGGGGAGACCACATTTAAGTTATCAAGCAGACATTAAATTTCAAACCACAGGTTTTAATTATGATTTAATTGAAGAATTTTTAATAGCTTTTGTAAATAATGCAGGTATAACATTGCATATTAAAATGATGAAAGGCAGAAATAATCATCATATTGCAGAATCTATTTTTAAATGTTTTGGCAGAGCTATGGCTGATGCAATAAGTGTAAATAAAAAAAATAAAAATATACCTTCAACAAAAGGTATTTTGTAAGGAAAAAAAATGTTAATAATTCCAGCAGTTGATATTAGGCAAGGTAATTGTGTGATGTTACAACAAGGTAAAATTGCCGATGAAACAATCTATTCAAAAGATCCTGTTTTTATGGCAAAACTTTGGAAAGCAAAAGGAGCTGAAAGATTGCATGTTGTTGATCTTGACGGTTCTTTTTCAGGTAATCAATCAAATAATGCTATTATAGGAAATATTTGTTTAAGTGTTGATATGCCTGTGCAGATTGGTGGTGGAATAAGAAGTATGAAAAGAATAGATGAAATATTTACTTTGGGTGCTTCATATGCAATTTTAGGAACAGTTGCTATATATAATCCGGATGTAGTTAGACAAGCTATAGACAAATATGGTTCAGAGAGAATTATAGTTGCCGTTGATATATTTGAAGATAAAGTAGCTATAGGCGGTTGGAAAGAAATTACACCTGTAACAACTTTAGAAATGATAGATAAATTGAAAAATATGGGTGTAAAAGAAATAATTTACACAGATATTTCAAAAGATGGTATGTTAAAAGGTCCAAATATAGATGGTCTTAAAAAAATAGCAAAAGCAAGTAAAATGAATGTTATTGCATCTGGCGGAGTAACAACTATTGATGATGTGAAAAAAATTGCAAAATTGGAAAAAATTGGTGTTATAGGTGCAATAGTAGGTAAAGCATTGTATACAGAAGATTTTAAATTAGAGGAAGCTATTAGAGCTTTAAATAAAAAATAAAAAGATTGTGCAGAGGTGGGAAAATGTTGGAAATAACAAAACAATTAAAGTTTGATAAAGATGGTTTGATACCGGCAATTGTTCAAGATTATAAAGATGGAACAGTGTTGATGGTTGCATATATGAATGCTGCTTCTTTTGAAAAAACTTTAAAAACAAAAAAAGCAACTTATTGGAGTAGATCAAGGCAGAAGTTTTGGATAAAAGGTGAAGAATCCGGAAATATTCAAAAAGTTAAAGAAATTTATTATGACTGTGATGCAGATTGTATATTGTTAAAAGTTCATCAGGTTGGAGATTCTGCATGTCATACCGGATATAGAAGTTGTTTCTATAGAAAGTTATCTTTTACAGGAAATACAAGAATAGTTGGTAAAAAAATATTTGATCCAAAAAAAATATATGGGAAATAGTCTATGCTTAAAGTAAAAATTTGCGGTATTACGAATTATGATGATGCGCTCAGTGCAACTAATTTAGGAGCAGATTATATTGGTTTTCAGCTTATCAAAGAATCTCCTAAAAAGGTTTCAGATAAGATGCTTAAGGAAGTCAATGAAAAATTACCACCATTTGTTTTAGCAGTTGGAGTTTTTTCAGATCAAGATCATAAAACAATCACAAAAATAGTCAAAAAAACAAATCTTAAAGCAGTTCAATTAAATGGAAATGAAACACCAGAGTTTTGTAAAGCATTATCAATAGCTCTTGGTGTAAAAGTTTTTAAAATGATGAAATTTACAAATGCTATGTCTGTTATTAATTTACAGCCATTTGTAGGTAATGTGGATTTTTTTATTTTGGATGTATCACAACAAGATGAGCAAGGTAATATTTCTTTTTCATTTGAAGCTGCTAAAGAAGTTGCAAAATTAGGTGTTCCTTTTTTTGTTACAGGTTCAATAGCTTGTGAAAATGTAAAAGATGCTATGGAAAAAGCTAATCCTTACGGAATAGAAGCTGATAGTGGAATTGAAAGGTTACAGAGAAGAAAAGATTTTGACAAGATGAGTTTGTTTATTAAAAATGTGCATGGTTTAAGGTAATATTTTATGAAAAAATTGAATATACAAAGAGCTATAGATACTTTACTTATAGAAGCTCAAGCTATAAAAGATCAAGTTAAACATCTTGATGTTCAATTTGCTAAAGCTGTTGATTTAATAGAAAAAACTTCCGGTAGAGTTATTGTTATGGGACTTGGTAAATCTGGTCTTATTGGCAGAAAAATTGCGGCAACAATGTCATCAGTCGGTGTTCCTTCAATGTTTTTACATCCTGCTGAATGTTTGCACGGTGATTTAGGCATGATAATGAAAAATGATATAGTTTTAATGTTATCATATTCAGGAGAAACTGATGAGATTAAACAGGTTCTGCCTGTTTTACAAAGAATGAAAATTAAAATTGTTGTTATGACAGGTAAGATAAAATCGCAAGTTTGGGAAGGTTGCGATTTAATTATTAATTCAGAAATTAAAAAAGAAGCATGTCCATATAATTTAGCTCCAACATCATCAACCTCTGCAATGTTGGCTTTAGGTGATGCTCTTGCTCTTGTTGTATCAGAAAGAAAAGGTTTTAAAAAAGAAAATTTAGCTTTATTGCATCCTTTAGGAGCAATAGGTAAAAAACTTACTATGGATGTTGCAGCTATTATGAGAAAAGGAAAATCTAACCCTGTAATTAAAGATAATTCTACAGTTAAGGAAGCTCTGTTAGTTATGACCGGAACAAGAGTCGGCGCAACAAGTATTGTAGATAAAAAAGGGAAACTAGTAGGCTTTTTTACAGATGGAGATTTGAGAAGGCAAATTCAGTTACATGATAATCTTTTAGATAAAAAAATAGCATCTGTTATGACAAAAAATCCGGCAACTGTTACTGCTGACATGTTAGCAGTTGATGTCGCAAAATTATTACAAGAAAGAAATTTTGATAATATTCCTGTTGTTGATAGTAATAACAAACCAATTGGAATTCTTGATGAAAGAGATTTACTCTCTGAGGGCATTGAATAAAATATAACATAATGGAACCGTCTAAAATCAGTATTTTTGAATTATAACATTGTTTATAAAAAATATAGAGAGGTATTGTTATGAAAATCAAAATGTTTTTAGCGGTTTTTATTTTATTTTGTTTTGTGGTTTTTTCAATAGCAGCAAATAAGAATAAATCTGTTTTTGTTTCTCACGAATGGGATAAATTGGAAGAAGTTATCCTTGGCTCCCCTAAAATGTTGACTGTTCCAGGCTACCATCCTACAATAGAATTCGGCTTTAATTACTCAAAAGATAACAAAGACTGGCTTGAAAAAGCCGGCGGAATTCCTATGGAGATTGCGGATAAAGATTTTTATCAACAATTAGTTGCTCAGTCAGATAATTTAGAAAAAATTTTAAAAGAAAATGGTGTAATAGTTCACAGATTTGATCCTTCTGTCCTTTCAAAAGAAGAATTGGAATATATGCAAAATTTAGAAAAAGGATTTAACTTCCTTTATCCAAGAGATCCCGTTTTGGTTATAGGGAATAATGTTATAGAAACTTCTTTAAAAATTCCTATGAGAGCAAGAGAGAAGTTCATTGTCAGGAAAATATTTCAGCCTTTGCTTGAGAAAGATAAAAACATAAAATATCTCTCAACGCCTTCTGTATCACCAAACTTTGAAAATGACGGATTGTATCTTGAAGGAGGAGATGTTATTGTAAACGGTCAAGAAATATATGTAGGTTTTTCAGGGAATGCAACAAGTATTTCAGGTATTAATTGGCTGCAAAGGTATTTGGGGTCTAAATATAAAGTTTATAAAATAGATATTAAAGATTTTCAGCATCTTGATTGTGTTATGTCTCTTATAAAACCAGGACTTGGCATTATAGTAAAAGATGCAATCATCGGAGACCTTCCTGATTCTATTAAAAAATGGGATTTTATTGAAATCCCTGTTGAAGATGCAAAAAAATTAGCGGCAAATATTTTTATATTGGATAAAAACAAAGTTATAATAGACGAAACATTTACATATTTAAAGACTGAACTTGAAAAAAGAGGAGTTACTGTAATAACAGTTCCTTTTAATGCTGTTACCCAAATGGGTGGCGGATTCAGATGTTCTCATCATCCTATCAGAAGAAGTAAATAATTTTTTACTATAATAAAAAGGTCCTGTTTTTTATAAAACAGGACCTTTTTTTAATGTGTAAATATTTTGTAAAAAGAAATACTTGCAATTTTTTTATAAAAAGCCTATAATAGACTCAAATACTAAATTAGTCGAAAGGTTTAATTATGAAAAAGATAGATATATTAAGAGAAGAACAAACAAGAACAGATATAATTGCTACCGCTCAGAAACTTTTCCAAAAATATGGCATAGATAAGACAACTATGGATGATATAGCCAGAGAAGTTGGAAAAGGTAAAAGTACACTCTATTATTATTATACAAGCAAAGAAGAAGTATTTTATGCTGTTGTAAATAAAGAAAAAGATGAAGTTATGAAATCAATAAAAAAAACAATAAGTAATCTTGAGTCTCCATCGGAACAGCTTAAAACTTTTTTTCTTTCGCATTTCAATGAGTTAAAGCATAAGATAAATCTTTACTCCGTGATACTTCAGGGGAATGTAAAAAAACATATTGATTTGTTTGGTAGAATTCAAAAAGAAAATATTAGTTCTGAAATTGAAATGATAAAAGAAATTTTATTAAAAGGTATTAAAAATGGAGAGTTTAAAAATATTAAAGAGAAAGATTGTGAAGATATAGCTATAATTTGTGTAACAGTAATTCAAGGCTTGGATTCCAGCATTATTTTTTTCAAAGATGAAGCTCAAAAAGAGTTAAGAATAGAGACCGCAACAGATATCTTCATTAAAGGTTTACAATATAGGAGACAAAAATGAGTTATAGAAAATTAAAAATTAGTTTTTTTCTATTTTGTTTGGTATTTATCTTTGCTGCTTGTAGTAATAATGGCAAAACAATAAATGTTCCATTAAAAGTAAAGACATTCCAAATAACAAGTAGTTCAATGAAAAACGGATTATATTATAGCGGAACAATAGAAGCCGGTAAAGATATCTCTTTGAGTTTTCTTGCAATGGGGACAGTTAATAATATAAATGTAAGAGAAGGCGATAAAGTAGTAAAAGGTCAATTATTAGCACAGTTAGATAGTCAGAGCAGCCAAAATGCTTTGCAGATAGCACAAGCAAAAGCTTTACAAGCAGAAGATGCTTTTAAAAGGTTTCAACCAATGTATGAGCATGGAAATTTACCGGAAATAAAAATGGTTGAAATTAAGACTGGAAAAAATCAAGCGGAACTTGCAGTAAAACTTGCACAAAAAAATCTTGAAGATTGTTCTATATATGCTCCGGAAACAGGTTATATTAGTAAAAGATATATAGAATTAGGTGATAATGTTGTTCCAGGGAAAACAGTACTAAAAATTGTAACAGTAGATAAAGTTTATGCTGTAATTTCTGTTCCTGAGAAAGAAATCCAAAAAATAAAAAAAGGTATGGGTACAACAATAGAATTATCTGAAGACAGTAACAATAAACTGAAAGGTAAAGTTGCTGATGTCGGCGTTTCCGCTGATATTTTGTCTAGAACTTATACAGTTAGAATCCTTATAACAAATTTGAAAACAGATATACTTCCGGGTATGTTATGCAATGTTTATATAGATCAAAAAACAAAAACATCTCAAATAATAATTCCTGCAACTGCTATAAAAATTGATGAAACAGGTAAAGAATATGTTTATATTGTAGATTTAACTTCAAAAAAAGTTCATAAACAGTATGTTAAGTCTAATGGATTTAGAGAAGGGGAAATAATCATTTCTTCAGGGTTGCAACTTAATGATGTAATAGTTAGCCAAGGTGTACAGAAACTTGATGACAATACTCTAATAGAATTTTAGGATAAAACTATGGAAAATAACGAAAAAAAATCTTTTATAGAACTTGCTTTAAAGTATCGGCAGGTTCCAATATTGATAACTGTTGTTTTATGTATAATAGGAATATCTGCTCTTTTTAATATGCCAAGACAGGAATTTCCTGAATTTCATGTTAGACAAGGTTTAGTCATTGGAGGGTTTCCGGGAGCTTCGTCGGAACAAGTTGATGAACAACTTGCAAAACCTCTTCAAAATTATCTTTTCCAATATAAAGAAATAAATAGAAAAAGAACTTATTCTGTTTCTAAAGAAGGACAAGTTGTTGTTTTTCTTGAAGTAAATGAGAATATAAAAGAACCGGATATTTTTTGGTCTAAATTAAGACTCGGATTGCAAGAATTCAAATCACAGTTACCATCACAAGTACTTCTATTAGTAGGTGATAATAATTTTGGAGATGCATCTGCAATATTGCTTTCCATGACATCAAAAGAAAGAAGTTATAGAGAGTTAGAAGATTATTTAGAAAAATTAGAAAATCTTATCAGACAAAACCCTGCTGTATCTAATGTAAAACATTTTGGACTTCAAAAAGAAAAGATAGTAATTTATGCAGACCCTAATAAGTTAGCATATTATGGTATACAACCTTCAATAATTATGGCGGCTTTACAACTTGAATCTATGGTTGGTTATGGTGGTACAGTTACAGATACAAATTTAGTAATGCCGATACATCTTCCCCAACAGTTTAAATCTGAAGCAGATGTCGCTGAACAAATAATTTATACATCGCCAAATGGTTCTATAGTTAGGATTAGAGATGTTGCCAGAGTAGTCAGAGAATATGATATTGATAAGTCATATGTTGAATTCAATGGTCAAAAGGCATTGGTTTTATCTATGGAAATGCACTCAGGCAATAATATCGTGAAATTTGGCAAACAAATAGATAAAACTATAAAAGAATTTAAAAATACAATTCCAAAAGATGTAGAAATATCTAAAATTGCAGATATGCCGGCAGTTGTTAGTCATTCCATAACCGGTTTTTTTAGAGATTTTGGTATGGCAGTTCTGTCTGTAATTATTGTAATAATGATATTTCTTCCTAAACGAGTTGCAGCAGTTGCGGCATTAACAATACCAATTTCTATTTTAATAGCTATGGGGGTATTACAAAGTTTAGGAGTAGAACTGAATACAGTATCACTTGCAACATTGGTTCTTGTACTTGGTATGATTGTGGATAATGCCATTGTTGTTATTGATAACCATATAGAAAAATTAGACCACGGTATAGATGTTTGGACAGCTGCTTGGAGTAGTGCAAAAGAACTATTTATTCCGGTATTTACAGCAACACTTGCTATTATAGCAGCCTTTTATCCTATGCCAATGTTTATGGATGGAATGTATAAAGAGTTTGTTTCTCCTATTCCTATAACTGTTGCAGTAACATTATTTATATCTCTTTTAGTTGCTTCACTATTTGTTCCTATATTGTCGTACTCATTCATAAAAAAAGGAATTCATTCAAAAGAAAAAACAAATAATAAAAAAACAATGTTAGATAGATTGCAATCATTTTATGATGTAAGAATTGCTCTTACAATGAGCAAACCAAAACAGTCTATAACAATCGGAGTGGTATGCATTTTTTTAGGAATTTTTTTACTAACATTGATACCACAAGAAACTTTCCCGAAATTAGAGAGAAATCAATTTGCTGTAGAAATTTATTTTCCTGAAGGTACTAGTCTTGAAGATAATGCAAAGACAACAAAAGAAATGGCAAGAATTCTTTCCCAAGATAAAAGAGTAACGGATGTAGCATCTTTTATAGGGACAAGTTCACCAAGATTTAATACTCTGTATGCACCGCAAATACCGGCAAAAAATTATTCTCAGCTGATAGTAATGACAGATACAAACAAAAATACTAAGAAAGTTTTAGCAGAATATGACCCTAAATATAGAGATGCTTTCCCTAATGCTCATGTAAGATGGAAGGAACTAGATTTCCTTCCTGCAGCAGCACTTATTGAAATAAGAATTTCAGGAGATACAATTGAAGAAATTAAAACTTTTTCTAACCAAATAAAAGAGCTTTTAAAACAAGAAAAAGATATTATTTGGGTTAGAGATGATTATCGAAACCCATTACTTTCAATAGATTTGGATATTAATAAAGAAGCAGCTAACAGATTGGCAATTACTAGAGGTATGCTCGGACTTTCAACGGCACTTAATCGCAATGGGATGACTGTAGCAACTGTATGGGAAAACGATTATCCAAAAGAAGTTCTTCTCAAATATGAAGAGTCAAAAACTTCAACTCCGGAAAAACTTAGCAGTCAGTATATTTCTGCCCCATTATCACCTAAACCTGTAATGCTTAGGCAAGTTGCCAAACTGAAACCAAGTTTTAGTCAAGGGCAAGTTATAAGAAGAAATGGCAGGTATACATTGACAGTATCTGCAGATGTTGCATTTCATAAACTATCTAATCCTATATTGAAAAAAGTAGCTAAAAAAATAGACAATTTATCGAAACCTAGCAGTATTAAAGTAGTTTATGGCGGAGAATATGAAAAATCAATAGAAACTTACGGCCCTTTTAGCAAATCATTAGCTACAAGCATTGTGTTAATATTTTTTATATTGTTTTTCCAATTTAAAAGTATAAGACTAACTTTACTTATTATGTGTACCATGCCATTAAGTCTTATAGGCGGTGCATTAGGATTATTAATAATTGGATATCCGTTTGGTATGACATCTTTTATAGGATTTATTGCTCTGTTTGGTATAGTTGTCAGAAATGGAGTTATTTTGATTAGTTATGCCCATGAACTTGAAAAGAAAGGAATGTCTGTTCGTGATGCAGCGATTGCTGCAGGCAAAAGAAGAATGAGACCGATATTTTTAACTGCTAGTGCAGCAGCTGTTGGTGTTATACCTTTGATAACATCAGGATCTTTATTGTGGGGGCCTCTTGGAACTGTTATTTGTTTTGGACTTATAGGTTCAACAATTTTAACTTTATATGTTTTACCTGTTGCATATTGGAAGTTAGGGGAAGCAAAGAATAAGGAGCAAAAAGATGAAAAGTAATAAATATATATTCATATTATTTTTATGTTTGTTTTCTTGTTCAATATTGAGTGCTGAAACAGATATAACTATTAGTACAGCTACTATTAATAATGAAAGTCTGGAAAATAATAAACAAACTATAACTTTGAAACAATATCAAGAAATGTCATTAAAAAATAATCATGATCTTCATAAAATAAAGTTAGAAAGTGACATGGCAGAACAAACATCAAAAGGTGCTTTTACTAAATATTTCCCAAAGATAGTAGCAGGTGGCGGGATTGCAAATACAAATATATTACCTGGGTTAACAACACCAATAAGTATTTTACCTATAACAGATCAGAGTAATGGCGCTTCTGTTATGATGTTAAGTGTAACACAACCTTTATTTACTGGTGGAAGAATAGTAAATGGTAATAAATTAGCTAAAAGTGCAATGAATGCTTCTTTGTATAAATTGCAAATTAAACAAAATGAAGTTTTTGCAGAAGCTGAAAAAAAGTATCGTCAATTTCAATTACTTCAAGGTAAAATGCAAACTATTATATCTTATGAAAAAATGTTAGATTCTCTTTATTCACAAGTATCACAGGCTTTTGGGTTGGGTATATCTTCAAAAAGTGATTATTTAAGAGTTAAACTTAAAAAAGAAGAAGTATCTGTTCAAAAAAGTCAGTTAAGCAAAATGATAGAAATTGCAAAAAAAGATTTAAAACTTTTTGCAGTACTGGCAGAAGAATATGATGTTCAGATTGATAAAGAATTTTTAGCAATTGAAGAACCTTCTTTCAATACAGATAATTTTTCTGCTCAACTTAAAGAAAGACCGGAATATAAATTGCTTCAAATTAATGTAGAAGTTGCAAAGTTACAAAAATCTATGAAAGTAGGAAGTTATCTACCTACTGTAGCGGTTGGTGCAAGTCTTTTTAGAACAGATTATTTTAGCGATAATCATTTTGACAGAAGTGCTATGAATTATCAAGATACTATCGCTTTTGGAATGATTAGTATTCCATTAAGTGATTGGTGGGAAGCTGCTCACAGTATAAAGGAAATGAAAATTCAATATGACTCTGCACAAGAACAACTTGAATCTATTGGGAAATATTTATTGTTAGATATGGAAAGTAAACTAACACAATTAGAAACAGCTTACGAGCAGGTTAAAGTTGCTAAAATAGGTCTTGAATTGGCTCAAACAAATAAGCTTGAGTCAGAAGACGGGTATAAAAATGGAACAGAAAAACTTTCTGACTATCTTGAAGCTTTAGCTTTAGAACAGGAAAAAGAAAATAAATTAGATGAGGCAAAAGCTAATTATTTTCAAGCTAAAACAGCTTTCTTAATATCAACTGCTAATTTGGAATATTAATAATTTGTAATTTTGAAAATAAATTATATTTTTGATAATCTTATAACAATAAGTATTAAAAAAAATAAATTATTAAAAAAGATTATGCAAAAATTAATTCAAAAAGCTGAAAAAAATCATATTTTAAATCAAGAAGAAATAAAATCTCTTTTAGAAAATTCATCTATTGATGATGAACTTTTTAATGCAGCTGATAGAGTAAGGGAAAAGTATGTTGGCAATGAAGTTCATTTAAGAGCTTTAATTGAATTTTCAAATACTTGCAAGCAGCATTGTAAGTATTGTGGTTTAAGACTGGAAAATAAAAAATTAGACAGATACAACATTGATGAAGAAATAATATTTAAATTTGTTGAAAAAGCGGTAAGTTATGGATACAAAACAGTTGTTTTACAGTCAGGTGAAAGTAACTCCTATTCTACAGAACAAATAATAAATATAATCCGAAAAATAAAATCACTTAATATTTCAATAACTTTAAGTATAGGTGAAAAGACGTTTAAAGAATATGAAGAATATAAAAAAGCAGGTGCAGATAGATATTTGCTGAGAATAGAAACAACAGATAAAGATTTATATAAAAAAATGCATCCTGAAATGGATTTTGAGAATAGATTAAATTGTCTGTATAACTTGAAAAAATTAAATTATGAAGTCGGAACAGGTTGCTTAGTTGGTTTGCCAAATCAGAGTTTAGAGTCTCTTTCAAATGACATTTTGTTTTTTAAAGAACTTGATGCAGATATGATAGGAATAGGTCCATTTATACCAAACCCAAATACTCCTTTAAAAAATGAAACAGGTGGAAGTTTCAATCTTGCATTAAAAGTTATGGCTGTAACCCGTCTTCTTTTACCGGATATAAATATCCCTGCAACAACAGCAATGGAAACTTTAAATTCAAATGGAAGAATTATAGCTCTTAAAAGTGGAGCTAATGTTGTTATGCCAAATGCTACAGAAGGTATTTATAGAAAAAAATATGAAATCTATCCGGGAAAAATTTGTGTCAATGATACGCCTGAAAAATGCAGTATATGTATAAATTCAAAAATAATTCAGATAGGACGAACAATTTCTCAAAGTCACGGAATAAGCAACCATTTCATTAATAGAATTAAATAAAAAAATTTACTATATTATTGAAATTCCTATTTAATCTATAGTACAATTAGGTTATTAAGGAGATTTTATGAAAATATCAACAAAAGGAAGATATGCTCTTAGACTTATGATAGATTTAGCTGAGCATACTAATGGTAAATATATAACATTAAAAGATATATCTGCCAGACAAAAAATATCTATAAAATATTTAGAACAAATTATTACACAACTTTCCAAAGCAGGTCTTCTTAAAAGTGTTCGTGGTCCTCAGGGCGGATACAAATTATCTAAAGATTCAAAAGATTACACAGTTGGTGATATTCTCAGAGTTACAGAAGGTAATTTATCTCCTGTGGCATGTCTTGAGTATGACACAAATAAATGTAGTAATTATGAAAAATGTTCAACAGTTGATTTTTGGATAGGATTGTATCAGTCAATTCAAAAATATGTTGATAGTGTGACTCTTGAAGATCTTGTGAGCAAACATATTAGTAAAGTTACCGTCGATTTCTCAATTTAAAAAAGTATAAATTAAAATATTGACATTTAAAAAAATATTTTG